>JAFRTK010000039.1 GCA_017427165.1 Clostridia bacterium
CGGTGCAAAGGCATAACCCATGTATACATGCTCATAACCCTTCTCATCTGTTGCGGCCACCAGCGCGATGTTTGTGTAGCAGTCCAGGGTCGCCACGACGTCCTCATCCACATAACTGGAAGGCAGGACTACTGTCGTGGACTGGCCGGGGGCCAGGTCTTCCACGTCTATTTGGTCGGAACCCGTCGTCTGATCCCACGCATAGATGTGCGTCATGGTTTCCGTGCCGGTATTGGTAATCGTCAGCGACCAGTCGATTGTCTCGCCCACGGTGAAGTACTGTCCGTTCGCGGGGCGGCTGGCCACCTTCTTGTCCGCGCGCAGGGCCGGGCCGTCCTTTTTGTCCCCGTTCCCCAGCGGAACCACGATTTCCGGTCCATCACTTCCTGCATTGGTGGCCTCAGACGCCCGATGGGCTTCCGGACGGCTGAATGCGCAGGCACGCCCCTGGTACAGGAAGCTGCCTTCGTTGTTGTCTGCCGCGGTCCTGCAGACCGTTACCTCATAGCTTTCTCCAGGCTGCAGGGTGACCGGATATTCGATTTCCTTTTCCCGCCAGTCTGATGCGTTACTGATCTTTATATTGTACAGCGTGATTTTCCCGGTATTGGTCACCCGATGCACAACATAAACCGGATCCCCCACATTGTATGATTCCTGCGCATGGGCCGGATCCAGCCAGGAATCCAGGGTCAGGAACAGCGGGAACGGTACAGTCGCCTCGTCAACATTGGATTTCACCGTCGTTTCGCTGGCAGCTGCGTCGTCGTATCCGGCAGTTTCCGCCTGTTCTTCCGTAAACCCGACAGCCCGCGCATTGATTAAATACCATCCGAAGTTGTTGTTATACGCGTTGCGGATAAAACTGTAGCTGGTGCTTTCTCCGGGTGCCAGGGAAACGGTTTGCGTCCCGATGAGCTCATGAGAGTCCGCATCGTAGTAGTCCAGCCGGTTCACCGTCACATTGCTCCGGTTCTCCACGGTGATTTCCAGGTATACCGGTTCATCGAATTCATATTCGTGGTACTCGGCCGTTACATGCAGGTCCAGGTGCAGCCGGCCCTCCGGCTTCACGGATGCCGGCCCGACCGGCGGGATTTCCCGCTCTTCCGTGTGGCTGGGGTCGTTCCGGCAGGCGCGGCGCTCCAGGCCCGGTTCGATTGCCGTGGCCGGCGTCACAACCTCCCACTCACCCCAGTCATGGTCGCCATAATCGCCGAGGCGGTATTCTTCCTGGCCGCAGCCGCTGCAGACCCGGTACTGCATTTCCCGCTGGGTGCAACTGGCCTTTACGCTTCCGTCCTTCTTCCATTCGCCCCAGGTATGCACATGGGGAGGCGCGGTCGGCACCTGGGTGGGTGTCGGCTTCGGCGTCGGGGTCGCCGTCGGTTTTGGCGTCGGGGTCGCCGTCGGCGCCGGAGTGGGCGTCGGATCCAGCTTCGGGATCCGCTCCGTCCGGGTATGGCTCCGGTCATTCTGGCAGGTATAGGTCTTCACGCCCTCCTCCGTATAGGAGGCAGGCTTCGTCACTACACCGCTGTCCCACTTGTGGCCCAGGGCGGGAATCGTCTCCGTCTCTTCCCTTTCGCAGCGGTTGCACACATGGCGCTTGCTGCCGGCTTCCTCGCAGGTCGCTTCCTTCTCGGTCCACCAGGCGGTCCAGTCATGGCCGAGGGCATCGCCGGTCTTTTCAAAAAACTGTTGGCCGCAGTAGACGCATTTCCAAATGATACCTTCTGCCTCGGTGCATGATGCGGCCTGTTTACCCACCGCATCCCAGAAATGTTGGCCGTTATTCCTGTCAGCCGCGTCCTTCCCGCTGCACGCGCCTGCGGGCGGGTCCGCCAGTGCTGCTCCGGGCAGCATGCCCGGCACAAGCAGCAGGGCCATCACAATCGCGATAATCCGCTTCATCCGGTTCCTCATGTCTCTCCTCCTCCATATTCGTTTCAAAACAACCAAAACAGGACCCGGGGGACGACCCCGGGATATCCAGTTTCTATTCCTGTATTCACCATATCAGAAAACGCATATAAAGTAACCCCGTCACTTGACGGGGTTTTCATCAGAATATGCGGGTTTTTTTCACATTTATTGCTTTTTTTCATCCGGAACTGTCACCGTGAGCCGGAAAACCGGCTCCGTTTCCACTGCCATGCTCCCGCCGGCTTCCCCGGCCATCCGCCGCAGCGTCGCCAGCCCGCCGGTTTCGCGCACGGGGCCTTCCGGCAGCGTGCCGCCGTTGGTCACGGAGATCGTCCACTCCCCGCCTTCATGCCGGAAGGTCATCTCAATCCGGTCCGCGCCCGCGTGCTTGTAGGCGTTGGCCGCGCATTCCTCCAGGATTTTCGCCGCCAGCGCCCGCGTCCCGGCCTCCTCCGGCAGGAACCCCGTCACCGCCGCGCGCACCCCGATGCCCCCGGCCGCCTTCATCGCGGCGTCCCAGGGATCCGTCGGGTCGTCCGGCTGTTCCACTTCGTTCACCAGGAACCGGCAGGCCGAGCGCATCGTATGCAGCAGTGTTGTCTCGTCCGCCCGGTTTCCGTCCAGGTAGTATTTCCCAAGCAGCAGGAAATTGCCCATGTGGTTATGCACCACGGACCTTGCGGCCAGGATCTCCCGGGAGATGTTCAGGTCCGTCTCCCGCGCGGTGAAGGCCCGCATACGCGCCTGCACGTCCCGCAGGCGGCGGTTGTTCTGCTCCAGCTCATCCGTGATCCGCACGGACTCGGTCACGTCCGCGGCGGTAAACTGGTCGTATTCCTCCCCGCCGGCCGTTACCGTCCGCCGGTCCAGCAGCCACACCTTCCCGTCCCCGGTGCGGGCCAGCCGCTTCCCGTCCTGCTCCCGGCAGCGTTCCGTCACGGCTTTCCACAGCCGGTGCGTATCCGCCAGCATCCGGCCGGTTAGCTCCCGCGCCAGCTCCACCATGCGCATATTGGCCAGCAGTACGGTGCCGTCCGCCGCGCCGAAACACACGCCCGCCGGCAGCAGGTCCACCGCTTCCTTGATCATCTGCGGACCCGGATGGCTCCGCAGGAATTTCCGGCACCGCCGCCGGCTGAAATCCAGCACCAGGATGGACGCCGCCTCCAGCGTCGCGAACACAATCCACGGCAGTCCCCGCGCCGCCTCCACGATGCCCGGGAAGGCTTCCCGCGCTTTCCCGTCCCAGGTGTGGGTATACGCGCCGTCCACCAGCAGCCACAGCACCAGGAACCCCAGCGCCGCGTGCAGCGCGCACAGCAGCAGGCTCGGCAGCGGCCGCCGCATATGCAGGCTCCGCATGCACACGGAAACCTGGCACGGCAGCAGTACCAGCGCCAGCGTCACCAGCAGGATTCCGCCCGGCGTCCCGGCAATTTGTGAGAAGGAAGTCAGCATGCGGCCGAACCTCCTTTTGCGCGAGTATCACGAAGCGGAAAAGGTTTGGTGAGACCCA
>JAFRTK010000040.1 GCA_017427165.1 Clostridia bacterium
GAGGATCACCGGAAACGATGAAAAGGAGGGCACGAAAAATGTTTGCCATGATCGTTGGGATTGTCGCTGTTGTGTATGTGGGAGCTGCACTGCTGAGCGTGCTCGGCCTGATTTTCGGCACGCTGTTCTCCGCCGCGTTCTCCCTGGTCGGCTGGGTATTCTCCGGCAAGGGAATCATCCTCGGCATCATTATCGGATTCCTTGTGGTGAAGGCGCTTCGTGAGAAGAACACCATCAACGAGGGATAACGGGTAAACCGGATGAAAACCTGTAAGCCGCAGTAACCGATGCGGCCCAACCCCGGCGGCGGAGCAATCCGCCGCCGGTTTTCTTCTGCCCTGAAATTTCCGGTTGAACTGCTTCTATGTTCTATGATATAGTATCGGAAAATTATCCGGCAGGGACAGGAGGCGGCAGATGGCCTGTATCATCCGGAGGCGGGAACGGAAGGACTGCGGGGATATTGCCCGGGTGGTCACGGAATCCTGGCTGGGCGCATACCGGGGAATCATCGCGGATGACGTGCTGGACCGCCTGCCCGCCAGCGAGGAAGAACGGGCCCGGAAGGCACGGGAGTGCTTTGACGACCATGACAACCACCAGTTTGTGCTGGAGGCGGACGGAGAAACCGCCGGGTTTGTCAGCGTCGGGATGACAGACGATCCGGAATTCCCGGGACAGGGCGAGGTATTTGCCCTGTACCTGCGGAAGAAGGTTAAGGGAAACGGATACGGCCGGAAGCTGATGGAAGCCGGGATGGAGGAGCTCCGGCGGATGGGCTGCGGACGGATCTTCGTCGGCTGCCTGGATGGGAACCCGTCCAACGGGTTTTATATCCACCTGGGCGGCCGGAAAGTAAAGACCCGCCTGTACCACGGGGAACTGCCGGAGAATGTATACGAGATGGAAGGAAAGAAGGGAACGGGAATGACCGAGCTGAGAAAGCTGTCCGCGGAGGACGGACGCGATATCTATGACATGCTGCAGACAATGCCGAAGGATGAGAACGGACTCATCAACAACGTATTCGGCATGAGCTTTGAGGAATACCGGGAGTGGCTCGTCAAAAAGGTGGCCGAATCCGAACAGGAGGGCCTGGTGGACGGCTGGAAGGTTCCTTCCACCACCTACTGGCTGTATGTGGACGGAACCCCGGTGGGCTTTGGCAATGTGCGGAGCTTCCTGACCGAGGCGCTGAAAAAGCAGGGCGGGAATATCGGCTACGGCATCGCACCGCAGTACCGGAACAGGGGTTACGGAAAGGAGCTCCTGCGGCTGCTGCTGCGGAAAGCGAACGAGACGGGAATCGGCAAAGCCCTGCTGACCATCCACGCGGACAATATCCCGTCCCGGAAGGTGGCGCTGGCCAACGGCGGCGTGATCACCGAAGAGACGGAGGAACGGATCTGGGTGTGGATCGATACGAAGGAACAGCTGGACAACCAGGCGCTGGTGGATTTCTGGAGCGCGGCGCTGGAGCTGTCTGAGGAGGACCGGGAAGAGCTCGGCAAATGCAGCGCGGAGGACTGGAAGGAACTGGCCGTTTCGGAAAAGCTGCTGGACGCGGCTGCCTCGCTGGGGAACCGGAAGAAAGTGCTGGACTACGGCTGCGGCAACGGCTGGGCATCCATTATCGCCGCGAAGAGCGGCTGCCCGGATGTGACCGCCGCGGACATGGCGCCCGGCGCGGTCCGGTCGGCGGCTGCCTACGCGGAAGCCTTCGGCGCGGGCGCGCAGGTGCATGCGCAGTGCATCGGCGCGGACTGGCTGCAGGAAGTTCCGAACGGCGCGTATGACGGGGTGTTGTGCTCCAACGTGCTGGACGTGGTGCCGCCGGAAACCGCGGAAGGCATCCTGAAGGAACTGGCGCGGGCTGCGGCGGGGGACGCTTCGGTCATCATCGGGCTGAACTTCCGGCTGGACCCGGAAAAGGCAAAGGCCCGGGGACAGGAGCTGGTGAACGGCAATATGCTGTATGTGGACGGCGTGCTGCGGCTGGTGACCCGGACGGATGAAGAATGGGAAGGCATCTTCGCCCCGTACTTCACGGTGGAGAAGCTGGAGCACTTCGCCTGGCCCGGCGAGCCGGCGGAAACCCGGCGGCTGTTCTTCCTGCGGAAAAAAGTGTGAAAACATGAAAGGCCCGCTCCCGGAAACGGGGGCGGGTTTTGATATTCCGCTGGTGTTCCATATAACGGGGTGATATAATACGGGAAAAGACACAACCATATCCGGAAAGGAACGATCCATGATGAGACAGCCGGAGGCCTATCTGTTCGGCCAGGTGCTTGGGACCCATTCCTTCCTGCTGAAGGACGGATTCCTGCAGCCGGATGAATACGCGGAGATCGGGGAACAGTATTTCCTGCCCGGCGGGGAAACCGGGACCGCCGCCACCGTACTGGATTCACTGGGCGTATCCGTACGCATGGACGGCACGTGGATCGGCACCGAGGTGGCGCCGATGCTGGTTTCTTTTTACCGGGACAAGCAGGTGGACCTTTCGCCCCTGCGCCTGATGGAGGACGATCCCGGCGTGATGGACTACGTGGTGATCGCCGGGCTGGTGCGCTCGCCCATGGGACGGTTCCGGACGCTGTTTTCCACCGGGAAGCGGTGGTGGAGCATCCCGCGGGAGGAGGACATCGCCGGCTGCAAAGCGGCGGCCATCGATCCTTTCTTCCGGGAGGAAAGCCTGCTGGCCGCGGAGATCTGCCGGCGGCACGGGATTCCGTATGTGACGATCGATTCCCCGCATGATTCCGAGCTGCACCGGCATGCGGCCGTGAACGTGGTGTCGAAGGAATGCACGGGCGAGCATTACAAAGGCATGGCGCCGGAAACCATTATGGAAAAGCTGACGGCGGAGGCGGAGGTACTGACGATCCTGACGCAGGGCGGCGGCGAGATGCTCTACGGAAGGAAGGGCGGGCCGCTGAAGCGGATGAAGCCCTTTGACGTGGAAGTAAAGAGCACGCTGGGTGCGGGGGATACCTTCAAGGCGGGATGTGTGTACGGCCTGCTGCACGGAATGAACGATGACGAACTGGTGCGCTTTGCCAGCGCCTGTTCGGCCATCGCGATTTCCCGGTTCCCGCTGCCGAAGCACCCGCCCCGGCTTGCGGAAGTACAGGAACTGATCGACCGACAGGGGAGGACGGAAGCATGAAACAGATGATCGGATACTGCGGACTGGACTGCGAAAAATGTGACGCTAAGCTGGCGACGGTTAACAATGACCAGGCGCTGCGGGAGAAGACCGCGAAGCTGTGGTCGGAGCTGAACGGCGTGGAGATCACGCCGGAGATGATCTGCTGCGACGGCTGCCGCGTGGACGGGAGGAAGACGCCCTTCTGCGAAAAGTTCTGCCAGGTGCGGCAGTGCGCCCTGGGCAAGGGCGTGGAAACCTGCGGGGACTGCGCGGAAATGGACAACTGCGAAAAGGTAGGCATGATCCACCGGAACAGCCCGGAGGCGCGGGCCAACCTGAAGGCATGAACCCGGACAGATCTCAATGCGGCTGCGAGCCTTTTCGCAGCCGTTTTTTGATGGGCATAGAAAAGTATTCGCATTATTTAAAAATTTCTGTATAATTTTCTGTAACGTTTGGATATGCCTGTGCGTCTTAATGGTGAGGAGGTGAGGAAGATGAACTTTGAGGAGATATACAACCGGTATTTCCGCAAGGTTTATGCTTTTGCCTACTCGCTTTCCCAGGACGCCCACCTGGCGGAGGAGATCACCCAGGATACTTTCTTCCGGGCGCTGCAGCACCCGGACCAGTTCGAGGGCCGGTCCTCCGTGGATTCCTACCTGTGCTCCATCGCGCACAACCGGTACATCTCCATCCTGCGGTCGCGGAAGAAGAACGCGCCGGAGGAAACGCTGGAAACCGTTCCGTCCGGCGAGGACATCGAGGCGGACTACGAGCGGAAGGATGTGACGAGAC
>JAFRTK010000005.1 GCA_017427165.1 Clostridia bacterium
ACATGCTCCTGGTCCATTGTCAGAAGGCCGTTCACATCCCCGTTGTCAAAATCCATCATCCCGTTTTCAACAGGTTCCAGTGCGCTGGAGATGGTTATCCGGTTGTCCAATGTAACAAACATGTTCAGCCCGCCGGAGCCGTTCTCCATTATGATCATGGTGGATTCATGCCCGGAGCCGACAGCCCGCCATGTGCCGAGCCATCCTGAATAATCCGGTGCAGGCACAGGTTCCGGTATTACAATCGGTTCAGGAATGGGTGTTGGTGTCACCGTAGGTTCCGGTATGGGGGTAACGGTTGGTTCAGGCGTCGGTGTCGCTGTAGGTTCGGCTGTCGGTGTAGCCGTAGGTTCAACCGTAGGTGTTGCTGTGGGTTCGGCTGTAGGTGTCGCTGTAGGTTCAGCCGTTGGCGTGGCCGTTGGTTCAGTTGTGGGTGTGGCAGTTGATTCTTCTTTATAATCCGGTATATTCGTCTCATCAGTCGATGTATTGTTGTTCCCCGCCGGAGGCTCGGCATACAGGGAATCCCGGATGTCTAATGTATCCAGGAACAGTTTCTGCGCATCTTCCAGTGTTCCGTCCTCATACACCGGAATCAGGATAGACAGAATCCGGTTTCCGGACAGCGGAATGTCATATTCTGTTGTCACATAAGGGAGGCCAGCATTATCCCTGCTCCGGATCATCCGGGCTGTTCTGCCCGCAATCATTACAAATCCTCGTTCGTAATCAGGACTGTCATATCTGTTCCATGCTACGGTTTCCGCATCCTGGTCACCATCAAGCACTGTCGTAAAGATATTTGCAATTGTCAGTGTCCTCTCCCGAAGTTCCTCTTCTGATGTTTCGGGGAAAATTTTCTGCAGAATATCCCGGCATTCGTCCTGATATGGAGCACGAATAAAAGATGATACTCCATCCTCATTCATCTTGGCTACCATCGGTTCCGTATCCCCGGGACTTTCAAAGGCAACCAGGCCATAATCAAACAACAGGTCCCCGTTGGATAGTAATGTGGAGTAATCAGGCAATTCATCGGATACCGGAGCTTCTGCCGTTTCTTCTGCTCCTTCACCACTTGATTTATCAACCGGATCTTCAATTGATTCAATGATCGGTTCATCAACCGGTTGTGCATCTGATGTCCGGAAATCAGACGGATTCATTTCCCATGGCTGAACGAGTCCCTCTTCCGGCTCGCTCCATGTAAAACGGAAGTACAGATAAACCAGTTTTTCATCATTGTAGGATACTTCTGCCAGCCTCACCCAGCCTTCTTCAAAATAGCCTTCCGTAGACCTTGTTCCCAGCATATCCAAGGTTTGCTTTCTGATGTCACCATTCCAGTCCACTCCGTTCCGTTCCAGCACTGCATAGATTTCTTCCGCGGAAGCTGATTCGTCCCTGCATACCCACCATATACTTTGCAGTCGATTGGATGTCTTCCCGGTGAAGACAAAGCGAATCGCCCCGGGGTAACCATAAAAATCAAACGCGGCGTCTGAATCGTAAATACTGTCACCCACCGGATACATATACGATGACCTGGTAATATCATCCCGGCTCATGCTCTTGATGTTGTTCTTCAAGGTATCCATGGAGAAACTGTAGGTCATTTCGCCTTTTGTCACAGGCAGCGGCCTGATTCCGAGCCGGGTTCCCTGGTCTCCTTCAGATACGGTAAAACTGATACTCTGTGCTTCCCTGCCTCTATAACTATATCCGTATTTGTATCCCCTGGTACAAAGCGTACGATAACTGACAGGATCCAGATCGTATTCCTTTATTTCCACAAAGTCTATTTCTCCGTCTGCACGTTGTGAGCTTTCATATTCACATACAACGCGGTTTTCCTCATTCCTCAGCCATGTCTTGGTCTGAATGAGTGGATCGAAATCATAGCTGGATATTTCCGCAGTCTTGACCCCGTTCTCATCATAAACATAGTCTGTATAAAATGTGCGGGTAGTATCGCTTTGGCCGGCCCATTTCTCTGTAATCGTTTGAGCTTTGCGTATTACTCTGCCCTGTTCGTCCAGATCGTACTGATATGTGCTTTTTTGCCAGATCTCGCCATCGACATAATAAACATCCTGGGTTTCCCGTCCCTTGCTGTCATACCAGATCACGCCGGCAACTTCTGATTGATTGCCTTTTTTTACGTAATATTGTGTTTCCTTATATGTCCCATCTTCTGCATACTCATATGCTGCTTCAACTGCTGTCGCACCTCCAAGCTCTGTGGCCATTCTGGTTGCAGTTTGCCTTCCGGAAGCGTCATAATCATAATATCGGTAAACGTGTCGTACCTCGTCATCAGAATAAGATACTCTATGCTCGAGAACCTTTTTCCCATCATTGTTGTAGGCATATTCCGTCATCTCTGTAATAATACCATACTGATAATCTATGTCGCGGCTCTGGCGTCCGTTCTCATCATACTCATATAAATATGTATATCCACCGTACCGGCTGATGCTGACACTTCCGGAATCATTCTTCTCATAATGACGCCAGGATTGAAGAGCCCCATCATACTCAAATTCATATGTGTCCGAAACAGGATACTTCTCATCCGGTTTTCCTGTCACCACAATATCATCCGTTGCCATCAGCATCCTGCTTGCCCACTGATTCTCATCTTCACCAGTTTTGATCGGCTTTCCGTCTTTAGTAAATACAAACACGCGGTTCACGAAAAAATCGTAAAATTCGTTGTCAGCGTTCATATACTGGACGCTGATGGTCAATGCAACAGAATCTTCTGCCCCGCGAACCAGGGAACCTTTAAAATCACCGTTGAAGATGATTACCTGTCCGTCATGGGGAACTACTTCTGCCTCCACACCAATCATTTGGTTGAACATAGCCAGGATATCCAGTTTTCCGTCTTCACCAGGCATAATATTCAGAAAAGACTCGGGATCTTCCGCCAGGATCCATTCCCCGGTCCACAGGCTGATATAGTCGATGCTTGGCACCTGGTTTTCAGATACCGTTTCCGGCACAGAAGGAACCGCCGTCTCAGTTGCGGGCTCTGCGTCAATTCCGAATGAATCAGATTCTCCCGGACCCAATAGACCTGCAGACGGAGGCCGATACTCTGCCAGTTCAATTTCCATTGCCGCAGCAATCCCGGGCAGCAGGAGTACCAGCAGAAGCGTTATTCCAATCAATGTGATAATCTTGATTTTTCCCTTTGTCTTCATCATTTTTCCTTCTTTCCGGTACTTTTCAAGTGCCTGAGAATGCATCTGTGCCATTTCGCTCCATTTATTTGCATGTATATATCTGATCGTCCAGTTTATCAATTGATAGGGCTATGCTTTCATTATGTTGGATTTTATATACAATTGCATCAATATAGTTTTGCATATCATGATGATCCAGCATTTTTCCGCTGGTCTTCATTGTTGTCAGCATGGCCATTCGTCCAAACCGTTGCCATTCATGACGACTGTCGCTTGGAACAATAGTTACCGGATCCACCAGATCCGAATTGCTGGATCGAACCAGGAAATTGAAGATATTGGTACTGGATGAGGTCTGTGGAACTTTTCCATCCGGGAAAAAAGTCCTGGGTGTGGCAAATGTATATACATACAAATCTCTTTGTGGAATACGCAAATCGCCATAGAACTCACCATTTATATATGCACCCAGCAGGTTTGCTGCTGCAGCTCCAAGGCTATGACCAGTGATCAGCACCTTCAGTTTTTTCTCTTCAAGTGCCTTCTGGACTTTGGGATGTTCCTCCAGGTACTTGTCAAAACCAGTCGCTGCAAGTGAAGCGAAGTAATGGAATCCTTCGTGTGCCCTGACATTGATTATTTTGGCACTGTCTGCATTGGCATCTGTTAAGAGATCCTGAACATTGAAATCGTTTCTAAAAATATCTATTCTGGTGCTTGTTCCACGCATTACAATGAGCAGTAAAGTATATCCGCCCATGTCCCTGCTGGCAATCGAGAATGAACTGCTTCGTTCATTGTACCCGTTTGTGTTCAGTTTATTCCCCTTGTAATTGAACAGCATGATATCTTTATCCAGTATTCCCAGAGACCGATATGCTGAAACAATATTCAATCCCGCTTGATCTTCTTTATCTGATGCACTGTTATATGCTGCGGTGCTCAGTGTCATGGACAGCAATGCGATGTCCAGATAACATTTTTCATTATTACGCTGAAACATCTCAGTGGAAAACTGAACATCCTGTCTTCTTGTTGGAGAGTTTGTATACATAATACTGATGGTATCGGAAAATGGTGTAATCAATCCCACCTGCTGTCCGGAATAACCCCCGGCATAATAGAACGTAGCGTTCATTGTAAAGTCAAAATACACAAATCTCAGATCATTGCTCAAAGGATCCAGTTCGAAGCTGATAGAATCATCATTCAGCACAAACATCCCGGCAAACTTGTCAAAATCAATCATCATTGTATAAGGATCATAAAATCCTATTTCAGAACAGTCGAAAACATTCGTCTCATCCATGATCATCCGGATAACATATCCGCTTTCATTATCTGCATTCGCAATAAACAAGTCTGCCTGATGCCCATCCTTTTGCGCGCGCCAGTGTCCATCCCATACTGGTCCGCGCCATAATGGTTCAAATCCATACATCAGTGGATCCGGCATATACTCACTCGCAGTGAAAAGAAGGTCTTCCCATTGCAGCCCTCCGGTTAGTGCCGGTTTGTCAAATTCCTGAATATCCCCTTCCAAGCGCAGTGCATATCCTTCCTCGGCATCAATATTCATGGTAATGAAATCCAGGAATGACATTTCCTCCCCGCCGGAGCACATATCAATAGATTCCGGTATATTGTCATTTGGAATAAAGTCAAAGGATAAAAGTGTTTCCTGACTGGCGTTCAAAGCGGCATGCAGGGTATCATCTCCATTACGGGTAATATTCAGAACTAATTCCGGCTTTGTTTGGCTGATCCACCGGTTTACCCATACATCCGCATAACTCCCTTTAGCCTGTGTTTCATCGATAGTTTGCTTAATGGTTTCCAGATTTGGATTGTAATTTCCCGAAATACCATACCGGTAATTATATCCATAAAGTGCACAGTAGTGTTCTGCATGGCTGTCAGGATCAACATGGAACCATATTGTTTTCTTGTCGCATTGATCAAAAGCAGATTCATCTATATACAGCAAGCTGTCCGGGCAGTATACCTCGCCAAGCTTCTTGCAGTAACTGAAAGCACGCCGTCCAATGATCTGCACCTGTTCGAATAAAACAATCTCTGTCAGTCCGATGCAGTAATCAAACGCCATATATTGGATTTCCTTCAGCGTTTTCGGAAGCTGAACAAACCGAATGTTTTCGCATCCTCTGAATGACTCGTATTGGATTACCGTCAAAGGAGCCTGATCCATCCAGACCGATTCCAGATTCTCGTTGTTAAAGAACGCCCTGGCGCCAATCTGTGAAATGGAATACCCATCAAGAGAGGCAGGAATATGTATTTCTGTATCATTCCCTGTATACTTGGTTATTCTTGCTGTTCCATCAGGGAGAACTGCATATTGATACTTTCCACTGGTATAAGTCTCACTGTCCTCAAATGGGAAAAGGGATCCTTCCTTTGATATTGCTTCATCCGTTTCCGCAAGTGCAATAGGCGTTATATCACTTGTATCCGGATAATCTGTATCTGCATACAGCCACCATGATGAGCCCCAATCAATCTTGTTTAGGGTTATGTGGCTTAAATAATTATCAAACGGATCATAATACCAGTAAATATGACTTCTTACATCTTCAGGGATATCTTCTGTATGCGTTCCGGGCAGGGTAAAGAATAATCTTTCCCCGGTCTGGAACGGTCCATCGGTATACATGAATTCCATCCCGTCAGCAGTAATTCCATTTGTGTACGGTTCATTCTTAACAGCAAAGTCCTTCACGGTCAGATATCCGTTGGTTTTTCCGCACCATTCCACATTTGTGCTGAAAGAGCCAGAGAAGGCAGAAATGAATAAACCGGTAATATCATAGTCGTAATAAACTCCGTAAAAGCTTCCGTCGGAATTGACACGCATTTCGCTGGTCCAGTTTCCACTGCTGTCCATTGAAAACATCTTTTGTTTGCTTAATAAACTGAATACTTCCTTTGCGCCCCATCCGGTATAATCATGATCAACTCCAAATAGAGGTAATGACGGATCAGGCTGCCTGATAGTTTTAAATGGTTCCACATCCCAGGTGAACGGACTGGTCTCATCTGCGAAGAATCCCCATCCGTCTGCCAGCCGGGAAAGTGTGATGAACGTTTCAAAATCTTCCCATTGACCAAAAACGCCGCCGATTTCTGACTGTACCATTTCCGGAATTTCCGGATCCGGAGTCCCCGGTCGTGTCAGAAGCAGTGTTTCACCCACCTTAAAAAGTGGTTCCTCATATACGATGCGGGATCCAAAGTCTGTAACTGCCTCTGTTCCGGGTGTATGCTGAGTGGAAATTTCGGATGCCCGCAACAGATATCCGTTCGTACCGTCCAGCTGGATGGATGATGTGTCAAATCTGCCGGTGAAGTAAACCTCATAAATTACCTCGTCTCCGACATCCTCATCATAATAGTATGCGGTGAATCCGCCGTCCTTATCAAACTTAATCCGTCCTTCCCATGCGCCGGCGCCGGAAGCGGCAAGAAGTACTTGGTCACTGAGGTAATCAAACAACTCTTCAACGCCTTCCGGTCCCAGATATACCGGTTCTTCCCAGCCATCCCGATAGTAATCAGAATTCACAGTATCATCATCTATCACATAATACTGTTCTGACCCGTATCGGGAGCCATTTTCATAATAGATAATATATGGGAAAAGTGGATTGCTCCTGTCAATTTCGCCAATATAACCAAATTCAGCTGTCAGGCATCTCTCCAGTGGATCATTTACCCATAATGAACCGGTAAGGCCCTCGAAAGGATCTCCGAAGAAACCTGTATCCGTCATATCCTCATATATTTTCAGTTCATATTCATTATCCGGCATTCCCTCAAAATGAGCAACCACTTTCATGGTATAATCCCATTCAAAGGTTATATCCAGATAGTTTTCGGGATAATCCCTCATCACCCAGTGATGCGCCCAGTCTTTTTTGTAATCTTCATAAAGTTCAACATCTTCCGGCATCATACCGCCATTATCAATCAGCAGGTTAACCAGTTTCAACTGGTTCCTGATCTGATCCGCCTGCTCCCGAAATTGATTTGCATGATTCCTCGCCCGGTCCGCACGGTCAATCATTGTTTTATCAATATAAAGGTTCCCGGCCATTGAATTCTTTCCAAGTTCAATATAATTAACGTAGGCATCATCCATAATCGCACAGGCTTCCGCGTAATTGATGCCCAGATAAGCCAGCCATGTAAAGTCTTTTTTCAGTCTGTCCCTTGCTTCTTCTGTTTCAATATAGTACTCATCATCGAGAAAGAAGAATTTGTTTGCTTTAGTGAATCTCTTGTTGCAGGCTTCCAGTGCTTCGGCTGCATATTTCATGTCATTGAAGCTGCCTGTCAGAACACTGAAGCGCGTAACCAGGTCTACGCCGAAAAGTGCAGCTTTATAAAAGAAGAGTGCCCCGTCTGCAACAGCATTCAGAGTGGTATCAATCATCCCGTCAATGATAATATCCAATCCGTGTTTCGCAAGTATCTGCATAATCAGCAGCGTTGACTCCACAGAACCTGAAAACACATCTTTCATGTTTTTGAGTACAGATGCTATTTCTTTCAGTTCATTGTTTCCATTTTCCTGCCACGCTTCAATCAGGTATCCAACCTGGTCCCAGTCCAGGCTCAGAAAAAGTGAGTACTCATTCACAATATCACAAAAGGCATCGATTCCCTTGATTGAATAGTTGGCAGCCTTCAAAGCTTTCGCATACTGAAGTATATCTGAAGTAAACAGTGGTGAATCTTCATCATAGATCAGCTGGAATGTTTCGATAATCTCATCAATATTATAACTGTTTCCATTCACCCCGAGCGCCCTCTGCAGGGCTTCAGAACTCGTCCAGTCAATCGGTTCCGCTTTTGAGCACATCGTCAATGCCATTGTAAAGTAGTATTGACTACGGTTCATATTGGTCAACGCATCTGTTATGTGAATTCCAAATAAATCGAATGTTCTCTGGAGTCCTTCCCAGTACCATGGAAGCGTATCATAATAGTCATAACCTATGACATTGTTCTTTTCTGCCAGGTTGGGCAGACTATGGATAATCTCCAGGCCTTCTTCAGCCGCTGCCCTGAGCCGGGTCCCCGGTTTCTGATCCGCAAAGCTGACAATCGGAACCGTCTGTATAATCATGCATACAGACAATAGAATAAGCAGGCATCTTTTCAGAGAATGCCTTCCGTTTTTATGAAATAGTGCCTGCTTTTTCATGATCTGGTCTCCCTTCTCTCCATAACCGTATACCGCCGGTGCAGCCTGCACCGGCGGTTTTGTGATCCTGCTCAGGATTTCTCAGTATGGTAAGATACAGGCTCCGTATGGACCTTCGTATTGGGATCAATATTGAGGAACATCTTTTCTACGGCAGTCAGCACCAGATTCATACTGGTCGGATCTTCCGGTGCGGTGCTGTGGGCTCCGCTCTTCCAGTTGCTGAACAGAAAACGATAAACGGTCTTCTCCTGGGTTGCCTCCAGGAGTTTCAGCCTGGCGGACCATTGGGACCAGCTGCCGCCCGTAATGCTGAAACTTTGGGTATTGGTATTGCCATTGATGCTGATCCGCATGCTGTTTCCGATTTCCTTAAGGCCTTCGGTTACCTTGTTCTGGTCAATCGGACCCATGGTAAAAATCTCAGCATTCTCATTGAATCCTTTTTCCCTGCGGACAATTTTACCCTGGGATTCCAGCTTGCTCTCCCCTCTCAGAGAAAGGAACTTAAACAGAATCAGTAAGGCAGCGCAAACACCGAGTATAATCAAAGCTGTGGAATCCATATGCCTTTTCCCCTTTCAATTTTTCTTCGTTACTTGATACGCTTCAGTTCTGTTGTAGTTCCGTTGTAATACACCTTGATATGGTCATTATCCACCACATCAAGCTTGAAGCTCATCGATGAAATGCCCAGGAAGCTTGTGGTATTCAGCCAGTACTGGCCGTCTTCTTTTGTCAGGAGATAGGTATCCATCGGACTGAAGAAATTACATGTGTCTTTGTCAAACGTTACGATCGCTCCGGGTTGGGCCTGGCCGAATCCATAGGAACCGACGCTTCGCCAGGTTCCGACAATCGAGAAGCCGCCGCAGCTGGACAAAATCAGGCACATTGCACAAAGCAGTGCAATAATCGCTATCGTTTTCTTCATGGCCATCCGCTCCTTCTGTTTATTTGGTTTTATTATGAAAAAGGGCATGACCTTCAGTACATGCCCTTCTCAAGCCGGGCTGTCCTGCCCGGTCAGTTATTCTTTGTTTTCTTTCTTATCCTGCACCTTATGATAGAGGTTCGTTACAGCCTCACTGGCTTTCTCCGCACCCTTGCTCATTCCTTTTTCAATCAGGTTCTCAATTGCGCCCCATACAACATACGCAATCACACCTGCGGCAATCGCGCCGATCACACTGACCACAGTGCTGGCCCGGTTTGTATACAGTAGTGCGCCCACTCCGATTGCAGCAAGAGCGGCAATTGTCGGTTTTCCGGTTACACGGCTCATAAAATGTACCTCCGTTCCAAATATTAAGTTTGCTTACAGCTGTACAAATTATACTTTGTATTTTCGCTCATTGCAAGGGAATAATCCGACATATCGGCATAATGACGGTTTGTTTTTTGTTTTTCCCTGTTTTTTACACATCCAGCAGTCCGGAAGCTTCCTTCAGCAGGTCGATAATCGGCAGGTGCTGCGGGCACACGCCTTCGCACTGGCCGCAGCCGATGCAGTCGGATGCCCGGCCGTGGCCCTGGCCGACCACGCCGTTGTAGAAGTTTTTCGGCCGGAATACTTCATTATATAAACGCATCGTATTGACCGCCCTGAACACATCCGGAACGGAAATCTGCATCGGGCATCCGTCCGTGCAGTAACGGCATGCGGTGCATCCGATCTGCGGAACGTTCAGCATCTCCGTTCGTACTTCCTCCACCAGCGCCTTCTCTTTTTCGCTCAGCGGTTCGAAATTGCGGAACGTGCTGATGTTGTCCTGCATCTGGTCTTCCGTGCTCATGCCGGAAAGGATGGTCATCACGCCGGGCAGGGAGCCCACATACCTCAGAGCCCAGGAAGCAACCGATTTTTCCGGCCGCGCAGCCTTGTATTTAGCCTCCAGCTCGGGTCTCAGGCTGGCCAGGCTGCCGCCCTTCACCGGTTCCATGATCACCATCGGGATATTCCGCTCATGCAGGATCTCATACAGCCGTCCGGAGCAGACCACCGGATTGTTCCAGTCCGCGTAGTTCAGCTGGATCTGGACAAATTCCACTTCCGGATGCTTGTCCAGTATCCGGATCAGGTACTCCGGGCTGCCGTGGAAGGAGAAACCGAAATGCCGGATTTTGCCTTCCGCTTTCTTCTGCAGGCCCCAGCTGAAGCAGTCCAGCCGTTCATAGGTATCGCCGTTGCTGCCGTCCTCAATGGAATGCAGCAGGTAGAAATCAAAATAGTCCAGCCCGCACCGTTCCAGCTGCTCGTTGAAAATCCGATCCCGGTCCGCTTCCGTTTTCAGGCACCAGGCCGGCAACTTGGTCGCCACCATGAAGCTGTCCCGTGGATGGCGTTTGGCCAGGGCTTCCTTCACGGCCTTTTCCGAGTTTCCGCCGTGATAGACATACGCGGTGTCAAAATAGTTCATGCCGGCTTCCAGGTAGGCATCCGCCATCCGGCAGACGTGGTCGATGTCAATCTCTCCGTCCTTCTGGGGCAGCCGCATCATGCCAAAGCCCAGTTTGGGCATCCTGCTCAGGTCAATTGCCATTCGGGAACCTTCTTTCTGCATCATCGTTCTGTTGTCTCGAATTGATCATAAGGCTTAGAGTTCACTCTAAGTCAAGGGAAACTTTCCGTCCCTTGACGCTGCCGGGGCGTGCGGCTACAATGCTGGAAGAAATAACGATTCGGGAAGGTGTTAGTTTGGCTGCTGACAAGGGCGATTTCTCCCGGGGAAAGGTTTCGGGAATCATCCTGCGCCTCGGCTTGCCGATGATGCTGGCGGAGCTGGTCCATGTCCTGTACAACATTGTGGACCGGATGTACGTCGGCCATATGCCGGAAGGGAGCACGCTCGCGCTGACCGCGCTGGGCATCTCGTTCCCGCTCATTACCCTCATCGGGGCCTTTGCCAATCTTTTCAGCACCGGCGGGGCAACGCTGGCCACCATCGCCCGGGGTGAAGGAAACCACGATAAAGCGGAATCCATCATCAACACATCGTTTACCATGCTGGTCCTGGTCGGCGCGTTCCTGACCGTGGTGCTGTATGCGGCAGCCCCGGTTGTCCTGTCGCTGCTCGGCGGCGACGCGGAAACGCTGCCGCCGGCGCTTGCCTATTTCCGGATTTATGTGCTCGGCTCCATCCCGGTGCTCATCAGCCTGGGAATGAATCCCTTCATCAACGCGCAGGGATTCCCGAAGGTCGGGATGGTCACGGTCATCATTGGTGCGGGTCTGAATATCCTCCTGGATCCGCTTCTCATCTATGCGCTGGATATGGGCATCTGCGGTGCGGCCTGGGCGACCGTCATTTCCCAGGGAGTCAGCGCCGTCTGGGTGCTGCTGTTCCTCCGCGGCCGCCGGGCGGTTCTTCGCCTGACCGGTTTCCGGGTCAATCTGTCGCAGCTTGGCGGAATCCTGAAACTGGGAGCTACCGGCTTCTGCTTCCGCATCACCAACAGCATCACCCAGGCCATCGTGAACGTAATGCTGAAAGCCTGGGGCGGTGCGCTGAGCACCCTGTATGTCGGGGCGATGAGCCTGATCAATTCCCTGCGGGAAATCGTCAGCCTCCCGAACAGCGGCATCGTCATGGGCGGCCAGAATGTCATGAGCTTCAACTACGGTTCCCGCCTGTGGCGTCGGGTATCGGAAAGCATCCGGTTCACCTTCCTCAGCGGTCTGGGAATCAATATTGCCCTGTGGGCCGTGCTCATGCTGTGGCCGGATCCGCTGATCCGGATTTTCACATCGGATGAAGCCCTGATTGCACTCACCATCCGGTGCGCCCGGATCTATTTCGGCGCGTTCCCGTTCATGGCCCTGCAGCAGGCGGGCCAGTCCACATTTGTCGCCCTCAATTACCCGAAATACGCGCTTTTCTTCTCCCTTCTGCGGAAAATAGCGCTCGTCGCCCCGCTGACCCTGCTGCTCCCGCCTGCCGGCCTGGGGGTGGAAGGCGTCTTCTGGGCGGAGCTCATCAGCCAGCTGACCGGTGCCACCGCCTGCTTCCTGACCATGCGCCGCGTGATCTGGAAGGAAATGGACCGGCGCGCGCTCGGCAGCTGATCCCCCGGGCTTCCGGCCGCCTGTCCTCCCCGGGAAATTCCGGACTTTTTCCCCGGCTCCGGCGGGATTGTCCGGATTACTTTGCGATTTCTCTTGACAGGATTGTATTTTTGTTGTATTAATTATCCTGTATCCAAAAAACATTCCGCAGACGCGGAGGAGGGATTGCCAATGTCTCTGACGTTTCAGCCCATGACGGAAAGTCGTCCGATCCGTGAGATTGCCTATGATGTGCTGAAAAAGGCCATTATTACCGGGGAAATCCCCGCCGGCGAACGGATTGTCGAGACCGAATACGCCGACAGGCTCCACATTTCCCGTACCCCGCTGCGGGAGGCGCTCCGCAAGCTGGAGCGGGACGGGCTCGTCGAATATGTAATGCGCCGCGGCGTTGTGGTGCATGCCTTCACCACCGAGGATGTGGACCAGATCTACACGATCCGCAACTCCCTGGAAATGCTGACGCTGCCCTATATTATCGAGAACGCGACCGCCGAGGATATCGCTGCCCTGCGGGAAAAGCTCGCCGCAATGGACGCGCTGATCGCCCGGGATGATGTCGAAGGGCTCTCTCCCCTGGCGCGTGATTTCCACACCTGCCTCACCGCGATCTCCGGCAAAAACCGGATCCTGCGGGTCATTGAGGGACAGGATGAGTACATCCGCCGTTTCTCCGCCATGGCCATCCAGCAGGAAAACCGCCGTTCCACCGCCCATGAGGAACACCACAAGCTGGTGGACCTGGTCGAGAAGAAGGACCTCCCCGCCCTGGAGGAACTGATGCGCCACCACATCGAACGGAGCAAGGAATGCTGCCTCGCCGCCCTGAAGGCCCGGAAGCAGAACCGCAGTCTGTGAGCATACAGAAAAAATCCTTGCATTTTGCGCACCGGTATGCTATCCTTTGAAGGCTGATTTGGTAAGGGAGGGTTATCCATGAGTCTTGTTATTTCTATCGCGCTGATTATCGCGGCGCTGGTGATGATCGTTACAGTTCTGCTTCAGTCTTCCGACGAGTCCGGCATCAGTGCGCTGTCCGGCCAGTCCAACAGCTACTTCAGCAAGTCCAAGGCCAAGACGTTCGAAGCTCGTCTCGCCCTGGGAACGAAGATTGCTGCCGCCGCGTTTGTGGTCCTGGCGATCCTGAAGCTGATCGTGAAATAATCTGTACCGTATCTCAAAAGCCGCTTCCCCGTGAAGCGGCTTTTTCCATTGAAAAGCCCCCGGAAAAATGGTATTATTATGGGGAAAAGGAGCGATGTCCATGAGTCAGGAATACAGGCTGGAACATGATTCCCTGGGTGAGGTCCGCGTGCCGGCGGATAAGTACTGGGGAGCCCAGACGGAGCGGAGCCGCAACAACTTTCCCATCGGGGTCGGCCGGGAGCCGATGCCGGTGGAGATCATCCGCGCCTTCGCGGTGCTGAAGGCTGCCGCCGCCCGTGCCAACCGGGAGCTGAAGCCGGTGAAGATGACCGATGATAAAATGGCGGCCATCTGTGCCGCGGCGGATGAGGTCCTTGCCGGAAAGCTGGACGGGCATTTCCCGCTCGTGGTCTGGCAGACCGGTTCCGGCACCCAGAGCAATATGAACATGAATGAAGTCCTTGCCGCCCGCGGAAATGAAATCGCCGGCAGCCGGATCCTGCATCCCAATGACGATGTGAATATGAGCCAGTCCTCCAACGATACCTTCCCCGCCGCCATGCATATCGCCGCGGCGGAAGCGCTGGAGAAGCGCGTGCTTCCCGCCGTGGAGGAACTCGCCGCCACGCTGCGCCGCCTGGAAGCGGAAAACGAAGGCATTCTCAAGTGCGGACGGACCCACCTGCAGGACGCGACGCCGATCCGCTTCTCCCAGGAGATTTCCGGCTGGCGCGCCAGCCTGGAAAAGGATGCGGAGCTGATCCGCATGGCCGTCCGTCCCCTGCTGTCCCTCGCCCTCGGCGGCACCGCCGTTGGTACCGGGCTGAACGCCCCCGCGGGCTTTGATGCCCTGGTGGCGGAGAAAATCGCCCAGGCTTCCGGCCTTCCCTTTGTCACCGCGGAGAATAAATTCCACGCCCTGACCTCCCGGGATGAAATGGTCTTTGCCCACGGCGCGCTCAAGGCGCTTGCCTGCGACCTGATGAAAATCGCCAATGACGTCCGCTGGCTGGCCAGCGGCCCGCGCCTGGGACTCGGGGAAATCACCATCCCGGAAAACGAGCCGGGCTCATCCATCATGCCGGGCAAGGTCAATCCCACCCAGTGCGAGCAGGTGACCATGGTGGCCGCGCAGGTCATGGGCAATGACGTGGCGGTCGGAATCGCTGCCAGCCAGGGCAACTTCGAGCTGAACGTATTCATGCCCGTATGCGCCTACAATTTCCTGCAGAGCGCCCGCCTGCTGGCGGACAGCATGCATGCCTTCAACGACCGCTGTGTCAGCGGAATCAAAGCCAACCGGGAAAAAATGGCGGAGAATGTCCGCCGTTCCCTGATGCTGGTCACCGCGCTGAATCCGGTAATCGGCTATGAGAAGGCGGCCAAAACCGCCCAGAAAGCCCACCGGGACGGCACCGGCCTGAAGGAAGCCTGTGTCGCGCTTGGCTTCCTGACTGAGGCGGAATTTGACGCCGCCTTCCATCCGGAGGAAATGGCATGACCGAACGCCTGTATTATGACGATGCATACCTGTGGTCCTTTCCGGCAGCGGTAACCGCTGTGTTTCCCGCAAAGAAACCCGGCCAGTGGCTGGTTTCCCTGGACCGCAGCGCCTTCTATCCCACCTCCGGCGGCCAGCCCTTTGATACGGGCCGGATCCTCTTCCCCGGCGGGGAAGCCCGGGTGCTGGATGTGGAAGCGGATCCTTCCGGCGAGGTCTGGCACCTTGTCGACCGGGAAATCCCGGCCGGCGCGGAAGTCCGCGGGGAGATCGATGTCCTCCGGCGGCTGGACCATATGGAGCAGCACGGCGGCGAGCATATGCTGGCCGGCGCTGTCTGGGAAAAGCTTGGCGGAACCACAATCGGCCTGCACCTCGGTGCGGAGGATTCCACCATTGATGTCACGCTTCCGGATGAGCGCACGCACCTGACGGAGGAGGAAATCACCCTCCTCGAGGATACCGTCAATGACCGGATCCGTCTGGACGCGCCGATCCGGTGCTGGTTCCCGGATGAGGAAGAACTTGCTTCCCTGCCCCTGCGGAAAAAGCCGACGGTCACGGAGCATGTCCGCATTGTCGCCATGGGGGATTTTGAGATGGTCGCCTGCGGCGGAACCCATCCGGCTTCCACCGGGCGCATCGGTCTGGTCAAGATCACCGGGGTGGTTCCGGCCCGCGGCAAGGTGCGCATCGCCTTTGTCTGCGGCGGCCGGGCGGTCCGGATGTTCCAGCGCTATATGCGTGCGGCGGACAAAACCGGCGCGGCGCTCAGCTGCCCGGTGGAAAAGCTGTCCCGCGCGGCGTCTGAGCTGAACAGCCGCCTGGCGGAGGCAGAGCGGAAAGCCCGCCGTTTCGAAACGCAGGAAATCCTGTCCCGGATCCGGGAAGCGGAAAGCACCGCGGACCTGCGGGGCGTCACGCTCGCTGCGGTCAACCTGGAGGAAATGGACACAAAGGCGGTTGCCGCCGCTGTCTCCGCATATATTGAGGAACCGGGAAAAGCGCTCCTGCTGGAATCCGGCGGGAAGCTCACATTCGCCCGCAGCGCGGATGTCCGGATTGATATGAACGAACTGATCCGCCGTGTCGGCCGGGGCGGCGGGCGGCCGGATATGGCCGGCGGCGCCGGAATCCCGGAATGCGTCGGCGTAGCCCGCAAGATCCTGATGACCGAATACAGGTAAAGGGAAACTGTTATGGAAGAAAAAGATCTGATCCGGATCCGCTGGCATGTGGACCGGACGGTGGATCCCGCGATGTTTATGCTCGTCTGCACGCATCCGGATTATCAGGACCTGCAGGTCAGCATCTCCTCCGCGGAGGTATCCGAGCGAGTTGCCAAGGCCCGCCTGATGCAGGAAATGTACGAGTTGGGAGCCGCCCGCGGCATTCCCCCGAAATTCCTGCGCTTCAAGATCAACGGAATTGAGGAATAATCATGGAAGAGCTCACGATCACCCTGCCTGAGGACGTGGCCGAACTGTTGGCCATGCTCCGGGATGCCGGCTATCCCGCGTATACGGTCGGCGGCTGTGTTCGCGATGCCCTTCTGGGAATCGAACCCCACGACTGGGATATCTGCACCTCTGCCCTTCCGGGGCAGATGCAGCAGGTTTTCCGCGGCCTGCATACCGTGGAAACGGGCCTGAAGCACGGCACCCTGACGGTCGTGGTCCATCATGTCCCCTATGAAATCACCACCTTCCGGGTGGACGGCGCGTATACCGACCACCGCCATCCGGACGCGGTTGCCTTTGTGGACAATATCGCGGAGGATCTCTCCCGCCGTGATTTCACCGTCAATGCCATGGCCTGGTCCCCTGATTCCGGCCTGGTTGACCTGTTCGGCGGCCGCGAGGATCTGGCAGCCGGCGTCATCCGCTGTGTCGGCGATCCCGCCCTCCGCTTTGACGAGGATGCCCTGCGCGTTCTCCGGGCGCTGCGTTTTGCCTCCGTTTATGATTTCGCCGTCGATCCCGCCACGGACGCGGCCGCGCGGAAACTGGCCCCGTCCCTGGCCGGCGTGGCCGGTGAACGGATCCGGGAGGAGTTGCTGAAGCTCCTGTGCGGCAAGGGAGCCGGACGGATCCTGCGGGCATATCCCGATATCCTTTCGGTCATCATTCCGGAAATCGGCCCGATGGTCGGCTATGACCAGAAGAACCACCATCATTCATATGACCTGTGGGAGCATACCGTCCGGGCGGTGGAGAATATTCCGCCGGAGGCGGATCTCCGCCTGGCCATGCTGCTCCATGATACCGGAAAACCCCGTGTCCGCATCATGGACGAGCACGGCGAAGGCCATTACCGGGGACACCAGCAGGCCTCCGCGGAGATCGCGGAACGGGCGGCTGATACCCTGCGCCTGGATAACGCCACCCGGGACCGGGTGATCCGGATGGTCCGTTATCACGATATCCCCCTGCGCACTGAAACCGGGGAGATCAACCTGGACCGCTCCTTCCTGCTGCGCAAACTGAACCGTTTCGGGGAAAAGGACCTGCGCGACCTGATCCGGATCCACCGGGCCGACCGGATTGCCACCGGCTATTCCTCCCCGGAGCGGGAGGACCGGCGCATGAAGCAGCGGCTGGATGCCCTGGATGCCCTCCTGGCGGAGAAGCCCTGCTTCACCCTGAAGGACCTGGCGGTCAACGGGCATGACCTGCAGGCCGCCGGCCTGTGCGGAAAGGAAATCGGCGAAACGCTGCAGCGCCTGCTGGAGGATGTCATGGACGGACGGCTGGATAATTCGCGGGACGCGTTGCTCCGTGCCGTTCGCGGATGATCCATGCTTTTTGCATATTTTATAATTCTGTAACATTGTTATCAAAAATTTAATTATTTTTCCCAAAAAATAATTGTCTTTTGGGACTTGCTGTGATAATATGTAGCAGTTAGCCCTGGTTTGCCGCCGGGCGGCTGCATCCGTTGAAAAACGGGTGTTCCGGTGGGAAATCAAACCCGTCTCTTTCAGGCGCTGGCAGACTGCACCTTCCATAGCAGTCCGTCAGTGTTGTCGTGCGCCCGCTTTCACCGGGTGCCGGCGCTGAGTTGTGTTTCACGGGGGTTCGGTTGGGTTGCCGGACCTTGGTGGAGCCCACTTTTCCTGCTTGACCCAGGTGGGTCAGAGATTATACGGAGGTGTATTACTTAAAATGGCACGCATTGCAGGTGTTGACCTGCCCAGAGAAAAGCGCGTTGAGATCGGCCTGACCTACATCTACGGCATCGGCCTGACCACTTCGCAGAAAATGCTCGCGGAAGTCGGCGTGAATCCCGACACCCGGGTAAAGGACCTCTCCGAGACCGAAATCAGCAAACTGCGTGAGTATATTGAGCATCACCTGAAGGTGGAAGGTGACCTTCGCCGTGAAGTGTCTCTCAATATCAAGCGCCTGATTGAAATCGGCTGCTACCGTGGCGTCCGCCACCGTCATGGACTTCCTGTCCGCGGGCAGAATACCAAGCAGAACGCCCGTACCCGCAAGGGCCCCAAGAAGACCATCGCCGGCAAGAAAAAGGCCACCAAGTAAGCTTTTTACTGAATCGATTCCCGCCTGAGGCGGGTTACGGAGGGAGAAAAATCAATGGCACCTAAGCAAAAGCTGAAGAAGGCTACGCGTAAACGCCGTGAGCGCAAAGTCGTTGAGCGGGGCGCTGCGCATATCCGTTCTTCTTTCAACAATACCATCGTGACCATCACCGACACCCAGGGCAACGCACTTTCCTGGGCGAGCGCGGGTGGTCTTGGCTTCCGCGGCAGCAAGAAGTCCACTCCTTTTGCCGCGCAGATGGCCGCTGAAACCGCCGCCAAGGCCGCTATGGAATATGGCCTGCGCACGGTTGAAGTTTATGTCAAGGGCCCCGGTTCCGGCCGTGAGGCTGCTATCCGTTCCCTGCAGGCCGCCGGTCTGGATGTGAACATGATTAAGGACGTGACGCCCATTCCGCACAATGGTTGCCGTCCGCCCAAGCGCCGTCGCGTGTAA
>JAFRTK010000006.1 GCA_017427165.1 Clostridia bacterium
CAGCGTCATGGTGATCGCAGCGGTCAGGGTCGTCTTGCCGTGGTCAACGTGTCCGATCGTCCCGATGTTTACATGGGGCTTAGTCCGTTCATAATGTCCTTTCGCCATTGGGGTTTCCCTCCTTAAAATCCTTGTCAGGCATTAACTTTCTTGCCGATGATCTTCTCAGCGACGCTCTTCGGCACTTCCTCGTAGTGGTCGAACTGCATGGTGAACATGCCGCGGCCCTGGGTACGGGAACGAAGATCCGTCGTGTAGCCGAACATTTCGCTCAGCGGAACAAAGGCGTGAATAATCTGGTCTTGAGCACGCATTTCGGTGCCTTCCACCCGGCCGCGGCGGCTGGACACATTGCCCATCACGTCGCCCAGGTACTGGTCCGGAACGATGATCTCAACCTTCATCATGGGCTCCATCAGGCAGGGATCCGCCTTGCGCACGGCATCCTTGAACGCCATGCTGGCCGCGATCTTGTACGCCATTTCGGAGGAGTCCACATCGTGGTAGGAACCGTCCGTGACAGCCGCCTTGAAGTTGACAACCTCGTAGCCGGCAATTGCGCCGCTCTTGGCTGCTTCCTGGATTCCCTGGTCGATGGGGCTGATGAATTCCTTCGGAATCACGCCGCCGACGATCCGGCTTTCGAACTCGTATCCCTTGCCGGGCTCCTGGGGTTCGATCTCAATCCAGCAGTGGCCGTACTGTCCGTGGCCGCCGGTCTGGCGCACATAGCGTCCTTCGGCTTTCGCGGGTTTCCGGATGGTTTCCTTGTAGGTAACCTGGGGCTTGCCCACGGTTGCCTCAACCTTGAATTCACGCAGCAGGCGGTCCACAATGATTTCAAGATGCAGCTCGCCCATGCCGGCGATGATCGTCTGGCCGGTCTCCTGGTTCGTGTAGGTCTTGAAGGTCGGATCCTCTTCAGCCAGGCGCTGAAGCGCGTATGTCATCTTCTCCTGACCGGCTTTGGTCTTGGGCTCGATGGCAACTTCGATCACGGGATCCGGGAAGACCATGCTTTCCAGGATGATCTGGTGGTTTTCATCGCACAGGGTATCGCCCGTCGTCGTGTCCTTCAGACCGACCGCTCCGGCGATTTCACCGGTGTAGATGGTATCAACCTCTTCCCGGTGGTTGGCGTGCATCAGCATAATGCGGCTCATGCGTTCCCGCTTCTGCTTGGTGGAATTCATCACGTAGTTGCCGGCAGCAAGTGTGCCGGAATATACGCGGAAGAATGCGAGTTTCCCGACAAAGGGATCAACCATGATCTTGAACGCAAGCGCGGAGAAGGGTTCGTCATCGGAAGGATGCCGTTCCATCTTCTTCTCGGGATCGTCCGGATCCACGCCGTCGATGGCGGGAATGTCCAGCGGGCTGGGCATGTAGTCGATCACCGCATCCAGCAGCGGCTGAACGCCCTTGTTGCGGTAGCTGGTACCGCACAGAACGGGGTTCATCGTGCAGGCGATGGTGCACTTGCGGATGGCCGTCCGGATCTCCTCTTCGGTCAGTTCGCCGCCCTCCAGGTATTTCTCCATCAGGGCGTCGTCTGTTTCCGCGACCTTTTCGATCAGGTTCGCACGGTACTCATCGGCCAGTTCCTGCATATCCGCGGGAATGTCCTCGTCCCGTACATCCTGTCCCAGGTCGTCATAGTAGATCTCCGCGCGCATCCGGACCAGGTCGATGATCCCGCGGAAGGTATTCTCCTTGCCGATGGGAAGCTGGATCGGTACCGCATTCGCGCCGAGGCGGTCCTGCATCATGCTGACAACGCGGTAGAAATCAGCGCCGGTGATGTCCATCTTGTTGACATACGCCATGCGGGGAACATGATAGGTCTCCGCCTGCTTCCACACGGTCTCGCTCTGGGGCTCAACGCCGCCCTTCGCGCAGAAGACGCTTACAGCACCGTCCAGCACGCGCAGGCTGCGTTCCACCTCGACGGTAAAGTCCACGTGACCGGGGGTGTCAATGATGTTGATCCGGTACTGTTTCTTGGCGTTGGTCGGGTCATGGGGATCATGCCAGAAGCAGGTGGTGGCGGCGGAAGTGATCGTGATGCCGCGTTCCTGTTCCTGGACCATCCAGTCCATGGTGGCCGTTCCTTCGTGGGTTTCACCGATGCGGTAATTCTTGCCTGTGTAGAACAGGATCCGCTCGGTGGTAGTGGTTTTTCCGGCATCGATATGAGCCATGATACCGATGTTCCGGACTCTTTCAAGTGGGTGGCTTCTGGGCATACTTGGCTTTTGCTCCTTTCGTCCTGCGGCCGGTTCATGCCGCGGAACACAGATTGATTACCAGCGATAGTGAGCGAATGCCTTGTTGGCCTCGGCCATACGGTGCATTTCCTCTTTACGCTTGACGGCGGCGCCGGTGTTGTTCGCGGCGTCCATCAGCTCTCCGGCGAGACGCTCAGCCATGGTCTTCTCACCGCGCTTCCGGGCGAAATCCACGATCCAGCGCAGGGCCAGGGTCTGGCGGCGCTCAGGGCGGATCTCGATCGGGACCTGGTAAGTGGCGCCGCCCACACGGCGGGCCTTGACTTCCAGCTGGGGCGCGACGTTGTTCAGGGCTTCCTGGAAAACGTCGGTCGCCGGCTTGCCGGTCTTCTCGGCAACGGTCTCAAAAGCCTGGTAGCAGACGTTCTGCGCAACTCCGCGCTTCCCGTCCAGCATAATCTGATTGATCAATTTGGTAACAACTGTCGTCCCGTGTACGGGATCCGGCAGTACTTCACGTTTCGGTACAAAACCGCGACGGGGCATAGGTTTCCCTCCTCAATTCTTTTCCTGATGTAAGTGCTTTGGCTTCCTCTTCCTCCGACCCGGTGTCAGCATCACCAGGTCCCGGCCGCGAATAGGCCGGATGCGGCTGCCGCTCCTGTTCTCCCGTCCGGAATTCCTGTTCCGAAGAACCCCGGCCGGATCACCTGCGGCTCAGCCCGCCTTTCGGACTGCGTCGGCAGCGGTTGACTTACTTCTTCGGGCGCTTCGCGCCATACAGGGAACGCGCCTGCATCCGCTTGGCCACACCGGCGGTATCCAGAGCACCGCGGATGATGTGATAACGAACGCCGGGCAGGTCCCGAACACGGCCGCCGCGGATCAGCACAACGCTATGCTCCTGCAGGTTGTGGCCGATACCGGGGATGTAGCAGGTACCTTCGATGGAGTTCGTCAGGCGGATTCTCGCGATTTTCCGCAGGGCGGAGTTCGGCTTTTTCGGCGTCTGTGTCTTGACGCTCAGGCACACACCGCGCTTCTGGGGGCAACCCTGCAGAATCGGAGCGGTGGGCTTTTTGGCAGCCCGTTCACGTCCCTTACGGACAAGCTGATTAATAGTGGGCATTACAGCACCTCCTGAATGATATCCTCAAGATCCCGCAACCCTCAGGATCTGGAAGGCATAGTGGGCGGATTCCTTCATCTTATAATATGAAGCGGGGCATCTTACCGGAGCAGGCCTGCTGCGGCCGTGGGCACATCCACACCGCAGACCATTCCGAGTTCCTTCATCGACGCCACCCGCACGCAGGGAACCCCGGCGCTCTCCGCGCCCCGGACCACCTGCTGGTAGATGAACGTGTCCGCATCGCTGCCGACATACACCCGGGAAACGGTTCCGGCCTTCAGCGCACGGAGAACCTGCTTCATTCCGACAACCCTGCGGCCGCCCGCTTTCAGCATTTCCATCCGTCGAAGACCTCCTTCCCGTTCCGGAAAAGGGCGCCTCAAAAAGAGCGCACTTCACCCGGGGCATGATGCAACTCGACTATCATATCATTGAATCGTATAGTTGTCAACGCCTTTGTTGTTTTCCGCCGGCAAAAAAATAAAAAGCCGGACAGCTTCCGCCGTCCGGCCCGTGCAGCTTTTTTACCGGATCTCCCCGACCCGGTCCTGCGGTACCTGCTCCACAATCCAGTGCTCCCCGTCGGTGACCAGGTGGAGATACACGCCAGTCTGGTTTGTATAAATATACGGAACGCCTTTGGCCGCCAGGTAACGGACCCCGCCCCAGTCGGAAACCGTCTTGTTGGTGATGACGGCCGCCTCCGGGTTCACCGCCCGCAGAAACTCCTCCACCAGGGGTGTTTTTCCGTGATGGGGATACTTCAGCAGGTCTGCCTTCAGTGCGGAAGGCACCGTCCGGGAAAGGAGGCTGGCCTGCCCGGCCCGTTCCATATCCGCGGTAAACAGGATTGTCCGCTCCCCGTAACGCACCATCGTCTGGGCACTCTGGTTGTTCATATCCAGGGACGGATCCGTATTACACCAGAACTTCAGGGTCACCGACCCGTCCCCCATCGCGAATTCACTGCCGTCCCGGTACTCCAGGACACGGATCCCGTTTGTTTCCGCGTAGGTCAGCGCACGGATCATATGCTCCGTGGACGCGCCGCCGAAGCAGATCCGCAGTTCCTCCACCTTTGCGGTTTCATTTGTGACCCGAAGCCCGTTCAGGTGGTCATGATGGGGATGGGTATTGAACAGTTTCCCGATCCGCTCAACACCGAGCCGGCTGAGCAGTTCTGCCCCGCGGGCGCCGTTTTTTTCATCCCCGCAGTCGATCAGCCAGGTTTCTCCCTGGAAGATGAGGATGGCTTCATCTGCGTTCATGATATTCGGGAACCAGATATGAAGCAGGTCCGCATCCATCCGGAAATGAAAACCGGCGTCCGCGTCCGGTTCCGCCACGCAGTTGATTACCGCGGGCATTTCGGGCACAGGCTCCGGTTCAGGCCGGGCAATCCGGACCGGTACGGGCGGCTCCGGCCCGCCGCCTCCGGGGATTCCCTCCCCGAACGCGGTGCCACCCAGCAGCAGGCCCGCGGCAATCAGCACTCCCAGCAGTCTTTTCAAAACAGTTCTCCCCAGATCACGGCCGTCTTCCGTCCTCCCCGGAACCGGCCGGAAAAAAACTTTCCTTATTAATATAAAAAAAGGGCACATTATCCGACATTTTTCCATTGACAATTCCCTCCGGCCATGATAAACTTTACAATTGCATCAGTATCGTCTTGGTGTATTTTGGAGGGATTCGGATGGGGTTATTTTACACAGGTTCTGTGTGAATTGCAAGTCCGATTTTCAATTTCCGAAGGCGATCCTGTGCGGACAGAATAAGGGGTGATTTCATAACATGGTACACGAGGTCCACATGGGGAAGCTCCGTCAGCGTATGAGCTTCTCGCGCATTGATGAAGTTCTCGAAATGCCCAACCTGATCGAAGTGCAGAAGAACTCCTATCAGCGCTTTCTCGATACCGATCTCCGCGAAGTTCTGAACGATGTATCCCCCATTACCGACTATAATGGGAATCTCGTCCTGGAATTCGTGGACTACTCTCTCGACGAACCGAAAAACTCTGTCGCCCGCTGCCGGGAACGGGACATGACTTACGCGGCCCCGCTCAAGGTCTTTGTTCGTCTGAAGAACAAGGAAACCGGCGAGATCAAGGAATCTGACGTCTTTATGGGTGATTTCCCCCTGATGACCGAGCACGGAACCTTCATCATCAATGGCGCGGAGCGCGTCATTGTCAGTCAGCTGGTCCGTTCTCCGGGCGTCTATTTCGACGTTGCCCTGGACAAAGCCGGAAAGCCGCTGTATTCCTCCCAGATTATCCCGAACCGCGGTGCCTGGCTGGAATATGAGACAGACTCCAACGATGTTCTCTGGGTCCGGATTGACCGTGCCCGGAAACTCCCGATCACCGTGATCCTCCGTGCGCTGGGCTACGGCACAGACGCCGAAATCATCGACCTCATGGGCGAGGATGAGCGCCTGATGTCCACCCTCCAGAAGGGTGACAACGCGAAGTCCCGTGAAGAGGGCCTGATCGAGATTTACAAGCGCCAGAAGCCCGGCGAACCCGCCAGCATTGAAAGCGCCACCAATCTGTTCAATTCCCTGTTCTTTGATCCCAAGCGCTATGACCTGATGCGCGTGGGCCGCTATAAGTATAATAAGAAGCTTTCCATCGCCACCCGGATCCACAACCATGTGGCGGCTGAGGATATCATTAATCCCCAGACCGGTGAAGTGATGATCAAAAAGGGCGATACCATCCCGCTGAGCGTCGCGCGCGAAATCCAGAACACCGGTATCAACACGGTGCTGCTGGACTGCGACGGCAACATCCGCAAGGTGGTCGGCAACAACTTCGTGGACGCTTCCGCCTTCCTCCCCTTCGATCCGAAGGAAGCGGGCATCCTGGAAATGGTCCACTACCCCACCCTGAAGCAGATTCTGGATTCCGTCACGGAAGACCAGCTGTTCGAAGCGGTGAAGGAGAATGTTGCAGCCCTCGTGCCGAAGCATATCATCCCCGATGATATCGTTTCTTCCGTCAACTATATGCTGGGACTGCCCTACGGCATCGGCACCACCGATGATATCGACCATCTGGGCAACCGCCGCCTGCGCAGTGTCGGCGAGCTCCTGCAGAACCAGATCCGGATCGGCCTGAGCCGCCTGGAGCGCGTGGTTCGTGAGCGGATGTCCATCCAGGACAGCGGCGACATCAAGCCCGGCGACCTGATCAACATCCGTCCGGTCAGCGCCGCCATCAAGGAATTCTTTGGTTCCTCCCAGCTGTCCCAGTTCATGGACCAGCCGAACCCCCTGGCCGAGCTGACCCACAAGCGCCGTCTGAGCGCCCTGGGCCCCGGCGGTCTGAACCGTGACCGGGCCTCCTTCGAAGTCCGTGACGTGCACTACAGCCATTACGCGCGTATCTGCCCCATCGAGACGCCTGAAGGCCCGAACATCGGTCTGATTGGTTCCCTGGCCACCTATGCCCGCATCAATGAGTACGGCTTCATCGAAGCGCCCTACCGCCGTGTGGACAAGGAACACGGCCGCGTGCTGGATGAAATCGACTATATGACCGCCGATGAGGAAGACCTGTTCAAGGTCGCCACGGCGAACGAACCGCTGAATGAAGACGGCACCTTCGTCCATGACCGGATCACGGTCCGTGACAAGGCCGAAATCGTCGAGGTTCCTGTTTCCCAGGTAGACTTCATTGACGTCAGCCCCCGCCAGGTTGTGTCCGTGGCAACCGCCATGGTTCCCTTCCTGGAAAACGACGACGCGACCCGCGCCCTGATGGGTTCCAACATGCAGCGCCAGGCGGTGCCGCTGCTGGTTCCCGAAGCTCCCCTCGTCGCCACCGGTATGGAATACCGTGCCGCCCATGACTCCGGCGTAGTCCTCCTTGCGAAGGAAGACGGCGTTGTGGAAACCGTGGATGCCGACCATATCGTGATCCGCGACAACTTCGGCGAGCGCCACACCTACCTGCTCACCAAGTTCGCCCGTTCCAACCAGTCCACCTGCATCAACCAGCGTCCGGTGGTTTCCGCCGGCCAGAAGATTGAGAAGGGCGACCTGCTGGCGGACGGTCCTTCCACCGAAAAGGGTGAAATCGGCCTGGGCCGCAATGCCCTGATCGGTTTCATGACCTGGGAAGGCTACAACTACGAGGACGCGGTCCTGCTTTCCGAAAAGCTGGTCAAGGAGGACATCTACACCTCCATCCATATTGAAGAGTTCGAGTCTGAAGCCCGCGAAACCAAACTGGGGCCGGAAGAAATCACCCGGGATATCCCGAACATTTCCGACGACGCCATCAAGGACCTGGATGAGGGCGGCATCGTCCGCATCGGTGCGGAAGTCCATGCCGGTGACATCCTGGTCGGTAAGGTAACCCCCAAGGGCGAAACCGAGCTGACCGCGGAAGAGCGCCTGCTGCGCGCCATCTTCGGCGAGAAAGCCCGCGAAGTCCGGGATACCTCCCTGCGCGTGCCCCACGGTGAGGGCGGCATCGTCGTCGATGTCAAGGTCTTCACCCGTGAAAACAAGGACGAGCTCTCCCCCGGTGTCAACGAAATGGTGCGCATCTACATCGCCCAGAAGCGGAAGATCTCCGTCGGCGACAAGATGGCGGGCCGCCACGGTAACAAGGGTGTTGTCTCCCGGATTCTCCGTGAAGAGGACATGCCCTTCCTGCCGGATGGTACTCCCCTGCAGATCGTGCTGAACCCGCTGGGCGTTCCTTCCCGTATGAACCTCGGTCAGGTTCTGGAAGTGCACCTGGGCCTGGCCTGCCGTGCGCTGGGCTGGCACATCGCCACCCCCGTTTTCGACGGCGCGACCTACGAGGAAATCCTGGAGCATCTCGAAAAGGCGGAAGCCAAGATGAGCGCTCCGGAAGACCTGAACGATCCGCATGTGACCGAGTATCACTTCCACAATGGCAAGCCCCTCCGCCTGGATCTGGATGAGGAAGGCAAAGCACTCTTCCGCCAGGGCAAGATCCGGGTGCGGGACGGCCGGACCGGCGACTATTTCGAAAACCCCGTCACCGTCGGTATCATGTACTTTCTGAAGCTGCATCACCTGGTGGACGACAAGATGCACGCCCGTTCCACCGGTCCCTACAGCCTCGTGACACAGCAGCCCCTGGGCGGTAAAGCCCAGTTCGGCGGACAGCGCTTCGGTGAAATGGAAGTCTGGGCGCTGGAAGCCTACGGCGCCGCGAACACGCTGCAGGAGATCCTGACCGTCAAGTCCGACGATACCGTCGGCCGTGTCAAGACCTACGAAGCGATCATCAAGGGCCAGAACATTCCGACCCCCGGTGTTCCGGAGAGTTTCAAGGTCCTGCTGAAGGAAATGCAGGCCCTGAGCCTGGATGTCCGCGTCCTGGATGCCCAGAAGAACGAGATCGAGATCCCCGAGCTGGATCCGGAAGACCTGCCCCAGCCCGAACCTTCCTTCCGTCCCGCTGCCGCGGCTCCTTCTGCGGAAGAGCTGCCTGAAGGCGCCGGTGAAGCGGAATCCGAAGAGGATATCGATCAGGCAGCTGATGAAGCCTTCAGCATGTCCGAGGATGATCTGGATCTGGGCGGCAGCGATGCTGATTCCGCTTTCGATCTGGAAGACAGTGACATGGAGGATCTGGAAGACTTCAGCGTGGAAGATCTTTCCGACCTGAACCTTGACGACGATGACATCTGATCTGTAATAAAGAAGGGAGATGCCCCTTTTGTTCGAACTTTCTAACCTCGATTCCATTCAGATCGGTATGGCTTCCCCGGAGCAGATTCTCGCCTGGTCCCACGGTGAAGTCACCAAGCCTGAAACCATCAACTACCGCACCCTGAAGCCCGAACGCGACGGTCTGTACTGCGAACGCATCTTCGGACCCACCAAAGACTGGGAATGCAACTGCGGTAAGTATAAGCGGATCAAGTTCAAGGATAAGGACAAGATCTGTGACAAGTGCGGCGTGCAGGTCACCCGCGCCAAGGTGCGCCGGGAGCGGATGGGCCACATTCAGCTGGCCGCTCCTGTCAGCCACATCTGGTATTTCAAGGGAATCCCCAGCCGGATGGGCATGCTGCTGGACATTTCTCCCCGTAACCTGGAGAAGGTCCTGTACTTCGCCAACTTCATCGTGCTGGATCCCGGCAATGCGGAAGAAACCGGCCTGAAGCGGCTGGAGCTGATCAACGACGCGCGTTACCGTGAAATCGAAGCCCGCTGCGGCAAAGGTTCCTTCGTCGCCAAGATGGGTGCCGAAGCGATCCGCGACCTGCTGCTGGAGCTGGACCTGGACAAACTGTCCGCCGAACTGAAGGCGGAAGTGGCCCAGCTGACCGAGAAAGAACGCGACCGCGAGACCGAAGGCCAGAAGCGTGCCCGTGCGGTCAAGCGCCTGGAAGTGGTCGAATCCTTCCGTACCAGCCATAACAAGCCGGAATGGATGATCCTGACCGTTGTTCCTGTCATTCCCCCGGACCTGCGTCCCCTGATCCAGCTGGACGGCGGCCGTTTCGCCACCTCCGACCTGAACGATCTGTACCGCCGGGTCATCAACCGGAACAACCGCCTGAAGAGACTGCTGGAGCTGGGTGCGCCGGACATCATCGTCCGCAATGAAAAGCGCATGCTGCAGGAATCCGTGGACGCCCTGATCGACAACGGCCGCCGCGGCCGTCCTGTCACCGGCCCCGGAAACCGTGCCCTGAAGTCCCTGTCGGATCTGCTTCGCGGTAAGCAGGGCCGTTTCCGCCAGAACCTGCTGGGCAAACGCGTGGACTATTCCGGCCGCAGCGTTATCGTGGTCGGTCCGGAACTGAAGCTGTACCAGTGCGGCCTGCCGAAGGAAATGGCGCTGGAGCTGTTCAAGCCCTTCGTCATGGAACGGCTGGTCACCCTGAAGTACTCCCACAACGTAAAGTCCGCCAAGCGCGCCGTGGACAAGGTGCGTCCGGAGGTCTGGGATATCCTGGAGGAAGTCATCCGCGATCATCCCGTCCTGCTGAACCGTGCTCCCACGCTGCACCGCCTGGGCATTCAGGCGTTCGAGCCGGTGCTGGTTGAGGGCAAGGCCATCAAGCTCCATCCCCTCGCATGTACCGCCTTCAACGCGGACTTCGACGGCGACCAGATGGCCGTCCACGTACCGCTCTCCATGGAAGCCCAGGCCGAAGCCCGCTTCCTGATGCTGGCCCATAACAACATCCTGAAGCCGCAGGACGGCCGTCCGGTCATCTCGCCCTCCCAGGACATGGTTATCGGCTGCTACTACCTCACCATTATCAACGAGAACGCCAAGGGAGCCGGCCGGATCTTCTCCTCCGAGGACGAAGCCATCATGGCCTACTCCATGGGTCAGATCACGCTGCAGTCCCCCATCAAGGTCCGCATCACGCGTACCTTCAGGGATGAGACCGGCAGCCGCCTGATCGATACCACCCTCGGCCGCCTGATCTTCAACGATGCGCTTCCGCAGAACCTGGGCTTCCGGAAACGGGAATGCCTGGATGACATGTTCGCGCTGGAAGTGGACGAGCTGGTTGGCAAGAAGCAGCTGTCCAAGATCGTGGACCAGTGCTTCCATACGCAGGGTGAACACCGCACCGCGCAGGTGCTGGACGCCATCAAGGCACTGGGCTTCAAGTATTCCACTGTCGGCGCCATCACCGTTTCCGTGTCGGACATCAAGGTGCCCGCCTGCAAGGAAACCATGCTGGCTGATGCGGATGAAGCGGTCCGCAAGGTCAACAACCTGTACCGCCGCGGTCTTCTGTCCGAGGATGAACGCTACAACCGCGTCATCAATATCTGGACGGAATGCACCAATAACGTAAAAAACCAGATCCTGCCGAACCTGGATGAGTTCAACCCCATCCGCATGATGACCGACTCCGGCGCCCGCGGTTCTTCCGCGCAGGTGTCTCAGCTGGCCGGCATGCGCGGCCTGATGGCCTCTCCTTCCGGTAAGACCATCGAGCTGCCGATTCGTGCAAACTTCCGCGAGGGCCTGACTGTGCTGGAGTTCTTCCTCTCGTCCCACGGTTCCCGGAAATCCCTGGCTGATACCGCTCTCCGTACCGCTGACTCTGGTTACCTGACCCGCCGTCTGGTGGACGTTTCCCAGGAAGTCATCGTTCGCGAGGAAGACTGCTTCGAAGCCCGCGGTGAACGGGTCCGCGGTATTCAGATCGCTGAGCTCATGAGCGGCAAGCAGTCCATTGAATCCCTGGAAGACCGCCTGCGCAGCCGCACCGCCGCTGAGGATATCATTGATCCTGCCACCGGCGAAGTGCTGGTCCGCATGAACGAGCCCATCGATTACCAGATGGCGCATGAAATCGTGTCCCGCGGCATCAAGAAGGCGATGGTCCGCTCCGTGCTGACCTGCCGCACCGAAAACGGCGTCTGCGCCCGCTGCTACGGCGAGAACATGGCGCACGGCGGCAAGGTGGATGTCGGTGAAGCAGTCGGTATCATCGCGGCCCAGGCCATCGGTGAACCCGGTACCCAGCTGACCATGCGTACCTTCCATACCGGCGGTATCGCCGGCGCGGACGACATCACCCAGGGTCTTCCCCGCGTCGAGGAACTCTTCGAAGCGCGGAAACCGAAGCGGGATGCCATCCTGGCGGAAATCGCCGGTACGGTTTCCATGCAGGAAACCAAGAAGCGCCGCGAACTGGTCATCACCTCCGATGAGGATCCCAAGGATACCAAGTCCTACCAGATCACTTACGGTTCCCGCCTGAAGGTCGCTGAAGGCGATCACGTGGAAGCCGGTGATGAACTGACCGAAGGCTCCATCAACCCGCACGACCTGCTGCGGATCCTGGGTGTCAAGGCGGTTCAGGAATACCTGCTGAAAGAAGTCCTCTCCGTCTACCGCCTGCAGGGCGTTGGCGTGAGCGACAAGCACATCGAGATTATCATCCGCCAGATGCTCCGGAAGGTCCGGGTTGAGGAAAGCGGAGATACCGATCTGCTGGCCGGTTCCCTGGTGGATATCTTCCGCTTCGAGGAAGCCAACCGCAAGGCCATCATGGAAGGCGGAAATCCCGCCGTGGCCAAGCGCATCCTGCTGGGAATCACCAAGGCCTCTCTGGCCACCGAAAGCTTCCTGTCCGCTGCGTCCTTCCAGGAGACCACCCGCGTCCTGACCGAAGCCGCCATCCGCGGCAAGGTCGATCCGCTGATCGGTCTGAAGGAGAACGTTATCCTGGGCAAGCTGATTCCCGCCGGTACCGGCATGAAGCGCTACAAGGATATCACTATCAGGGATTCCTACAACTTCTGATAAATCAAAGGAGGCAGGACAACCTGCCTCCTTTCCTTTTACCTTTTCCGCATGATAAAAGCCCGGACCGGATCGGTTCGGGCTTTGTTTGTGGTTTCGGCTGATTACCTGGTGAAGGTCCGGATCCGGATGATTCCGGGCAGTTCCGCCAGGGTGCCCAGCGCATGGGCGGAAGGCAGCTCGGCCATTTCCATCACGGTAACCGCCATATCCTTCCGGCTCTTGTTGATCATATTCTCGATGTTGATTCCTTCCTTTGCCGCGGCCGCGGTGATGTTGGAAATCATGTTCGGGATATTCTCATGCAGCACCAGGACACGCACAGCTTCCGGCTCGCCCAGGATCACTTCGGGATAGTTTACGCTGTTATGGATGGTACCGTTCTCCAGGTAATCCCGGATTTCGGCAGCAGCCATGCTGGCGCAGTTCTCTTCGCTCTCGGGCGTGCTCGCGCCCAGGTGGGGAATGCAGACCACATTGGCAGCGCCGATGATATCATCGTTCGGGAAGTCGGTCACATACCGGCCGATTTTGCCGCTTTCCAGTGCCGCCAGCATATCGGCGGTCTTCACCAGCTCGCCGCGGGCAAAGTTCAGGATGCACGCGCCGTCCTTCATCTTCGCGAATTTGTCCGCGTTGATGGAACCGCGGGTATCATCGTTCAGCGGCACATGGAAGGTAATGAAATCCGCTTGTGCCAGGACTTCGTCTTCAGAAGCAGCACGGTGAACCGAGGTACTCAGGCTCCAGGCCCGTTCCACGGAAATGAAGGGGTCATAACCGATTACGTTCATTCCCAGGCCGCGGCTGGCTGCGTTGGCCACGATGGAACCGATGGCGCCCAGGCCGATGACGCCCAGCGTCTTGCCGCGAAGCTCCGCGCCGACGAACTGGCTCTTGCCCTTTTCCACGAGCTTGCCGACCTCAGCGCCCTGGCCCTTCAGGGTCTTCACCCAGTCGATTCCCTCAGCGATCTTCCGGCCGCACATCATCATGCCGGTGATCACCAGCTCCGCCACCGCGTTCGCGTTGGCACCGGGGGTATTGAAGACAACAATGCCTTCCTTCGCGCACTTCTCCAGGGGGATGTTGTTCACGCCCGCGCCTGCGCGGCCGATCGCCAGCAGTTCCTTGTTGAACTCCATGTCATGCATGGCAGCGCTGCGGACGAGGATCGCGTCCGGCACCGGCTCATCCTTACTCACCGTGTACTTGTCCGCGCTCAGCTGGGTATGGATAATATCCGAAATCGCGTTCAGCGTCTGAATCTTATACATCAGATGTTCTCCTTCTCAAACTTCTTCATGAATTCAACCAGCTTCTGCACGCCTTCAATGGGCATCGCGTTATAGATGCTGGCGCGCATGCCGCCGACGCTGCGGTGGCCCTTCAGGTTGACCAGGCCTTCCGCCGCGGCTGCCTTGACGAAGGCAGCATCCTTGTCGGCGTCTCCGGTCACGAAGGTAACGTTCATCCGGCTGCGGAATTTCGGCTGTGCGGTCGCCTTGAACAGCTTGCTGTTGTCCAGGAAGTCATACAGCATGGCAGCCTTTTCGATGTTGACCTTTTCGATCGCCTTCACACCGCCGATGCTCTTCAGCCAATCGAAGGTCAGTCCGGCCAGGTAGATGCCCCAGGTGTTCGGGGTATTGTACATGCTGCCGGCCTTCGCCTGCACTTCCCAGTTCAGCAGCTTCGGGCAGATATCCATCGCCTTGCCGATCAGGTCCTTGCGGATGATCATCAGGCACAGGCCGCTCGGTCCGATGTTCTTCTGCGCGCCGGCATAGATCACGCCGTACTTGTTCACGTCCATTTCCTCGGAAAGGATCATGCTGCTCGCGTCGCAGACGATCGGGGCCTTGCACTTCGGCAGCTCCACAAAGCGGGTGCCGTAGATCGTGTTGTTCTGGGTAATATGCAGGTAGTCCGCGTCATCGTTGTACTGGATGGCATTCACATCCGGAATGTAGGTATATACATCTTCCCGGCTGGAAGCCACCACGTTCACTTCGCCGTAGCGCTTGGCTTCTTCCGCGGCCAGGTGGGCAAAGTTGCCGCTGTCGATATAATCAGCCTTTTTGTTCACCATCAGGTTCAGCGGAACCGCGGAGAACTGCTGGGTAGCGCCGCCCTGCAGGAACAGGACTTCATAATCATCTCCGATATTCATCAGTTCCCGGACATCAGCAACTGTCTTATCATAAATATCGGTATACATCTTGCTGCGGTGGCTCATCTCCATCACGGACATTCCCGTTTCGCCGTAGCATACAAGATCCTTCTGCGCCTTTTCAAGCACAGGCAGCGCCAGTTGGGAAGGTCCCGGGGAGAAGTTGTATACGCGTTCCATATCAGTGTACCTCCTTGTACTGAACCGGGACACTTTTGTCCCGGTGGGTTATTTTTTAACCGCTTGCCCTATTATGCCGGATTTCCATCGAAATAGCAAGTGAAATACAATATAAGAACATAGAAAAAGCGGGGGTGTTATCCCCGCTCAATTTCAATCACGGTCAGCACGCCGTCCCTCACCCGGAACCGGATCTGTTTCCCTGCGAAACCGAAGCCGTATACCCGTTCCGGGTCATCCTGGTAAGCCGGCCGCGGATCCTCCTTCAGCACGGAACGGAGGGCTTTTTCTTCTTCCTCCGTCAGTTTTTCGGCGATTCCCGGCTCAAAGGCGACTTCCACCGTCCGTTTGTCCGTCCGGTCGGTAAATCCCCCGGTTGCTTCCGGCCTGCAGTCCGCATACGGCAGGTAGGGCTTGATGTCATAGATCGGAGTGCCGTCCACAAGGTCCGCCCCGGCCACCTTCAGCACGGTTCCCTCCCGGGTCTTTTCCGTTCCGGCCAGCCGGACGCAGCTCAGGCCGATCGCGTTCGGCCGGAAGGGAGAACGGGTGGCAAAAACGCCGACCCGTTCATTCCCGCCCAGCCGCGGCGGACGGACCGTCGGGGACCAGGTTTCCCGCTCCGTCCGGTCAAACGCCCAGATCAGCCAGATGTGGGAAAATGCCTCAATTCCGCGGAGTGCCTCCTCCACGCGGTATTCGGGCTCGAATACAATCGTGGAGATTACTTCCTCGGCAAGCCCGCTCTGCCGCGGGACGCCGAACTTCTCATCAAAGGCGTTATGAATTCGCGCGATAATTTTCATTTCCGCTTACATGACCACGGTAATCACGTTGTCATCTTTCAGTTCGCTTTCCGGAATCACCCCGGGCACGCACTCCCTGCCGTTCACGATCACCTTTTCCGGCTTACCTTCCTTGTGGGCCAGGTTATCCACGGTAATATGCAGTTTCTTTCCGCGGAATACCTTTTCCATGGTGAAGCCGTCCCAGTCTTCCGGAATGGCGGGGGAAATCTCGATTCCCTTCGGGGTGGGCCGCAGGCCGAGGATGCCTTCCACGCAGCCGACCATCACGGTGCTGGCGGTACCGGTCAGCCAGTGTACATGGCTCCGGCCGGCAAAGGGGCTCTCATGGCCTTCGATGAACTGGCCGTGCACATAGGGCTCGATCACACGGCGGTCCGCATCATCATTGAATGAAGCGGGGCTGCTTTCCCGGAAGTAGTCAAACGCCCGGTTGCCGTGGCCGCACAGCGCCTCCGCCAGGATCGCCCAACCCTGGGGCTGGCAGAAGATGCCCCCGTTCTCCTTTGTGCCGGGGTTGAACAGGCGCATCCGCGCGCCTTCGAAGTATTCGTAGCGGTAGCTCGGCTGCATCAGCTCCAGGCCGTACGGCGTGTTCAGCTGTGCGTTGGCGGTTTTCAGGATCGCCTCCGCCTGTTCCGGCGTTGCCGCGCGGCTGATCACCGCCCAGCTCTGCGGGTTCAGCCACATCGCCGCTTCCTTGTCCTTCTTGCTGCCGATGATGTCTCCGGTGTCGCGGAAGCCGCGGATAAACCGGTCTCCCTCGAAGCATTTCTCGTTCAGGATCTTCAGCAGGTTCTTAGCAGTTTCATCCAGGTACCGGACATACTCCGGCTCGTTCTCGCAGAATTCCTTCATGATCTCCAGCGCGTAATACAGCTGGAAGGCAACGAACGTGCTCTCGCCCTGGTCACCCAGCACCAGGCAGTCGTTCCAGTCCGCGTGCAGGCCGGCCGGCATGCCGTGCGGTCCGAGATGCGTCATGCTGAAATTGATGGCCCGCTTCAGGTGTTCGCGTACCGTGCCAACGTCCTTGTCGGCAAACGGGATTTCTTCATCCAGGTAAGCCGTATTGCCGGTTTCCGCCACATACTTGTACACCGTGGGGAACAGCCACAGCGCGTCATCCGCGCGGTAGCTCGGATGGCCGGTTTCCTTCACGTAGCTTTCCTGTTCCGGGGTGTCTTCATGCCCTGCGTTATGGGAATACTTGACCAGCGGAAGGCCGGCGCCGTGATGCACCTGCGCGCTCAGCATGAATGTCAGCTGTTTCCGGGCCAGTTCCGGATCCAGGTGCATGATTCCCTGGATATCCTGTACGGTATCCCGGTATCCGTATCCGTTCCGCTCACCGCAGTAAATCAGGCTTGCCGCCCGGCTCCATACAAACGTGGTAAAGCACTGGAATGCGTTCCAGGTGTTCACCATCACGTTGAAAGCCGGATCCGGCGTGCTGATCTTCAGGTTTTCCAGCTCGCCGTGCCAGTAGCGGATCAGCTCCGCCAGTTCGCTGTTGACTGTTTCTTCCGTCTTTACATACCGGTCCATGATCTTCCGGGCTTCGAACACATCCTTCTGGCCCAGCAGGAACGCTGCGGTTCCCCTTCCGCCGGCCTTCAGGTCGAAGCTCACCTGCAGTGCGCCGCAGGGATTGCCGTTATAGTTGACGCTGTTGTCGCATTTGCCGTCCAGGACCGCCTGCGGCGCGTCAAACCGGTTCCGTCCCAGGAACTGTTCCCGCCGTCCGGTATAGGAAACCACCGGCGCGCCGGCCACACCGAAGAACCGTTCCCGTCCGGTGGTGCCGTCCGGCCGCGGATAGTTGAACTCATTGATCTGTTCCAGGATGAAATCATCGTGGAACTCGGTGCGGGTAATAAACTGCGTATACTGCATGTTGACCAGGTCCTGGGTGTAGAAGCTTTCCGTGGTCAGCTCCGCATAGCCGAATACACTGATCTTCCGCGGCTTGTCCGTCAGGTTTTCAAGCGTGATCCGCCACACCTCATGGGTGGCTCCCATCGGCACATAATACAGGGCTTTGCTGCGGATTCCGTTGTATTCACTCACAAATTCCGTATAGCTGGTGCCATGGTGACATTCCGTCCGATACTGTTCCAACGGCTTTTTCACCGGTTTCCAGCTGGCACTCCAGAAATCACCGGTTTCTTCATCGCGCAGGTAAATATACCGGCCCGGCTCATCAAACTGGTTGAAGGTATACCGCAGGATCCGGCCGGCCGCGCCGCTCTTCACAAAGCTGTATCCGCCGGCGTTCACCGTGATGATGGCGCCGTAATCCGGCGATCCGAGATAATTGGCCCAGGGAGCCGGTGTATCGGGATTGGTAATCACATATTCCCTGGCTTTCTCGTCAAAATATCCGTACTGCATCCGCTGATCCTCCTCCGTTTTTTCCCTTTGGTTCTCTTGCATTTCATGATCTGTGTCCTGTCTTTCATCTTATCATAGCAAACGTTTTCACGCAAGGATGAAAAAGACGGATTGCCTATGGTTTTTCAAGGCCGGATACGGTATAATAGCGGTAAATCTGATAACAATATGGAGGTTGTCTTATGAAGTTCAGCGACTTCGGCTTCCGCCGCGGTGTCAATCTGGGCGGCTGGTTCTCCCAGTGTGATTATTCCGAGAACCGTCTGGAGCATTTCATCACCGAAAAAGACCTGGATACCATTGCCGCCTGGGGGCTGGACCATGTCCGGATCCCGGTGGATTACAACGTAATGGAAAATGAAGACGGTTCCTGGAATGACCGGGGATTCATGCGGATCGGCCGTGCGCTCGGCTGGTGCAAAGACCGCGGCCTCAGGGTTGTGCTGGATCTTCACAAAACCGCCGGTTTCTCCTTTGATCTTGGGGAAGCGGAAGTCGGCTTCTTCGGAAATGAAAAGCTCCAGGACCGTTTCTACACCCTATGGGAAGAAATGGCCCGCCGTTATTATGATCCGGAAAACGTAGCGTTTGAGCTGCTCAACGAAGTGACCGATCCCGGATTCATTGATGCCTGGAACCGGATCTCGCAGGAATGCATCCGACGCATCCGCGTAATCGCGCCCGATGCGCTGATCCTGGTCGGCAGCTACTGGAACAACAGCGCCGATGCGGTGAAGGACCTGGCCGCCCCGGCGGACAGCCGGGTGATCTACAACTTCCACTGCTATTCACCGATGCCCTTCACGCACCAGGGCGCACCCTGGGTGCCGGCGCTGGATCAGTCCGCGCGGCCGTCTTTCGACGAATCCGGCATTCCGGCCGATTTCTTCGACAAGGCGTTTGCCTCCGCAATCCGCGCCGCGGAGGAGAACAACACCTGCCTGTACTGCGGGGAATACGGTGTCATCGACCGGGCAACCCCGGAGGATACCGTCAAATGGTACCGCACCATTCACTCCACCTTTGAAAAATACGGGATTTCCCGCTGCGCGTGGAGCTATAAACAGATGGATTTCGGCCTGTCCGACAGCCGGCTGGACGGCGTGCGTGACCAGCTGATTCCCCTGCTGTAATCCGGGGTATATCATGACAGACACAACAGTAAAGCCATCCGGTTCTCCGGATCGCGCGCTGATGTACCGGCGCGCGTTTTCCACGGCATGGCCGGCCATGATGGAAATGTTTTTCGTCACGCTGGCCGGTATGATCGACACCATGATGGTGGGCGGTCTGGGCAGCTATGCCATCTCGGCAGTCGGCCTGACCGCCCAGCCGAAGTTCATCGGCCTGACGCTGTTCTTCGGGATCAATGTGGCCGTTTCCGCGCTGGTGGCCCGGCGCAAGGGCGAAAACCGCCCGGAGGACGCCCAGGAGATCGTATGGACCGCCATCCGGATGACCCTGATTCTCTGCGCCGTCATCACGCTGGTTTTTGTGGTGTTCGCGCCGCAGATGATGCAGCTGGCCGGCAGCAACGCGGATACGCATGAAGCGGCCGTGGAATATTTCCGGATCATCATGGGCGGCATCTTTTTCAACGTCGTCACCATGGTGATCAATGCTGCCCAGCGCGGCAGCGGAAACACCCGCCTGTCCATGACGACCAACCTGACCAGCAGTATTGTCAACGTCATTTTCAATTACCTGCTCATCGGCGGCCGCCTGGGTTTCCCGGCCTGGGGAATCCGCGGTGCCGCGATCGCGACGGTCCTGGGCACGGTTGTATCCGCCGTCATGGCATTCCTGTCCCTGTTCCGCCGGAACAGCTATATCCGTTTTTCCGCCATGCGCCGACTGGGCCTCCGGATGAAAAAGGAATGTATCCGTTCGATCTGGCGCCTGGCCGGGACCTCGTCGCTGGAGAACATCGCCATGCGGATCGGTTTCCTGGCCACCGCCCTCATCGCCGCCCGGCTGGGCACGGACGAGTTTGCCGCCCACAACGTCGGCATGAATGTACTCGGCCTCGGCTTCTCCTTTGCGGACGGCATGCAGGCAGCCGCTGTTGCGCTGGCCGGGGAAGCGCTCGGTGCCGGAAAAAAGGAAACCGCCAAAGCTTATGGCAGCATCTGCCAGCGGATCGGCTTCGCGATTTCCGTCCTGCTGGCCCTGCTGCTTTTCTTCGGCGGCCGGTGGTTCTATTCACTTAATTTCAGGGACGAAACACACATTATCGAAATGGGTGTCGTCATCTCCCGCTGGATTATGGTCATCATTCTGCTGCAGATTTCCCAGATCATCTATACCGGGTGCCTGCGTGCCGCCGGGGATGTCCGCTACACGCTCAGGGCGGCGCTGATCAGCGTTACAGGAATCCGTACAGTGGTGTCCCTGGTACTGGTGCTGGTGTTCCATATGGGCCTGACCGGTGTCTGGTTGGGAATCCTGTCGGACCAGTTGTCCCGTTTCATGCTCATGCGTGCCCGGTTCCGGCAGGGGAAATGGGTGAATATCAGGATATAATATCCTGGGTTTACAGGCCCATTTTCGCCATGATACCGTCCGCGGTTACTCCCGGATGGGTCACATACAGCCGGACAATCTGTTCCGCAAGTTCGACATCGATTCCGGTTTTCTCCGCAATTTCCGAAGGACCTCTTCCCTTCCGGAATTCCCGTACCACAGTTTCTATCCGTGTTTTCATATCCGTTCCGGCCGCGTCAGCGGCCGGTTTTGGTTTCTCAGAAAGGTCAATACGCCGGACGTTCCATCCGGAATCATCCACATCCAGCATCGCCATGGTCACCGGGGAAAGGAATCGCCGCGGTCCGCAGCTGCCCGGATTCAGCAGCAGCGTCCGTTGGCCGTCCTTTTCGATCGGGTCGGCAGCATACTGGTGGGTGTGTCCATACAGCATCACATCATACCGTCCCAGGTCCCCGGGAAGGTCCCGGCTCCGGTGTGCCATGGCAAACCGGAGCCCGAACAGTTCGAACTTCAGCGTAATCTTCAGCCGTTCCGCCCAGCTGAAATCGTTATTCCCCCGGACCGCCCAGATCGGCGCGATCCGGGCCAGTGTGTCCAGGATCTCCTCGCGGCAGATATCCCCGCAGTGGAATATCGCGTCGCATCCCTGCAGGGCGGAGACCACCTCCGGCCGGAGCAGGTCATGGGTATCCGAGATAATGCCGATCTGTTTTTTCATTGCCGGTCATTCCATCCTGTCTTGCTGCGGATTCCGTTTACTTGCTTTCACTCTCCGGAAGCACATAATGCGGCATCATAATTCCTTCCCGGTCAAACCGCGCCTTGATCCTTGAACGCAGGTCGCGCTCCACACGCCAGTGTTCGCCGATCGGGCAGATCACTGCAACCTGTGCCATCACGGCATGCCTGTCAAAGGCAACAATGCTCATCACATCCGGAACATCCTTCAGTCCTTCAATTTCCGTTGCGGCTTTCTGCATTTCCTCCCGGAGCATCTCCACAATCCGTTCCTGGTTCTCCTCATACGGGCACGGCACCTGGACAATCGCCCGCCGGAATCCCCGGCTCATATTGGTCACCGTCCGGATATCTCCGTTGGGGATGGTATACAGGTTTCCGTTGAAATTCCGCATCACCGTTGTCCGGATGGAGATGGATTCCACCGTTCCTGTCAGGTCATTGATGGATACCAGGTCACCCACCGCCAGGTTGCCTTCTCCCCAGATGAACAGTCCGGATATAATGTCCTTCACCAACGTCTGGGCACCGAAACCGATTGCGATACCGACCACCCCGGCCGCGGCCAGGATGGATCCCAGGTCCACGCCGAAAATGGACAGTACAATCGCCACAATCAGGAAATACATCACATATCCGAACACACTGCTGAGAATGGACCGGACGGTATCCGTCCGCTGGATAATTCCCTTCTTCTTGCTTCTCCGGCGGATCAGCCTGGTAATGAACATCCTCCCAAGGCGGACGAGCAGGATTCCGAGCAGGATCACCACTACCGCCATTGCCAGGTGAAACAGCAGAACCGGCAGCTGTTCCCGGAATGAGGACGCCATATCCTTCGCCACGCTCACGGCATCCTGGACTTCACTCACAACCAGGTTGCCTCCGCTCGGTACCGGTGTAGTCCGGGTTGCTGCCATCATTCTCATCTGACTGAAATCCATATATCCCTCCTGTACCGGGATCCGGCCGTTTGTTCCGGCAGTCCCTGTTTGTCATTATACAACAAAACCGTCCGGACGTCATTTTTTCAGCTTTTGACGTCCCGGCAGGGGTCGTTTCCCGGCAGCCGGCAGGAATAATTCGCAAAAAACAGCAGCCTGCGGAAGGACCTCCGATAGATATGTAGAAAAAGAATTAAGAGGTATTATGGAATTCAGTTCATATCAGTTCAGTGAAAATCGGATTTCCGGCTGCTTGCACAGGAAGAAAAGCGCCGGATGCGGCGTTGTATGGTTGAAAGGCTCAGACTTGAATTGGAATTGACGGGGGGAACAGTGATGATCAGCATCAGAAAATGGTCCTTAATCCTGGCAGCAGTGCTCTTACTGGTCTGTGTGTTTTCCGTTTCCGCCTTTGCGGACACCGACCTGACCAGCGGCAATGCGGGAGAATCCTTCTCCTTTTATGTGGAATCCTACGGAAACGCTTCTCTGGTGCTTTCCCAGGTGGAGGGCAGCTGCAATTACCTCAATTATGCCCAGTCCGCTGCGGGCACCATGGGTGTTGCAGACGCATGGGGAATGTACCACATTGTCATTACAGCCCCCGGCGGAAACCAGTACACCCAGAACTGGGAATCCATGAATAATGGCAGTGCCTTCACGCTCCAGCTGTACGGTGCGGGAACCTACCAGATCCAGATGGTCCCCTACAGTTCCAGTGAAATCACTGCCGCATGGGGCATCAACCGTTTCGTGCGGTGGAATACCTATCCGGTCTGGTGGGTGGACAATACCATCAACTGCACCGTCCGCACTGCCTCTTCCACGATGATTACGATCCAGCAGGTGGACGCCAATACGGGCGCGGTGATCACCACCCGGAATGAATCCGTGGCATATGGCAACAACACGGCCAACGCCCCCGATACCCCGTACGGATACCGCCTGGCCTCCAGCGGCTCCGTCAATGTGTACGTGGACAATTACGGCCAGCCCAGCACCTATACGGTAACCTTCTACTACGCTAAGGAAGCCCAACAGGTTCAGTCTCCCGGCGCCGTCTCTGTCAACTGCTATGATGAAACCGGAAAGCTCCTCCGTTCCTATACGGAAACAGTCATCAGCAGCCGGCCGGTGATTCCCCGGTATATTGAAGGCTACTATACGACCAGCAACAACGTATTTGTCACATACTCCTATGGTTCCTGCTCCCCGTATTCCCTGAATTTCTTCTATAAGGCATACCCGAACGGCGGACAGCCGGCACCGGTTCCGGGACCCACGGCTCCCCCTGCCCCCACCCAGAACCCGAACCCGAACCCCAATCCGAACCCCAATCCGAACCCCAACCCCAGTGATGATTCCGCCTACCGGTATACCAACACGCGGGCATCCACCGACCGGATTGCAGAACCTACGCAGTGGGGTACGCAGTTCAACCCGGTCACATCCAGTTCCAGGACTTACAACGACAAGCGTTACCGGAACCTCAGCGCCCTTTGTGATGACAATTACCGTACTTCCTTCAACTGGCTTTACTACCAGTCGGAATCTTCCGATTCCGTACCGGAAATGACCGCCTATTTCAACGGCGAGACCATCCGCTCCATCGGAATCCGGAACGGTTACCAAGCCAGCTCCTATGAATACGACCTGTATGCAAAAGCCCGGAATATGACGCTGGATATTTACGATTCCGCCGGAACACGGCATACCGTGGAAATCAGCATTCCGGAAGGATATTCGACGGATTATACCTTCATCTCCCTGGGCGGGACATTCCAGAATGTCGTCCGGATTGATTTCTGGGTCAGCAGTATCCGGGCAAACAGTTCGGCGGATATTGACCACAAATATGTGGTCCAGGTCTCGGACATTCAGTTCTACAAATAACAGCCTGCACCTGCAGGGCGCTTTCTCCCGGGAGAAAGCGTCTTTTTTCATGCAGGCCTTTTCCGGCCTTTCTGTGTTTTTTCCCGGCTTTTTATGATATAATTTTTCTATTCATCATAAGGAGGAGGCTGCATATGAACGAAACCGGAAAGCAGCACAAAGCGGCATGGGAATACGATGCCTACAATTTCTGGGTGGAGCATTCCGGAACCCCGAAGGAACGGGCAGCAGAGGACAAGGCTGATCCCGTCCGGATGCTGCGGAAATATGCGGCATACTTTGACCGGTACGAAGGCGTCCGGATCGCCAATATCTGCGGATCCTGCGGCAAGAAAGCCGTTCCCCTGGCCCTCCTGGGTGCGGACGTCACGGTCTTTGATATTTCCGAGGAAAACCGCCGCTACGCCATGGAAACCGCTGAGGCCGCCGGTGTCCATATGGACTACGTGGTCGGGGACGTCATGGAAACAGACCTGGAAAAGTACGGCGGATATTTCGACGTCGTTTTTATGGAAGGCGGAATCCTTCACTATTTTCATGATATTGACGCGTTCATGCGCATGATGTACGCGCTGCTGAAGCCCGGCGGAAAGATGATCTGCAGCGACTTCCATCCGTTCATCAAAATCTCCGATATCCAGCATTTTGAAATGCCGACAATGAGTTACTTCTCAACGGAAATCTTCGAG
>JAFRTK010000041.1 GCA_017427165.1 Clostridia bacterium
GACATCATGTCGAATGTTGAATGAACCGCAGAGATTACCGTTCCTCCTCCGGCAAAGCTGTAAATGAGCATGCCGGAAAAAAGCCCGATGAACAGGGAAAAGTAAACCTCCTTGGTCAGCAACGCCAGCGTGATTGCGATCAGCGGCGGCAGCAGGGATACCCATCCCGTCTGGATCATTGTAAATTCCATACAATCCCTTCCGTTTCTTCTTCCATTATTCAAAGCATTTGATCAAATATAACATAAATATTCGCCGGAAACTTTTCAACTCCTGTTCAAAAAAGAAAAACATCTGTTTTCAGCCGATATTTACTGAATTGCAATATATTCAAAAAGAACTGAGAGTGTGATATGATGACCATACCGGATTGATAACAGGAGTGATTCCATGTATTACCTGATCAAAGAGTCGCTGACCCCATGCCTCCCCGAAGAAATGGAAAAAACTGCGGGAAAAACCCAGTATGTGGCAGTACTGACTACCGGCGAATGGCAGCAGCGCCAGGAATGCTTCGACATGCTTATCGATATGGATATGGAAATGAACCCGCCGCATGAAACGAAAGCAGTGGTGAACCAGGATTCCCTCACGGGTTCTTTTTCCATACCGGACCGGTCGGATATCAGCGGAACACGTCATTCTTTTTCCTTTGCCCTGGACGAAAAGGGCATTGTCCTGGTGGATGACAGCGGATATGCGGAAAAGCTGGTGCAGGCAATTGCAAGCACCAAAAAATGGCGCCTTCCCAGCCTTGAGAGATTCCTGTACGACCTTCTGGAAATGATGATCGGACAGGACCTCGCCCTGCTGGAAAAGACGGAAAACCGGCTGAACCAGCTGGAAGAAGAGATCCTGAAAGGTGAAATCGAAAGCTATCCCGCAGAGATGAACGACATCCGGGGAAGCCTGCTGGATCTTCGGATTCACTATGAGCAGCTGATTGACCTTGGACAGGAACTGGAAGAAAATGAAAACGGTTTTTTCCGGGATGAAAACCTGCGCTATTTCCATATGTTTACCGAACGGGTAATCCGCCTGCAGGATACGGTAACCGGACAGCGGGAATATGTGACCCAGCTGCGGGACCTGATTCAGTCCCATCTGGATGTGAAACAGAACCGGATTATGACCGTTCTCACGGTGATCACATCCATTTTCCTTCCGCTGACCCTCATCGCAGGCTGGTACGGAATGAACTTCCGCTATATGCCTGAACTGGAATGGCGCTTCAGCTATCCGGCCGTTATCGTAATTTCCATCCTGATTGTCATTCTCTGCCTGTTCTGGTTCAGGAAGAAAAAATGGATGTAATGCATCGGCCGATAACAGAAATGAAAGGGAAGAACCGAAAATAGAAAAACCGGTATAGAAAAACCAGCCCTGCGGGAAGCGGGCTGGTTTTTGTTTCGTTATATAACCGGATATCAGATAAGGTGAAAATGCCGCAGCGCTTCCTCAATTCCATCCTCTTCCGGACGGGCAGTCACATATGTGCAAAGGTCTTTGACATCCTGCGGGGAATTCCCCATGGCAATGCTGTTCGGCACATGGGTAAGCATCGCCAGGTCATTGCGGCTGTCGCCGAAGGAAAAGCAATCCCCATTCGGAATGCCCAGGTAATCGCAGAGATAATCCATGCCGGTGGCCTTGGTGATTCCGGCCGGGATGATTTCCCAGATGTCATTCTCCCGGTCAATTGCTGCATATGGAAGACCGATTGCCACGGTACGGCTGACCAATTCATCGATTGCAGGTTTTTCAGCATGGCAGAGCATTTTCACCGCGCGGAATTCCGGATCCGTTTCCCGGATTTCCCGGTAAATCCCGCGACTCCTCGACCAGTCAATAAGGCCTCTCAGGAAAGGAGTCTCCGGTGAGAGCGGATCGAAATACATGGCAGTATCACACTCATATACCGTGGGAACCGCCATGGAACGAAAAACGGAAAGGAGGCGCAGGGAATCGGAAAGATTATATTCCATGAAGGTGAGAGTCTGACCATGCCAGATGACCCGGGTGCCGCAGCCCATAATGAATCCGTCAATCGGAAGACCATCGAGACGGTGATCCATATTGCAAAGGGTACGCCCGGTATTGATGACCAACAGGTGGCCATTGCGGCGGGCGGCTTCCAGGGCAGGGGGAACAGACGCAGGAAGACGGTGGGTATTGTCGATCAGGGTACCGTCAATATCAAAAAACAACAGCATTCTGCGGGCTTGACTCCTTTTATGACTGCAGGGATCAGAAGATGGATTTGAACACTTTATCCAGCAGGAGGTTGAAGACACTTGCCGGGAGGGACAGAACCAGCTTCAGCGCTTCGGACATAATGGTCCAGTACATTCCGCTGAAAAGCCTGCTGAACGCCTCATCCGACATGCTGCCGACCTGATGAACGACCTGCCGGTCCGCAGGATCGCGGATATCCTTTCCGGGTCCTTTTTCCATGGCAATGGTGAGCAGATCCTGCTCCAGGCCGGTCAGACGGACCCGGGTTACGCTGGAAGTGGTAACCGCTGAAAGGGTACTGCGCTCAATGTCAATCAGAAGACCGGAGACACGGCTGAAATCCGGGTCCTCCACCAGCGAGGAAATATCCGGAATCCGGACATCCATCCGAATTGCCCGGCCATCCGCACCTTCCCAGATGGTCAGAATTGTTTCCCCGTGCAGGGAAGCGAAAAGATCCCGGAAGAAATCCGCGGAGATGCGCTGACGCCCGATCCGAAGGCTGCCGCTCTGCAGATGGCTTCCGATGACCGGAATTGCAAGGGCACGGGTGAGCAGGGTTTCCAGCAGGACGTTCATATCCGCTTCGCTGAGCAGATAGACCGTCTTCCTGGAAGCGCCGGGACATTCCGGGCTGTCGGGCTCCAGAACGGTTTCCTCCGAGGAAGTGGCCATTGCCCTGAGAGAATCCACATAGGGCTGCAGATCGATGACAGTATCCGAACCGGATTCATCCATATTCAGGACCACATCATCAATGAGACCGGCCAGCGCATTCGCGGCAGAGCGGACAATCTCCAGATTCTCATTTTTCAGGATTCCGGAATTGCCCAGGTACTGGACGAGACTGAGCAGGACGCTGCCCAGCTGCTCCCGGCGAAAAGCCAGGGTATTATTGCCGAGCAGGGAACAGGCAAACGCACAGTCACCGGCAGAATCCCGGACACGGACGGAAAGGATATCTTTTCCTTTGGTAAGGAAAACCGCACTGCCCAGCAGCGTGTCTCCGTCCTTCTGTGAGGTGAGCTCCAGATGAACCGTGTTGAGCACATCCAGCACAGGCTGCAGACCTTCGCCGGAGAGTGCTTCGCCGGGAGTGACTTTATACCGCCAGCAAACCGGAGAATCCGCAAAAGCCGCGGAGACGGGAAGCAAAGCCAGAACCAGGAGCAGACAGAGGAGTTTACGCATCATCAGGCCATCCTTCTTCCCATTCCGAAGTACAGGGAATGAGACAACAGGGATATCATAGCGGCTTTGGCGGGAATCGTCAAATCAATGAAGAAGCGAAGGGTATGCAGCCGAAAGAATATGGTATAATGGAAACAATGAATAAATGTCAACAGGAGATGCGACATGAAAGGAAAGAAATGGATAGCCGTGCTGCTGGTACTGACTTCAATACTGGCCATACATGCTGCGCCCGCTGATGAATGGGATGAGCAGCTGGCCGGGATGATGGATCCGTACGACAGCGCGCCGATTACGGTAAACTGGGTGGACCTGAACGTGTCCAAAGATACGAAACTGCCCGTATACAGCGCCCCGTTTGATGATGCCTGGCGCGGTGCAAAGGGCAAGGCGTCCGTAAGCGCGAAGGAAAGATTCACATTGCTGGGCACCCTTCAGGACGGCGCCTGGGGGCTTGCTGACTACAAGGTGGATGACAAGAGCCGGCGTATCGGATGGATCCGGATGCCGGAAGGCGCTGCCCGGCCTTCCGATTACGGGGACATGTATTTCAACCGGATGCTTCTGAAGGTGACGAAGACCGTGACACTGACCGATGATCCGCAGAACGGAAGCCGGAAGATCCGGAGCGTGAAGGCCGGGGAACAGGTTATCGGGATGTTCCTGTACCGGAACAAAAACCGGGTGTATGTCGAAACCCAGCATGAGGGCAAAACCGTGTGGGGATTTATTCCGGCTGACGCTGTGCAGAATATCTCGGATACCCTGCTGAATATCGAGGGGGACACCTGCACTGTCGCGGAGGGTGTAACGGCAATCGGTGAGATGTATGATTATGTCAGCAACGAAACTACCGATGAAGACGGATTTGAAGGATACCGGAACGTAATGTATATTCAGCCGCGGGAAATCCAGCTGAAGTCACTGGACCTGTATTCCCCGGACACTCGAAATATAAGATACCTGAAACTGCCGGAAAGCCTTCGGAGGATTGGCATGGAAGGAATCTGCTTCGGATCCCTGGAGGAAATCCGTCTCGGCGGGAATATCCGGGAAGCTGCTGAAGCATTCTACAGCCTGCGTATTCACCGGATCATACTGGGAAAGGATTATACCGGAAGTATCCCCGGCGGTGAATACCTGCGGGTGGAAAACTGGTCTGTGGAGGAAGACAATCCCCTGTACAGGGATATTGACGGAGTACTGTTTTCCGCGGACGGGAAAACACTGCTGAAGTATCCCTGCGGCCGGAAGAATGAGCATTATGACGTGCCGGCGGGTACGGAAGAAATAGCTGCACGTGCCTTTATTGACAATGGGATGGAGATCTCCCTGAAATCCATTTCTCTGCCGATCGGGTTGAAAAAGATCGGGGAATACGCTTTTGCCGACTGCGGAAACCTGCTGAGCATGACAATACCGCTGACGGTAAAGGAGCTGGCTTCCAACGCATTTGCCCACTGTGTCAGCCTGGAACGACTGAGCCTTCCGAACGGGCTTTCAGCCCGGCTGGATGACTGGGTAAAGCATGAAGATTTCAGCGATGCTTTCCACGGAGACAACTGGGCTACCTATCCGAAACCGAAGGAAAAGGAAGAGTGGGAACTCGAATTCGGTGAAACGTTCCGAAGTTACCAGGTCCGACTGGATAACGAAGAGGGCAGGGGAACCGTGACGGTTTACGCGGCTTCCACCGGCAGCGAGACGAAGGATCCGGAGCGGGTCGGAGGACCGGCAGAGTATGTGTATGAGATCAAAGACGGCCGGGGAACGCTGGGCGAAGACCGCTGGTTTGACCTGAAGAACTTCCGGAACGACGCAGGCGATATATTCTTCAGTATTGTGAATGCATCACCAAAGGAACCGGCAAAATGGACCGACAACGGAAAAAGGAATATCAACTATTATATGATCTGGAACCGGAAGGCTGTATTCTCCGTGATGGAAAATGGCACATACCTGGAGGATATCAGCATGGATCTGGATGAGGTAAACCTCTTCCGGGGAAAAAACGGGGATGGGCAGATGTACGGCATCATCGTGCCGAAAGACGATTCCACGGCGCTGATGGATGAGCCAGGCGGAACGAAGATCAACCACCTGTATATTGAAACCCAGGCCAAGGTACTGGAGGAAGACGGAAACTGGATGAAGATTGAAACCGCGTACGGAACGGGATGGGTGATCCGGGACGAACTGAAGATTGTGGAGGAAGAGCCGTAAATACGGCCTGCAGAAAACAGAAAAGAGGATTTAGAAAATGACGAAAATGAAAAAACTGATTTGCATGATAACCGCAATGGCACTGTTGATTCCGGTGGCATCGATGGCACAGGGATCCTGGGGACAGATCAACCAGAGCCTGGAACGGGGAGAAAACTGGAAGCGTATCATACAGAACGCAGAAGAGTTCCAGCTGGGAGAAACGAAGCCGATGGAAGGCCAGGAAGGCCTGTATATCGGAGACTGGGGAACCTATCCGTCCATGGACGGCAGTACGGTCTGTGTGCCGCTGGCGATGGAACTGGCCCGGCAGTGGCTGGACCTGGCGGAGGAGGACCTGAACGGGTTTGTGAACTTTTCCACGACACCGAACGCGTACGACCGGCTGACGGAAGGAAAAGCCAATCCTACCGTGACCATCGCTTCCAGGGGGATCATGATGGATGACGCGCACCCGATTGACATCGTGATCGGCACCGGTCCGAATGCGGATGAACGCAAAGCAGCCGAGGATGCCGGCAAGGAGCTGGTTATGGTTCCGGTATGCTATGACGCGTTTGTATTCCTGGTCAACAGTGAAAACCCGGTGAATGAACTTACCGCAGACCAGATCCGACAGATCTATTCCGGGACGATCCGGCTGTGGGATGAAGTGGGCGGTGAAAAAGCGCTGCCGATTGCCGCATATCAGCGGCCCCACGGATCCGGAAGCCAGACAGCTATGGAGGAACTGGTGATGCAGGGATGGAACCTGACAGCGGCCGAAGTCAGCCTTATTTCAGACGGGATGTCGGACCTGATTGCCCAGGTCGGCAGCTATGACAATGCCAGGGAAGCAATCGGATACAGCTATCTGTATTATGTCAACGGCCTGTACAAAAGCGGCGATGTAAAGGTGCTGACAGTGGACGGGGCGGCTCCGACGGATGAGAACCTGCAGAACGGTACATATCCGTTCACCGTGTACTATTACGCGGTATATGAAAAGGGAAATGAAAACGCGGAGAAGTTCGTGAACTGGATGATCAGCGATGACGGCCAGGCCTGTATCCGGCAGGCCGGATACGTACCGCTGAAATAAAAAGGCAGAAAGTAACGGACCCCGGGATCAACCCGGGGTCCGTTCATTATGCGGAAACATCAGCCATTGGAAATGCAGGAGAAATACTGGATGAGGAAATCGGCGGTTTCATTGAGAACGAAGAGTACAGTTTCTTCACTGCCGTCTTTGGCAACGCCTTCATACTGCACATAGGACCTGCCGTCATACCGGACGCGCCAGGCCAGATTGAAGGAGGCGAAGTTCTTCTCCATGCCGGGGTTGGCATATGCCAGGAAGTCAAGCAGTTTCTGTGTGGTTTTCGCATCTGCCGCGACCGGCTTTTCATCAAACCATTCAATCTGGGAACCATCGACATACATGCTCAGCCACGGTGCCGCGGTATCCTGGAGTTCAAGCAGGGTGCCGTCCTCCGCAAATGTACAGGTGCAAAGGCCGTCATTGTACTGGATGACTTTTTCACCATCATAACCGGCTTTGTCCCAAAGGGAGATTTCCCAGGCTTCGATGTCCTCCGGGAAATCCCGGTCATCGTGGGCCGGAACCACGGAGCCTTCCGGAACAGACATGACATTGGCGGGCATGGTGAAATCAAAGAAGTTTTCACGCAGCTTTACTCCGTAATCGGATGCTTTGAAGCGGTCCACAACGGTTTTGTCAATATCGGAAATCCTGAAGTCAAAGGAAAACTCCAGCAGGCGGATTCCATCATGGGCGGTATTCAGGTTTACTGCGACATTGCCGGAAACAGCAGAAAGGAAGTTTCCGGGGCCGCGTTTTACGGAAATATCCGCACTCTTCAGGGAATAGGAACGGGTAGCATTCAGAATTGCCTGGGTTGTTGTATAGTAATATTCCATATTGCCCATAAAGCGGGGATTCTGCTGGTCATAATCCATGCTGAAATAACGGTCTGCCGCATAGCGGGCAGCCAGGTTCAGGACTGTGTCCACGATCGCAGGCTTGTTTTCATCGAGCACGATCCGGACACCGGTGATATTGTCACTTTCCTTCTCAACAATGACGGCGTCCTTGCCGAGAACCAGGTCCGCATAATCTGCCAGGCTGCGTACGATGTCCGTGACAACGTTCAGGCTGACAGACGGACGAAGAATGGAATTCTGGCTGCCACCGGTTCCCGTGATGTAGGTGCCGGGATAGATCACTTCGATGACATGGCGCTTTTCTTCATCCGCGAGAACAGTCCAGCCGGAAGCTTTCTTTTCGCCATCGGGCAGGGGGCTGAGAAGATCCAGTTTCCATGAGGAACGGTAGCCGCACTGCTTATAGACCGTATCCACGGATTTGAACCACTCGCCGTCGAGAGCGAATTCCGCGGTTCCGGAGACTGTGACGTTATCCATATCCAGCAGGACTTCCGCAAGATTGTCCACGACCAGGCGAAGTGCGGAATCTTCCGCCAGTGCGGTGGTCAGCGCTGCAAAAACCAGCAGCAGTGAGAGAAGAAGAACGAATCGTTTTTTCATGATTATTCCGGACGCAGAGTCCGGCTCCTTTCCAAAAATCCGGGAGTGCACGCGATGGGGGATGCATACGCTCCCGGGCCAGGGTGCGGATAAAGAATTATCCGATCACTTATTCAACGGAGATGCATAAGGTTTTATTCCCGGAGTTGAGAAAAAACAATATTACCGCAGAGGGGAACGCTGAAAAGAAAAACAGAGCCGATGACGGCTCTGCCAAGTCTGGGTGAGAGGATTCGAACCTCCGGCCTCTTGAACCCCATTCAAGCACGCTACCAAACTGCGCCACACCCAGGCACCGCGGGTCAATCCCCGCAACAGATGGTATTTTAGCAGATTCATACGCAGGTGTCAATGATTTTTTGAGGCGGATTCCACAGTTATTCCGCAGAAGAAGCCGGGGAAAGTGCGGCAAGCTGCTCTTCGAGGGCTTTGATTTCTTCCCGGAGGGAATCAATGTCTTTCTGCCGTTTTTCAGCAGAAGCAATATCGTCTTCCGCATCGGCAATCTGATTGGTGAGGGATTTCAGTTCGGTTTTCAGGACCTGCTTATCCGCATCGATCTGTTTCCAGTGGTCCGTCACTTCATTGAACTGTTTTGACAGGGATCTCAGTTCCACGGAATCCTGATGATACCGGATCAGGAAGGAAGCGCACAGGATAATCGCGAAAAGAAGGACAGCGATCAGGACAATGGCCGGAACAGAATCCTTTTTTGGCATATAGCTCATTTTGATACCTCCTCTTCTGCGGTTTCCTCCGGAAGCAGATCGGCAAGCTGCTTCAGGAGTTCCTCTTTCCGCGCTTTCAGTTCTTTTCGTTCAGCCACCTGGGCGTCCCGGGCTGCCTGCACTTCCCCGTGCTGCGGTGCAATGGCTTCCAGCTGTTCCTTCGCATCCTGGATATCCTGTACTGCCCGGTCATATTCGGCCTGCTGCTTGCGTTCACGGCCCTGGGCTGTTTCAAGGCTAAGCTGTGCTTCTGAAAGCCTGAAAGCCATGGAGGAGGATGCAGGAACCTCCCAGATAAGGATCAGCGTGCAGATGCCCATCAGGGCAGCAAAAAGGCAGAGAAACCAGCGGGACTGTTTCATCATTCATCACCCTTCCAGATTGATGCGGAAGAATTCAAGGACCTGATGCCACCAGGGGAAGAAAACATCGTTGACGGAACGGAATATCTCATGTCGGGAATTCCTGACAAAGATCTGTTTCCCATGCGGAACGCGTCCGATAAAGGATTTCTGCGGTTCTGGCATAACGCTGTAATCCTTGTCCGCAGAGCAGAGAAGGACCGGGCAGGTGATTTTTTCCGGAGCGCCGGGTGCCAGGATCCTGCCTGTGACGCCGAGAGATTCCAGTGTCCAGTTGTACGTCGGAATACTGTTACGGAATTCCTCACGGGAGGTTTTGATTTCATCATACCAGGCGAAGCGGGCAGGGTCTGTGGCACAGGAGGTGCTGAAATCCTCCGGGCCGGACCAGGGCTTCATAAAGAAGGGATGGCGCCTGCCGCGGCCGGCGAGCTTCGCAGCAAGGCAGACAGCCCTGGCTGCCGGAACTGAAAACCCCCTGGTACTCGGAGCGATCATCGGGGCGCAGAGGAGTGCAGCGCGGAAAACATCAGGATATTTTTCCAGGAAAAGCGCGGCGACAGCTCCACCCATCGAGTGGGCAAAGATCATATGGGGTTCCGGCATCGGAGCAAGGAGACGGTCCACAACCATTTTCAGGTCTGAAACGTAGTCATCAAAATGCTCCACATGGGTGACAGAAGAGTCGGAAATGCAGGGGGAACGCCCGGAGCGGCCGTGTCCACGCTGATCATAGGCAACGACCGAAAAACCGCTGCGCACCAGGGAATAGATGATTTCCGAATACTTGAAGGCGTTCTCTGTGAATCCATGAAGCACCAGCACGGAACCGGCCGGATGATCCGCACAGTATGTAACGCAGTACAGCGCTGTTCCGTCCGGGGCGGTCAGCGTGGCCTGCTTTTCACGGTCCCTGAGAAAAGGAAGGACAACGGACGACATGGTTCCGGAGTAGTCCGGGGACATGACGAGAAAATCGGGACTGATACATTCCATAGGCTATGCTCCCTTAATATGCCCTGGTCCTAAAAGTCTTGCTGATGCCGTAGGGGTTGTGAAGTGTCTGCGGTGTATTGACGGGTATGGAGATCGAGCGGTTGCGGGTGACATTCAGTACGAGGCCGATACCGCCCATGTTGGTCA
>JAFRTK010000042.1 GCA_017427165.1 Clostridia bacterium
GAAATACGATACCACCCAGATCACCGCGTAGATCGCCACGAACTGGACGAAGTAACCCAGCACGCCGCCCACGCTGTGGTTCATCCACCGCATCAGGTACGCCGTCGGGAACGTGGCGGCCGAGCAGATCAGGAAATGCACCGCCGTCATCTTCGTCAGGCTCCAGTCCGTATCCCACACCACGGACGCGCCGGCAAACGCCGCGCCGTACAGCATGGAGCACAGCGTCTGGATGATGACTGCCGCGATCTCCGTTCCGCAGTCCGTCACCAGCTCCGGGTGCACCATGTAGTACTTCCCATCCCCGTTGGTCAGGGAGATGATAATGGTGATAACAACGCTGATCATCACGCCCACCGGCATGCCGGCCAGGCAGCGCCGCAAAATCTTTTTCTTCATATGAATCCACCTCACATTCCAAGTGCTTCTTTTATTTTGCCCACATACCTGCGCGATACGTAGGCCGCCTCTCCGTTCTTCAGGGCAACGCGGATCGTTCCGGCGAGGCTCAGGTCAAAGCTCCTCACCATCTTCAGGTTGATAATCTCCGAATTGGATATCCGCACAAAGCTGCTCCTGCGGAAGCGTTCCTCCACTTCATACAGCCGCATCCGCAGGGTATACTCCGCCTTTCCGGTCACGGCAAACACCTTGCCGTTCGCCGCGTAGATCCGGTAAATCTCCTCCGGATCCAGCACCGTCACCGTATCCTCCCGGAATCCTGCCAGCATCGTCGGCTCCGTTTCCGAAATCTTCCGGACGATTTCGTTCACCTCATCCGTCATCCGGTCCGTCAGTACAATCACCTTCGGCTCCCGGACCGTGCTGTCAATCTTGATTTCAACCTGCAAGTGTTCCACCTCCCTGGTACGGCTGTATCATACCCTACCCGCCGCGGGATTTCCAGCGTTTTCCGATAAGTGGTCGTTTTGGAATGACAGGTGGCTGCTTTCCAAAAATCAGTATGGGGTTCCGCCGGAGCGGAACCCCATACCTTATAAGAAAGGAAGTCCCTGAAGAAGCATTACAGCGCCTTGGCCAGCGCGTCGTTGATGGCTTCCTTGTAGCCGTCGAGGGTGACGGTCACGCCGGAGACCACGTCGATCTCATCCAGGTTCTGCTTTTCAATCGTCTGGCTGATGTAGTTCGGCAGTTCCTTGCCGCCGAGGCCTTCGGTCTCGTTGTGGCTCAGCACATCAACGTTCGCGATCTTGCCGTCCTTGATGGTAACCTTGACGGTGATCTTGCCGTTGTTGCCGTTGCCGCTGCCTTCATACTCGCCGTCCTTGAAGGTGCCGGTCACGTTCGCGGCGGCTGCCTTCATTTCGCTCGGCGCGCGGGTCGTTCCGGCCACGTGCAGCTCGCCCACGAAGATGGTCACGGGCTTGTCTTCGCTCTTGAACTCGCCTTTGGCGCGCTTGGCGGCGTTGGTGCCGGAGATGCGGCCGAATACCATCGTCTCACCCAGGTTGCCGGAGCCGTTGTACATGTCGCAGAAGATGGAGCCCATCTCGCCGGCTTCGAACAGGCCTTCGATCGGCAGTCCGTCCGTGTTGATAACCTGGCCGAACTTGTTCTTCCGCGGGCCGCCCTGCGTGTTGAAGTAGGTCGGGCCGATCTTGGTGGCGTAGAAGGGACCTTTCTTCACGGGCACCATGGTGCTGAAGGGACGGCCGTAGTCGGCGTCCTCGCCGGCGTCATAGCGCTTGTTGTAGTCGTTGACCGCCTTTACGAAGCGTTCGGTGCTGAAGTCCGGGGCGTCCTTGCCGCCTTCGGAATTGCGGATCGCTTCGGCCAGCTCTTCCAGCGTTTCGCCCATCAGGACTTCGCCGGTCGCCAGTTCATCCACATAGCCGTCGGAGAAGCCGCTCACCAGCTTCTTGCCGGCCGCCAGCTGGTCGCTGTCCTGCACCAGGTAGGCAGGCAGCGGCATGGGCGTGGAGATCCAGCGTCCGCCGATGTAGATCCGTCCGTGGCGGGTCGTGCCAGACTCATCCATGAACCGGTCGCCGCCGAGGCCAACGTAGATACCCGTCGTGGCGCTGGGGCCGCCGAACAGGCTCACTGTGTCGAGGTGCGGCCGCTTATGCGTCCAGGTGAAGCCGGCGGAGTTGGACATATGCCACAGGTCCGCGCCGGCGCCCAGGGCCATCTTGATGCCGTCGCCGTCGTTGTACAGGCCGCCCTGCTGGTGCACATAGGGCATCTGCAGGTAGCTGGAGATCATTTCCTGGTTGTGCTCGAAGCCGCCGCAGGCCAGCACGACGCCTCCGTTGGCCTTCACCTTCAGGTCCGCGCCGTCCTTGTTGATGATCACGCCGATGACCGTGCCTTCCGCGTCGGTGATCAGCTTCTTGCCGGGCGCGCTGAACCACAGGTCGATGGGCCGCGCCTTCACGGCCGCCTGGCACAGGTTGTAGTAGCCGCGGTCAAAGCGGGAACCCGTCGCGGTCAGGCACAGGCAGTGCTTGCTGGAGGGGATTTCCGGGAACTCGGCCCAGTTGTAATACCAGTAGTCTTTCCGGCCCAGCTTGTACGGGTCGGTCAGGCGTCCGTCCTCACCGTCGGCCAGTTTCCAGTCGGGGTTGATCGCTTCAAAGCCGGCGGACGGATGCTCGGTCGGGGAAATGATTTCGGGATCGCCGCCCATCGGGCCGGTCATCCAGGCGTAGTTCTCCACGCAGCCTTCGCAGTACGCACGGACTGCTTCCGGATCCCAGTTCTGGAATTTGCCCATCAGGGTGGTCAGGTAGTCATACAGGCCGTCCGCGTCGTCCGTGGACATAACGAACTGCCCGGACACCGCAGTGTTGCCGCCTTCAGCGCCTTCGGGCGCTTTTTCGGCAAGCAGAACCTTTGCACCATTCTCGTACGCGGCGACCGCGGCGTTCGCTCCGGCGCCGCCGAAGCCGAGCACGACCACGTCATATTCCGCGTCCCACGCGATGGCGTCTTCCGCTTTGCCGCTCTGAAGCTTCAGGCCGGCGGTCGCAGCGGCAATCCCTGCTGCGCCAATGGCTGTGCCCTTCAGGAAAGAACGGCGGGAAATATTTTTCTCCATGGCAAATACTCCTCCCTTTGTATAGCCGGACTCCGGCCGGCATTTCTCTGTGTTTTTATTATATGCAAATCTTGCTTGCTTTTACAGAAGAATTCCTGTATAACAGTGAAAAGGAAAACCTTTTACCCCCTGTCCGTCCATATCTTTCCGCAGGAGAACGCGCATGAACACCAAAAACGTGGAAACCTTCATCGCCCTGTCGCAGTACAACAGCTTCAACGCCGCGGCGGAAGCCCTGTTCCTCTCTCCCCCGGCCCTGCAGCAGCAGGTCAACCGGCTGGAGGCGGATGTCGGCTTCAAACTCTTCGAGCGCAGCGTCTCCGGCATCCGCCTCACCCCAGCGGGTGAGACCTTCCTCGACGGCATCCTCAAAATCCGTTCGGATATCGACCTGCTGCTCACCCGCTGCCGTGAAACCGAATCCCGCAGCAACTGTATCCGCATCGGCGCCATCGTCGGCCTCCAGCCGGACCTGTTTCCCCGCCTCAGCGGTCCGTTCTTCCAGCAGTACCCGGATGTCATCCAGAAACCGGTCATGGAAACCGAGGACCAGCTCCTCAACGACCTGGACCGCGGCGCCCTGGATGTCGTGGAGTATTACGACTGCCCCCGGGCGCACGCTGCCGGCCGCATCTTCGTGCCGCTCATTGTCGAGGGGCGGGATGCCATGATGTCCCCCAACCACCCGCTCGCCTCCCGCAAGTCCCTCACGCTGGAGGATCTCCGCGGGCAGCACATCATCGTCTACCGGTTCGAGCGCCTGCCCGGCCTGCGGGAGTTCATCGGGCGCAACTATCCGGATATCCGCATCAGCGAGGATCCCCGCATGATGGACTTCTACACCATGGTCCGCACCTTCGAGGACGGGCACATCGGCCTGCTCCCGCCGCATGTGGGCAGCCAGTTCCTGCCCCTGCGCACCGTGCCGCTCCGGATGGGCCTCACCTGGGCCACCGGCCTGGTCTACCGCGAGCCGTCCTCCCTGATCCTCCGCAATTTCATCGACGTGGCACGGCAGGTTTTCCGCCCCGCCGACAGCGAAGCATAACTCCCAAAACGCAAAGATCCCGGCCGTCCCATGGACAGCCGGGATTTTGTTTCTCCCGTTATTCCCGTTCCTTCGGTTTCGTCAGCCGGCATGCCAGGATCCCGACCTCATACAGCAGGACCATCGGCAGGCCCAGTGCCAGCTGGGACACCACATCCGGCGGCGTCAGCACGGCGGCCAGCACGAAGATGCCCAGGATCACGAACTTGCGCTTGGACGCGAGCATTTTCGCGTTCGTCAGCCCCATCCGAGTGGTCAGGTACAGCGCCACCGGCAGCTGGAACGCCACGCCGAACGGTACGATGAACCCGAACAGGAAGCTCACATACTTGTCTATGGACAGCATGGGCTTCGCCAGGTTGTCCCCCGCCACCAGGAAGAAGTCCACCGCCAGCGTGTATACCGCCAGGTAGCAGAACGCCACCCCAAGCAGGAACAGCAGCAGCGCGATCACAAACAGCGTGCGGAAGGTTTTCTTCTCCTTCGGGTACAGGGCCGGTTTGATGAACCCCCACACCTGCCAGATGATCACCGGCGCGGCAATCACCAGCCCGGCAATCAGTGCCACCTTGAACTTCGTCACCAGCGCTTCGCTCATCGCGGTGTAGATAATCTCAATCCCGCGCGCCGCGATCGGCCCGGTAATCCACGCCATCAGATAATCGATGGCAAACGAATACACCAGGAAAAATGCGATCGCCACAGCGGCCGCGGACACGATCAAAACACGCCGCAGCGCCTGCAGGTGCACCAGCAGCGGCGCGCCGCCGTCTGCCAGGGCCTGTTCCCCTTCCAGGGCAGCGGCATCCTGCGCGTCCGGCGTCCCTTTCTGTTTCCGTTTTCTCATACGATGCCGGCAGCCTTACGAATTCTTTTCTTCTTTGTTTTCTTCGGACTTCTCTTCATCCTTCACTTCATGCTTGAAGTCCTTGATGCTCTTGCCCAGCGCCTTGCCGACACCCGCCAGCTTGCCGCCGCCGAACAGTACCAGGGCCAGTACCACAATCAGGATAATCTCCGTTGTCCCAAGATGCATATGTATACCTCCAATATCACCTGCGCCGCAGGTGTTTATTTCTTCATCGTCTCTTCGCGGATTTCTTTCGTCTCCGCCTCGATGTCCTTCCCGGCCGCGTGCAGCTCGTCCGCCACGCTCTTCACGCTCTTGTTCACGTCCTCCGCGGCGCCCTTCAGCTCTTTTGTCACGTCCAGGTCGTTCTTCAGGTCCTTCACGGCCTTGTCCACGTCGTTCTTCGTGTCTTTATATTCTTTTTCGAGGTCGGCCCACCCGGTTTCCTTCTTGACCTCCTGGATCATCTGCCGCAGCTTCTTCACCGAGCGTCCCAGCCACCGGGCCACCCGCGGCAGGTCCTTCGGCCCGACCACCAGGAAGGCGATCAGCAGCACAATAATCAGCTCGGAAAACCCGATATTGAACATGCTGTTTTCACTCCTTCCCTCAGACAGTTTTGGATTTTATAACGGATTAAGGTTTTTTTCAAGCATATCGGCCGGGTAGCCAACTTCCCGCAAAACGGCTATAATGAAACGAAAGCCTGAAAAAAATTTTTTTCAGGCCCGATTCTGGGCTGTCCCGAACACAAATTGGAACTCAGATGGTTGCTATGAGCGAAAGCCCGGGGTGTTTCGTTCTCGGGACGTTTTGAGCACGCCGGTGCTTAGCGAGTGCCGAGCTGTAAAGCGACGGCAGAGCTTAGCATCCGCTGCGTGCGAAACACAGCGAGAGCGTGTCCCGAAACGGAATTCCCCGGGTTGGAGCGAACGAAGATATCAAATCGAACAGAGGGACGGTTCCTTTCGTTCGATTAAAGGAGACGCACATGGAAGAATACCGCATCCTGATTGTCGAGGACGAAAAAACCATCGCGGAGGCCGTCCGCTCCCGCCTGGCCATGTGGGGCCTGACGGCGGAAACCGTAACGGATTTCCGCAACGTCATGGCGGACTTTGAACGGGTGCGCCCGCACCTGGTCCTCATGGATATCTCCCTGCCGTTCATGAACGGCTACCACTGGTGCACGGAGATCCGCAAAGCCTCCTCCGTCCCGGTCATCTTCGTCTCCTCCGCCGCGGACAACATGAACATCATCATGGCCGTCAACATGGGCGCGGACGACTTCATCGCCAAGCCCTTCGACCCGGACGTCCTCGTCGCCAAGGTCCAGGCGCTGCTCCGCCGCTCCTACGACTTCGCCGGCTCCGCCCCCGTGCTCGAGCACCGCGGCGCTGTGCTGAACACCGGCGACAACAGCATCACGATCAACGGGGAAAAGCTGGACCTTACCCGCAACGAGTACCGCATCCTGCTGACCCTCATGCAGAACAAGGGAAAAATCGTCTCCCGCGAAAAACTCATGGAAGCCCTCTGGCAGACGGACAGCTTCGTGGATGAGAATACGCTGACCGTCAACGTCGGCCGCCTGCGCCGCAAGCTGGACGCCGCGGGCCTGCCGGACTTCATCACAACCAAATTCGGCGAAGGCTACCTGGTGGGGTGAGAAAGATGAAGCTGTTCCTGCGCTACCTGCAAAGCAAGCTCGGCGCGATCCTGCTGTTCCTGGCGTTCGGCGCCGTCCTGGCCTTTTCGTTTGTGCTGTACCGCCTGCCCGCGGAAGCCGTGCTCTATCCGGCAGCCCTTTGCGTGCTGCTGGGTGTCGGCGTCCTCCTGCTGGATTTCTTCCGTGTCCGGCGCCGCCACGAAGTGCTCCGGGACCTGAAGGAAATCGACGCGGAGCTGCCCGAGGTCCGGGATATTGAAGCTGAAGACTACCGGGAGATCGTCCGCCTCCTGCGGGAAGCGAACCGTGAAGCCCGCACCCGTTCGGAAACGGACATGGCCGCCATGGTGGATTATTACACCCTCTGGGTGCACCAGATCAAAACCCCCATCGCCGCCATGCGCCTCCGCCTGCAGGATGAGGACAGCGAGCTGTCCCGCGCCCTGCTTTCCGACCTCGGCCGCATCGAGCGCTATGTCTCCATGGTCCTCACCTACCTGCGCCTGGAAAACGGCGCTACGGACTACGTCATCAAAGAAACCGACCTGGATTCCGTCATCCGCCCGGTGCTCCGCCAGTTCGCCGGTGAGTTCATTTCCCGGAAGCTGAAGCTGGACTACACCCCCGCGGGCCGGAAGGTCCTCACGGACGGCAAATGGCTCTCCTTCGTCGTGGAGCAGGTGCTTTCCAACGCTCTCAAGTACACCCCGTCGGGTTCCGTTTCCATTTCCATGGAGGATCCCGCAACCCTGGTCGTCCGGGATACCGGCATCGGCATCCCCCCGGAGGACCTGCCCCGGGTGTTTGAGCGGAACTACACCGGCCTGGCCGGCCGCGCGGACACCCGCGCCAGCGGCATCGGCCTCAGCCTGTGCAAAAGCGTCTGCGACCGCCTCGGCCACACCATTTCCATTGAATCCACTCCCGGCGAAGGCACTTCCGTGCGCATCGATCTTTCCGCCCGGAAACTGGAAATTGAGTAAATGTGACAGTTTTGTTCGTTTTGCCCCCCGTTCTGTAAGCCGGTTCGATGGAATGAGCCGGCTTACTCCGGTATTATTGGGGTGTGCCTGGGAGAAAGGCACCGGAAATCAATCTCAATCGAACGGAGGAACTTACCTATGAGCCTGCTGGAAGTCAAAAGCCTGAAGAAAGTATATAAGACCCGTTTCGGCGGCCAGTCCGTCGAGGCGCTCAAAAACGTGACCTTCACCGTGGAGGAAGGTGAATACGTCGCGATCATGGGCGAAAGCGGATCCGGAAAAACCACGCTCCTGAACATCCTGGCCGCCCTGGACAAAGCAACCTCGGGCGTCGTCCTGCTCGACGGCATGGACTTCTCCAAGATCAAGGAGAGCAACGTCGCCGCCTTCCGCCGGGACAACCTGGGCTTCGTTTTCCAGGAGTTCAACCTGCTGGATACCTTCACCCTGGAGGACAACATCTACCTGCCCCTGGTCCTGGCCGGCAAGGATTACAAAGAGATGAGCGCCAAGCTCGCCCCCATCGCGGAAACCCTGGGCATCAAAGACCTGCTGAAGAAATACCCCTACGAGGTCTCCGGCGGCCAGAAGCAGCGCGCGGCGGTGGCCCGCGCCCTGATCACCGACCCCCGCATCATCCTGGCGGACGAGCCCACCGGCGCCCTGGATTCCCGCTCCACGGATGAACTGCTCCGCCTCTTCGCGGAAGTCAACCGCCAGGGCCAGACCATCCTCATGGTCACCCACTCCGCCCGTGCTGCCAGCCGGGCCGGCCGCGTCCTGTTCATCCGGGACGGCGAAGTGTTCCACCAGCTCTACCGCGGCGATATGACGGACGACCTGTTCTACCAGAAGATCGCCGATACCCTGACCCTGCTCGCCCAGGGAGGTGACCGGGAATGAACCGTTTCTTCTATCCCCGCCTCGCGTGGGATGGCCTGCGGAAAAACCGCCGCCTGGCCTGGCCCTACCTGCTCACCTGCATCTGCATGGTCGCGGTGTTCTACATCATGGGCTTCCTGTCCTCGCAGGGCACCCTGGCCCTGCTCCCGGTCGGAAAATCTTCCGCCGCCATCATCCTCACCCTCGGCAAATGGGTGATCCTGGTCTTCTCGGTCATTTTCCTGTACTACACCTATTCCTTCCTGATCCGCCGCCGCGCCCGTGAGTTCGGCCTGTACAACGTGCTGGGCATGGGCAAGCGCAACCTCGTGCGGATCATTTCCTGGGAGAACCTGATCACCTTCGCTGCCGCGCTCGCGGGCGGCCTGCTGGCCGGCATTCTCCTGTCCAAGCTCGCGGAGCTGGGTCTCATGAACCTCCTCAACGGCACCGTGAATTACGCCATCCGCGTGGATGTGGATTCCGTGGTACTCACAATCGTCTGCTTCGCGGCCATCTTCATTCTCATTACGCTGTCCGCGGTGATCCGTACAGCCCGCGCCAGCGCCGTGAACCTGATGAAATCCGAAAACGTCGGCGAGAAGCCGCCGAAGGGCAACCTCATCATCGCCCTGCTGGGCATTATCCTGCTGGGCGTCGCCTACTGGCTGGCCGTTTCCATGGCCAACCCGGTTTCCGCCCTCCAGTGGTTCTTCGTCGCCGTCATCCTGGTTATCCTGTCCACCTACCTGCTCATGGTCACCGGCAGCGTGCGCATGTGCCGCATCCTGCAGGGCAATAAGAAGTATTACTACAAGGCGAAGCACTTCGTCTCCATCTCCTCCATGGCCTACCGCATGAAGCGGAACGGCGCCGGCCTGGCCTCCATCTGCATCATCGCCACGATGATCCTGGTCATGCTGTCCACCACCACCTGCATGTGGTTCGGCGCGGAGGATTCCCTCAAAACCAATTACCCGCGGGAAATCAACCTCACCACCCACCTGTACCGGCCCGAAGACCTGTCGGATGAAAACCTCCGGCCCGTGGAGGACGCCATCCGCGCCTATGTGGAGGAAAACGGCGGAACCGTCTCCAACATCCGGGACAACCGCGCGGCCATGCTCTTCGGCAAGCCCAGTGAAGGCACCGTCCAGTGCGACTACCGCATGCAGGATTCTTTCACCAGCCTCAATGAAATCATAGAGATCGACCTGGTTCCGGCTTCCCGCTGGGCAGCGGAAGCCCGCAGCAGCGAAGAAAACATCCTCGACGGCCTGGCTGATGATGAAGCCGTCATCCTCACGGACAGCGGCGCCTCCTGGACCAGGGATACCATCACCCTCGCCCAGGGCAGTGTTTCCAAAACCTTCCGCGTGAAGGCGGTCCGTGCCGCCGAATACGAAGCCGGCAGCGGCGAAAGCATCGTCCCCCGCATCACCATGTTCGTGCCGGACATCGCGAAGGCCGTGGAAGGCTTCGCGTCCGAGCTGTACAGCGAACGGCAGGATGTCCAGGTCTCCTGGTATTATTCCTTCGACACCGGCCTGTCCGATGAGGAGAACATCCGCATCGCCAGTGAGGTCGAGGCGATCGCGGTTCGTCCCCTCCGGGACACCGGCAAAACCGCCGGCATCCGCTCCTCCTGGGCGGAATCCCGCGCCGGGGGCTCTGCGGACTTCTACGGAATGTACGGCAGCCTGTTCTTCATCGGCATCCTGCTCAGTGCCGTGTTCCTCGTCGCCGCCGTCCTGATCATTTACTACAAGCAGATCTCCGAAGGCTATGAGGACGTGAAGCGTTTCGACATCATGCAGAAGGTCGGCATGACGAAAAAGGACATCCGCTCGAGCGTCCGCTCCCAGCTCCTCACCGTCTTTGCCCTGCCCCTGGTCTTCGCCGGGCTGCACCTGTTCTTCGCCTTCCCGATGATCCGCAAGATGCTGACCCTGTTCAGCCTCTACAACGTCGGTCTCTTCATCCGCACCACAGTGATCAGCTTTGTGGTCTTCGCCGCCTTCTACGCCATCGTCTACCGGCTCACCTCCGGCGTCTACTACCGCATCGTCAGCAACGCCGACACCCACGAAATGTGACACAGAATGTGACAAAGGGACAGCCCTACTGTCACATGATCCCAAAGATCAAACAAGGAGCGCATTCCGCGCTCCTTGTTTCATTTTCTTCCTGTCCTCTTTTTCCCGCCCTTTGCTGTTCGGCTTCAAGACAGAGGGACGGTTCTTCTGTCTCACCCCATCACAGCCGCCCATACGGTGATCATTGCGTCATATATTCCATGGCAGATAATCAGAGAAAGCGTGGTGCAGTTCCGGATCCTCATCCGGAAGAAGCACAGCAGCGCGCCGATCAGCCCGGTGCAGACAGCCTGAATCCATCCGCCTGCCGGGAAATGGAACAAGCCGAACAACACCGATGTTCCCGCCAGCGCCGCCCAGTCCGTCCAGCCGATCCGTTTCAGCCTTGCCCACGCAAACCCCCGGAACACGATCTCTTCCACCATGCCAACCGCCGCGATGCAATACACAAACTCATAGATATAATGCCAGCCGTGCCGGAACGTTTTCCCGTTGTTCACCATTTCCCCCGCGCCCAGCAGATACGGAACCAGCGTGAACACCAGGGACATCCCGAGGCCCAGCGCAATTCCGATGAGCACCTGCTTTCCGGGATGTTCCTTTGAAAATCCATACTCCCTACCCCGGTCCTTCAGCCATGCTGCAATTATGGCCGGAACCAGCAAACAAAGCCAGAACCGGAGGAAATTGATCAGCATGTTTCCCCACAGCGGCATCCCGTCCCGGTATTTCAGGTACAGCTGCAGGCCCCCGAAGGAGAAAGCGGCAGCCCCTGCCATTCCGATTGCCAGCCCGGCCCATTCCTTTTTCTTCATCTGCTTTTCCCCCATATGGAATCATGGCGTTTTCGTTCCGGACAACAGATCACTGACTGATTTTCCGGCATCTTTCTTCTATATATGATTATAATTCGGGCAATGTGATTGTGCAATCGTTTCGCTTATCAGAACAACATTGCTTTTCTTCCTGTCCTCATTTCCCCGCCCTTTGCTGTTCGGCTTCTATATGGTATATTCTTTTCCGGAAAAACATCGCAAAAAATGCGTGCATTTTTCCCGGGTGGTTCATTTTCCCGTTTCCTTCACGTCTAATTAAGTGGAGGGAGGCGGACAGACCATGCAGGAAATCACGCATGAATTCTCGCCGGGAGCAGTAAAAATGGACGAAAACCGCAGGGAACAGGTGAACAGGCTCATGCTTCAGTATGAAAAGGATATGCTGAAGCTGTGTTACATCTACCTGCGGGACTACGACCTGGCGCAGGAAGCGCTGCAGGAAAGCTTCCTGAAGGTGTATACCCGTTTCGGCACCTACCGCGGGGAAGCCACGGAAAAAACGTGGCTTACCAGTATTGTTGCCAACACATGCAAGGATATCCTCCGCACTGCCTGGTTCCGGAACCGGCAGCTGCATGTATCCCTGGATTCCCTGCCGGCATCCTTCCCGCCTCCGGATGAAACCCAGCTGGACCTGATGGCTGCCATTATGGAGCTGCCGGTCAAAAGCCGTGAAGTCATCCAGATGAAATACCAGCACGGCCTGAACAACGAGGAGATTGCCCGGGTGCTTCACGTGACCCCGACGGCCGTCGCCAA
>JAFRTK010000043.1 GCA_017427165.1 Clostridia bacterium
CCCCGGATCATGCTGATGTAGGTTTTGCCCTCATAGCTGACGACAGAGCAGTTGTTCGGGTAGGAATACTGCACGCCGATGATGAACTCAAACCGCTCGATATACGGGCGGATGGATTCCGGCACGGTCAGCTGTCCCATGTTCGACAGGTTCAGGCAGCCCTTGCTCTCCCCGCTGAGCGCGTAGACGATGCGCATCGGGATGCGCTTGATGCACAGGGGAATCAGCCGGATCAGCGTGTTCCGCTGCAGGACCACGTTGGTGGTCACCCGCCCGGCCATCCGCTGGGGAATCGTCTCCGCCGCGAGCTGGTGGTGCATCAGGCGGCAGATCTCCTCGTGGCTGTATTCGCCCAGCTTCGGATCGAACCCGATGTTCACCGCCAGGGCGAAGTTGCGCATGGTGTCCAGCCCGAAGGTCTTCCGCAGGTTGACGGGGATCGTGATCTTCACGGGTTTCAGGCGTTTGGGCGGTTTTCCTTCCATATCCTGCCGGTCGCGGACGGCCTCGGCCAGCACGGCGGCCAGGTAGGCGGTAATCGTAACGCCCTGTTCCTTTGCCTTTGCCTTCAGCACATCCGTGGGCACGATGCCCATCACAATGTGCCGGTACTGGTCCGTTTCCGGGTTGCCGCTCAGGCGGTAGACATTGGCTTCCGCCCGGCCGATGGCGCCGGGGGCGTCGCACAGCAGGAAGCAGTCGCGGGTTTCCTCCGGCTTCGGGCTGTCCTGCCAGTTGACAATCACACCTTCCGCCGGGATTTCCTTTCCGGTTTTCAGGGACAGGTACCGGGCGGTGAGGTTCTGCAGGAAATTGATGCCGCCGGTTCCGTCCGTTACGGAGTGGAAGAACTCCACGGCAATGCGGTTTTCATAATAGAAGATCCGGATGCAGCATGTTTTCAGCTGTTTCCGGCTCATGTGCGTGAGGGGATAGGCGTAGTCCAGCTCGGCCTTCGGGGCTTCCGGGATGGTTTCCAGGTAATACCAGAAAAAGCCGGCTTTGAGGCGCACGAAAACCGTCGGAAATCGGGGCCTCAGGTCTGCTGCCGCCTGGCTGAGCAGGTCCGGATCCACCGGTTCCTTCAGGGTGACTGCCACCCGGAACACGTTATTCCAGTTCTTTCGGATGATGGCCGGAAAAATCAGCGCCGCGTTATCCAGCCGGTACCACTGCCGTTTCATTGCACCCTCGGATCAGACATATTTGCGTTTCCAACGCCAACCGGATTATACCACATCCGCGGCGCGGGAACAACAAAGGCAGCTTATCGGCTGTGTATATGGCGGAAGCACCGGAAACATGGTAAAATAAACAAAAAATCGGAATACGGGGGATTAAAATATGGAAAAGAAGACCTGGAAAAATACGGTTTGCGCCTTGCTGGCCGCGATCCTGCTGCTGGCCGCCGTGCCCTTTGCCTGCGCGGAAGGCGCGGAACCGCACGGGGACGGAAACGGCATCCTGTCCCGGCCGCTGCTGGCCTCCCTCTACAAGTGGCTGGACGGCATGGACGGGGAATTCCGGGCACTGCTGACGTTTGACGAGATCAGCAACGCGGTCGGGAAATGGGGCTGCCTGAAGGAAAAGTCCGGCGAGGATACCCATGCCGCGTACTGGACGGACGGGGAAGACTATGTGACCGTCACCTTCCGGAACCGGGACGGATACTGGGGCGTCACCTCCATCGTGACGGACCTGCCCCGGGATGAATATATGGCGGCGGACGCCTCCTTCCTTCCGCCGGTCGGAAACAGGGCGGCAGGGAGCAGCCCGGCAGAGCCTGTGACCCTGGCCACGAAGGTGAAGCCTTCCGGGGAAGAGGCAGGCGTTACGGTGCAGCTGCCGTCGGAAAACTGGTTTGCGAAGGAAAGCTTCGGGGAGCTGCGGTACCTGAACGCGCCGGACGAATCGAAGGTCAGCGGCAATTCCTCCGGGCTCCGGCTGTCCCTCTGGTCGGACGCGGAATCCCTCCGCGCGGAGCAGGAAAAGGGCGCGGAGAACCTGGCGGACGCGGAAAGCGTATACCTCCTCGGCATGGAGATGAAGGGAATCACCTATACCAGATACGGGATGGACATGACGGATTACACCGCGCAGCTCGGGGAAAACCTCTTCCTGCGGATCAGCGTATACAAAATGGACCTTTATCCCGGCAGCGAGGCGGAGGCGATTGTCCGCAGCCTTTCGGTGCAGTGCGGGGATTTCAGCTTTTCCTATGAGCCGCTGAGTTGGGATGACGATCCGGAGGATGAACCGGTATTGGGCAGTTCCGCGTTCTCCATGGACTATATCACCGGCAGCCGGTGGATGGCTGAAGAAAAGATCCGGTTGGAGGAAAAGCCCCAGGCGATGATGGTTTACAACAATTTCAGCATTGAGGACCTGGCATTCTCCCATGATATGGAATCAGACAAGTGGTACAGCTATGTGGATTTCGATATCCGCGTGATCAACGCGGAAACGGACCATCCGCTGCCGCTGCTGCGTATGTGGGTGACGATGGTGACAAAGGAATCGTCTATGGATATCACCTCCGTCACGTTTACCACCGGCGGACGGAACTATACCTTCTCCGGCCTGTCCGACGAGGAGGACTTTACGGATAAGGAGGGCGACTTCCAGCAGGATATGCTGATCCTGTTTGATGACAACAGCATGTCGTTCCTGTATGACCTGGAGATCAGCCGGCTGCTCGGGGAGGAGACCTTCAAGGCGGTGTTCCACGGGAGCCGGGATATTGAAGCGGAGATTGGCCCGAACTTCTGGGATATCTTCTCCGTTTACTGGGACCTGTACCAGAACAGCGGAGCCGCGGAATGCCTGGACGGCTTTGAGGGAACGGAAATGACATCGGAACTGGCATACTGAGCCCGCTTCTTCCGCAGGGACATTTCCGGAAACTGCAAAAGCACAAAGAATGCAGATAATACGCATTGACAAACCGGAAGGTACGTTTCTATAATGATTCTCCAACCCCTGACAGGGTCGGGCTGGAGGTATGTGGTTTGGAATTCAGTTGGCTGTTTATCCTGAACAGTATCCTGTTCGGGATCGGACTGGCTATGGACGCGTTCTCTGTTTCCCTGGCAAACGGGCTGAATGAACCGGGCATGCCGGCATCCCGCGTGGTGCGGATTGCCGGGACATTCGGGATCTTCCAGACCGCGATGCCGCTGATCGGCTGGGTGTGCATCCATACAATCGCGGAAACGTTTGAATCTTTCCATAAACTGGTCCCGTGGATTGCGCTGGCACTGCTGCTGTTCATCGGCATCCGGATGATCCTGGAAGGAATCCGGAACACTGCCGGGGAAGAAAAAAAGTCCCTGCGGGGCAGGGAACTGCTGGTCCAGGGGATCGCGACGTCGATTGACGCGCTGTCCGTCGGGTTCACCATTGCGGATTACCAGTTTCCGCTGGCGCTGACGGAGTCCGTGATTATCGGTGTGGTAACCTTCGGGATCTGCGTGGCCGGCATTCACCTGGGCCGGAAGCTCGGTACAAAGCTGGAGCGCTGGGCGCCGGTGATCGGCGGAATCATCCTGGTGCTGATCGGAATCGAGATTTTCATCAAAGGTGTGATATGAAAAATGAGGCGGTTTTCCGCCTCATTTTTTGTCGTGGATGTTTTTGAGCGTGAATCCCAGCACCGATCCGGTGATTCCGCCGATGATGTGGGACATCTGGGAGATACTGTCCTGCCGGGTAATGCCCTGCCACACCTGCTGGCCGATATACAGCAGCGCCACCAGGATGAAGGTGACCGGGATTTTGTGATCCTCTTTCGCGGTGATCGAGCCGATCAGGATGAAAGCGAATACGACGCCGCTGGCGCCCAGCAGCATGACCCGCGGGAAGAAGATCATCGAGACAATGCCGGTGACCGCCGCGGTGACCAGGATAATAATCGCGGTGTTTTTGGCGCCGTACTTCTCCTCAATCATGGGGCCGAGGATCAGGATGTACATCAGGTTGCCGAACAGGTGGTCCCAGCCGGCATGGCCGAATACGTGCCCGATGCAGCGGACCCAGGTGAGCGGGTCCAGCAGGGACGCGCCGTACACGCTGAAAACCGCCCGGTTGGACGCTCCGCCCGTGACGATGTTCAGGATCTGCGCGATTACGCAGACGGCCGCGAAGCCCAGGATCACCGGTGCGTTGAAAGAGATGCCGATCCGCTGTTTTTTCGGGGTGCCGTACATTGCAGGTTCCTCCCGGAATTAAGAGACAAACTGGTAAATGGTGAACGCGGCATAGACAGCCAGGAGCAGGATGCCCTGCCAGCGCTGCAGCCGGCCCTTCAGCAGGGTCGGGATGCACAGGATGCCCATCACGCCGAGCATGACCGGCAGGTCAATGATCAGCGAGGAGTTCATGCCCGCGATGGTTTTCTCCGCGGGAACGGCGAAGGGCGAGATCGTGATGGCCGCGCCGCTCACCAGGATAATGTTGAACAGGTTGGCGCCGATGACGTTGCCCAGGGACAGCGCGCCGTGACCTTTGACCAGGCTCGTGATCGCGGTGATCAGCTCCGGCAGGCTCGTGCCCAGGGCCACCATGGTCAGGCCGATCACACTGTCCGGTACGCCCAGCGCCTGGGCGATCAGGGTGCCGTTGTCCACCAGCAGGCGGGCGCCGACGGCGATGGCCGCCGCACCGATGACCAGCAGAACGATTTCCAGCCAGAGGGGCTTCTGCTTTTCTTCCTTTTCTTCGGCATCAGCCTCACCGGCGTCATCCGCTGTGTCGGGGTGCTTTTTCATATACAGGACCGACCAGATCATATACCCGGCGAATACGCACAGGTACACGATGCCGATCCAGCGCTCAAAGGCGCCGTGGGTCCAGGCAACCAGCGCGTAGGAAAGCGCGGCGGCGAAGAAAAACACGGTGGGTAACAGGAAGGATTTCGCGTTGACTTTTCCGGGACGGATGGCCACGGTGAGGGCCGCGATGAGGCTCGTGTTGCAGATGATGGAGCCGATGGCGTTCCCGTAGGAGATGCCGGCGTTATGTTCCAGTGCGGCCTGGGAGGAGACCATGACCTCCGGCAGTGTCGTGCCGATGGAGACCACCGTCGCGCCGATCAGCAGCTCCGGCAGGTGAAACCGGCGTGCGACGCCGACGGCGCCGTCCACAAACCAGTCGCCGCCCTTGATGAGCAGCGCGAAACCAACCAGGAAAAGGAGTACAGGCACAAGCATATTCATTCCTCCGTCCGGCCCCGCAGGGCCAATTCCATACATGGGTGAGCATAGCGGCCTGCGGGCGAACCGTAAACCGCGGATTCCGCAAAATAGGCGGGATTATTTCTTCCGTTTCAGGGGATCAGTCCGCCGGCTCATCCCCGGGCTGGGCGCCCCAGATATACTGCTCCAGCTCGCTGACGACGCTGCTGTCATCCGCGCTGCCGGCGGGCAGGTCGCCCGTGAGCGCCTTGGAGAACTGGGTTTCATACAGCTCCTGGTATACGCCGCCGGCGCACACCAGGTCCTTGTGCTGGCCGCGCTCGACGATCTGCCCGTCGCGGACCACCAGGATTTCGTCCGCCGCGAGGATCGTGCTCAGCCGGTGGGCAATCAGGATGCTGGTGCGGCTGCGGATGATCGGGTCGATGGCGTCCTGGATTTTCTGCTCCGAGATGGAGTCCAGGGCGGAGGTGGCCTCGTCAAAGATGAAGATGGTGGGATTCTTCAGCAGCACCCGGGCAATGGACAGGCGCTGCTTCTCGCCGCCGGAGAGCTTCAGGCCGCGGTTGCCGACCATGGAGTCCAGCCCTTCCGGCTGGTTCTGCACGAATTCCCAGATGTTGGCTTTCTTCAGGGCTTCCTCCATGTCCGCCTCGGTGGCGTCCGGGCGGGCGTAGAGCAGGTTGTCGCGGATGGAGCCGTTGAACAGGTAGGTCTCCTGGGAAACGACGCCGACCTGGGAACGCAGGTATTCCAGGTCCAGCTTCCGCACGTCCGTCCCGTCCAGCGTCACGGAGCCGGAACCGACGTCGTACAGGCGCGGGATCAGGTTGATGATTGTGCTCTTGCCGGAACCGGACGGGCCGACGATCGCGATGCTGCGGCCGGCCTTCAGCGTGAAGCAGATATCCTTCAGCACCGTGCGCTCCGGTTCATACCCGAAGGTGACGTGGTCGAACACCAGGTTTCCCTCGGTATGGGCAGGAATGACGGCATCCGGCGCGTTCTGGATTTCCACCGGGATGTCGAAATACTCAAAGATGCGCGTAAACAGCGCCATGGAGCGGATCCAGTCCACCTGGATGTTCAGCAGGCTGTTCACCGGCATGTACATCCGCCCGAGCAGGGCCACCAGCACGGTGATATCACCGATGGTGAGGTTATGGCCGTATTTGATCATCAGCAGGCCGCCGACGAAGTAGATCAGCATCGGGCCGATGCTTGTGAACGTGGACAGGATCACGAAGAACCAGCGGCCGGCCATGCGCTCGCGGATATTCAGTCTGATCATCCGGCCGTTGGCGTTTTCATACCGCTCGTATTCGTATTTCTCCTTGCCGTAGAGCTTGGAGAGCAGCTGGCCGGAAACGGACAGCGTTTCGTTCAGGATGCCGTTGATCTCGTCGTTGCAGGCCTGGGACTCGTTGGCGTATTTCCAGCGGGTTTTGCCGGCCTTGCGGGTGGGCAGGGTGAACAGCGGAACCACCACGATGCCGATCAGCGCGAGGATCCAGTTTTTCTGGAACATGGCGATCAGCGCGATCACGAGCGTGATGACATTGGAAAGGATGCTCGTGAACGTATTGGTGATCACCTGCTGCACGCCGTCGATGTCGCTGGTCATGCGGGTGATGATGTCGCCCTGGTTGTTGGTGGTGAAAAAGCGCTGGGACATCTTCTGCAGGTGGGAGAACATCTGGTTGCGCATGTCGAAGGTGATGTGCTGCGCGATCCAGGTATTGATGTAGCTTTCCGCCACGCCGATCAGGTTGGACCCGAGTGTCACCGCCAGGGACATCAGGATGTAGAACACCAGCGCGCGGAGGTCGCCCTTCACCAGGCCTTCGTCGATGATTTTACCGGTGAGGATCGACGGAAGCAGGGAGCAGAAGGACGCCGCAGCGATGCATACGATCACCAGCAGGAGGTGCTTCCAGTAGGGCTTCAGGTAGGAGAACACGCGGATCAGCAGCTCTTTGGTTACTTTCGGCTGCTGCTGTTTCTCCTCTTCGGTCAGGAATTTGCCCATCGGCCCGCCGCGCATTACCCGCGTCATGCGAATCCCCCGTTTCATATCAGTCTGTTTCTTTCAGCCATCAATATAAACCGGACGGGGCACGCGCGTCAATAACGAATCCGGAAGCCGCAGGCAGGCCGGAACTGTACAAACCCGCCGGAAACCCATATAATATAGGGAGCAATCCATGCAGAAGCGCGAATAAAGGAGACCCGTTATGAACGAGATCAGATGCCCCAGCTGCGGCAAGGTTTTCCAGGTGGACGAGGCCGGCTATGCGGCCATCGTGGCGCAGGTGCATACCGAACAGTTTGAAAAGGAAATCGCCGGCCGGCTGAAGGCGGCACAGAGCGAGCTGGAAGCAAAACAGCAGGTGGCGATGGCGGAGGAGGCCGGAAAGTACCGGCAGGCCATCGCAGAGAAGGAACAGGAAATCGTCCGGCTCCGGGAGCAGGCGAAGAACCTGAACGACGCGAAACAGAAGGAAATGGAAGCGCTCCGTGCCACGGAGGAGATGCGCCGCAGCAGGGAACTCGCGGAAAAGGACCGGGAGATTATCGTGCTCCGGGACAGCGCGAAATCCTTTGAGCAGGACAAGCAGCTGGCCGTGACCCTGGCGGTCCAGCAGAAGAATACGGAAATCACCGAGCTCCGGGTGCAGATTGAGCAGGAGAAGCAGGCGACCGCCGGCAAGCTGCAGTCCATGGAGGAGAACCACCGGCATGAGGTGACCCGCCTGGAGGAGGAAATCGAGCGCTACCGGGATTTCAAGCTCCGCCAGTCCACCAAGATGATCGGTGAGGACCTGGAGCAGCACTGCCTGAACGCTTTCAACGAGGTCCGGATGATGGCGTTCCCGAATGCGTATTTTGAGAAGGACAATGAGGTCGTCGAAGGCACCAAGGGCGATTTTGTGTACCGCGAAGACGCGGAGGACGGGATCCCGCTGCTGTCCATCATGTTCGAGATGAAGAACGAGGCGGACGCGACGGAGAAGAAGCATGCCAATACCGATTTCCTCGACAAGCTGGACAAAGACCGGAAAAAGAAAAACTGCGAATACGCGGTCCTGGTCACGATGCTGGAGCCGGACAACGAGCTGTACAACGGCGGCATCGTCACGGCCTACCAGTATCCAAAGATGTATATTGTGCGGCCGCAGTTCTTTATCCCGCTGATTTCGCTGCTTCGGAACGCGGCACTGTCGAACCTGCAGACACGCAGGGAACTGGCGATGGTCCGGCAGCAGAACCTGGACGTGCAGCAGTTTGAGGCGGCGCTGGTGGACTTCCGGGACAAGTTCGGCCGGAACTATGAGCTGGCCAGCAAGCATTTCTCCTCCGCCATCGACGAGATTGACCAGACGATCAAGCACCTGGAAAAGGTGAAGGATTACCTCACAAAGTCCGAGAACCAGTACCGCCTGGCGAACGACAAGGCGCAGGACCTGTCCATCCGGAAGCTGACAAAAGGAAACCCGACCATGCAGGAAAAGTTCCGGCAGGCCGGGATCGATACGGACAAGTGATTCAGTTCGCCTCCGTCAGGGCTGCGCCCTGAGCAGCTGCTCCGCCTCGGCACGGGTGATCAGCTCCGCGCTCAGGCGGTGGGGCAGGCAGATGACCATGTTCCAGAGGATGCGCTCCTCGCGGTTGGAGAGGGTGACCTCGCCTTCGCCGATGCAGTCATGCCCTTCGCAGTTGGCTTCTTCCATCCAAAACCCTTCGGGGGTCAGGTGGAGCACATTGATAAATTCCGAGCCGTCCGGCAGCACCTGCCGGATGGTTTTTGTATATTCTCCCTCCGGCGGCAGCGGCAGCAGCCCGGAGGAATACGGCAGGGTGACCAACACATAGGCGATGGCCGGGTCATCCTCCGTAATCTCCCACAGGAAGGGATGCTCGTCCTCCGGGAGTTCGGTTTCCGTATGCGCTGCGGTTTCCGCCGCGGCAAGGCAGCCGGAAAGCAGCAGGACCAGCGCGAGCAGGGAAGCCAGAATGCGTTGCTTCATCATTGATGCTCCGTTCAGGGAATCAGCCAGTCACCCGCGCCGGAGGTCCGGATGACCTGGCGGTCCCGGGTGATGAAGACGGCCTCAACGCCGTCCAGGCTTTCGATCAGGTTCACGCCTTCCGTTTCACCCAGGACGAACGCCGCCGTGGAAAGCGCGTCGCCCTCCATGGAGCTGTCGGAGAAGATGGTGACGGAGGCGAGGGAATTCTGTACCGGCCAGCCGGTTTCAGAGGAGAGCAGGTGGTGGTACCGGACACCGTCCAGGTCAAAGCCCCGCTCGTAGATGCCGCTGGTCACGGTGGACCCGCCGGTGTTGCGGGCCTTCAGCATGTAGGCGCCCTGCGCCCCGCTGATATCCTGGATGCCGACGGTCCAGTCGGACCCGTCCGGCTTCCGGCCGATGGCCACAACGTTGCCGCCGAAGGAAAGGATCGCGTGCCGAATTCCGCGCTTTTCCAGGTATGCCTTCACCTGGTCGGCGATATACCCCTTGGCGATGCCGCCCAGGTCGATCATCATGCCTTCCGGCAGGGTCACGGTGTTTCCGTCCAGGGTCAGGCGGGTCCAGTCCACCAGCGCCGCGGCCTTCGCGATTTCAC
>JAFRTK010000044.1 GCA_017427165.1 Clostridia bacterium
GATGATTTACCTGAGCGATCCGAACAAGTATCCGCTGCAGCTGGTGCTGCGCAGCATCCTGTTTGAAAACTCCTTCGGCGACATGGTGGAGGACGCGGCGAACCTGGCGGCCCAGCAGCGGCTGGGCGACATGATCAAATACGGCATCATCATCGCCTCGTCTCTGCCTCTGCTGATCCTGTACCCGTTCCTGCAACGGTATTTCATTCAGGGAGTTATGATTGGAGCCGTTAAGGGCTGAAGCCCTTAACGCCTCCAACCAAACGGGTTATGAATTTGGTTTTAAGGGCTGGCTGCCCTGAAATATTATTTCATTATTCTTAAGGAGGAAGGAAACATGAAACGGATCCTGGCTGTCATGATGGCCCTGGCAATGCTGCTGACATGTGCGGCGGCCCTGGCCGAGAACACCTATCCCCTGACGGATTCAGGGGAGACCTTCAAGCTGATCATCCGGATGCGGCCGCTGCATAGCGACGCCAACGAGATGGAACTGTTCCAGCGCATGGAGGATTACACCGGCGTGCATATCGACTGGGAACAGATCCCGCAGGCGGAGTACGATGAAGTGAAAGACCTGCGGCTCGGCTCCAACAAGAACCTGCCGGAAGGCTTCTTCGGAAAGTTCTCCCTGAGCACTTCCGACCTGGTGGTCTACGGTTCCCAGGGCGTCCTGATTCCGCTGAATGACCTGATTGACCAGTATGCCCCCAACCTGAAGGCGCTGTTCGAGCGCCGGCCGGACATCAAGGCCATGGTTACCGCTCCTGACGGCAACATCTACTCCACCCCCTATGTGCAGGAAGGTGAAGACGGCACCATCGCTTCCAACATCATGATCAACGTGACCTGGCTGGAGCGGCTTGGACTGCAGAAGCCAACCACCCTGGTGGAACTGGAAGAAGTCCTGACCAAGTTCAAAGAGGAAGACGCGAACGGCAACGGCGACCCGAACGATGAAATCCCGATGACCTTCAAGTTCCTCGGATCCCAGCGCGACCTCGGCGGCTTCTTCGGCGCGTTCGGCTATGCGGATACGCTGGCCCAGGGCAACGCCCACATCGTCGTGGGTGAAGGCGGACAGCTGGTATTTGTGCCGGCCACCGAAGGCTACAAGGAAGGCTGCAAATACCTGTATGACCATTTCTTCGCGAAGGGCCTGATCGATCAGGAAGGCTTCACGATGGACAAGAAGACCTACAATGCCCAGAACCAGGGCGAGATTGCGAACATCGGCGTGTTCATGTGCTGGAACAGCTTCGACCTGGGCACTGTGCATGAACTGGAATACGAACCCATCTCCCCGTTGCTCGGACCGAACGGCACCACCTCCTGGGGTACCTCTCCGGACTCCACCATGGCGGCGACCGGCTTCTCCATCACCAACGTCTGCCACAACCCCGAACTGCTGATCAAGTGGGTGGATACCTTCTATGATCCCATCTGGTCCATGCAGTGCGACCTGGGCCCGATCGGCATCAACATCGAAGACAAGGGTGACGGCACCTATGACTACCTGCCCACGCCCGACGGCATGAGCTACGACGAGTTCCGCTACAGCGAAGCATTCGCTTCCGACGGCCCGATCGCGCTGACCAGCGATTTCTTCGGCAGCAAGATCCCGCGTTCCGCCGGCCACCAGGCGAAGTTCGACCGGAACGAAAACTACTACCGCAAGTACGCCACCTCCGTGTACCTGCCCAGCATGATCCTGACCGAAGAGGACAACGACGCGCTGAGCATGATCAAGACCGACCTGATCAACTACACCGAGGAAATGCGCGCGAAGTGGCTGTCCAAGGGCGGCGTGGATGAGGAATGGGACGCCTACCTGCAGCAGCTGAACGAGCTGGGCCTTGAGCAGTACATGGAAATCTACCAGCGGAACTACACCGCAACCCACAGCAACTGAGATCCCATAGGTCCCTTTTTCCCCCACGACCTGTAAAGCGAGGGAACTGCCTATAGAGCAAAAAAGGAACACGATTTGACAAACCGGAACGGGGGCTGCACGGCAAAGGCAGCCCCCGTTCTGGTTTTTGTTTTCCTATTCCCATTTGCCGGTATTCACATACCGGTCCGCCCGGTCATGGGCGGCGGTGACGATATCGCTGTCAAAGCCCATCAGCTTCAGCAGGCGGATGGCGTTGCGGGTTTCCGCCGGGCCGGGCTTCAGCTGGTAGTCAAACAGGATCCCGGTGTCGGTGACGGTTTCCTCAAAGTGCGCCAGCTGGTATGCGCCGCCGGACAGGGCGTTCAGCTCGGAGTCGTGGGTGGCGATGAGGCAGAGCGTTTCGGGACGGGACAGCGCCTTCAGGACTTCGGCGGATGCGGAAATCCGCTCAATGGTATTGGTGCCGCGCAGGACCTCGTCCACCGCGCAGAGCAGGAAGCCTTCCTCCTCCTGCGCGTCCAGGATGCGCTTGAGGGATTTGATCTCCGTGATGAAATAGCTTTCGCCGGCCAGCAGGTCATCCGCCAGCGCCATGGAGGTGTACATCCGGAAGGGACTGGCTTTGTAGCTCCGGCACGCGCAGGTGCACAGGCACTGGGCGGTGAGGGCGGTGATGACCGATGTACGCAGGTAGGTGGATTTGCCGGAAGCGTTGGAGCCGGTGATCAGCATGGATTTTTCCGGCATGAGGTCGTTGGGCACCGGCTCCTTCAGCAGGGGATGGACGATGCCTTCCGCCCGGACGTACGGATGATCCGCCTCAAAATCGATTTCCGGGTCGCACCGGGTTTCAAGCCCGGCCCGCCAGGACGCCACGGCAATCGCCGCATCCAGCTGCCCGATGGCCTCGTGCACGGCCAGGAAGTGGTCATGGTATTTCGCCAGGCGCTTTTTGAGAATCTCGAAGGAAATCATGTCGGTCATGAAGGTGACCATCATCAGGGACTGGAACATATCCCCGTTCATGGTGGACATGACCGGGCCGGTACGCAGGATGCGGCTCATCGGTTCCAGGTGGGTGTATGCTTCCTCCAGGTACGGGTCGATGTCCGGCATCTTCAGGCCGCGGATGCGGTTGAGGGTCAGGATCAGGGCGACACAGTAATTGACCCGGTTGATCTCATATTCGCATTTCAGCCGCCGCGATTGGTGAACCATAATGTTCGTGATGAGCAGGGCCAGGAGGGGAACCGGTCCCAGTATGCCGGCCAGGAATAAGGATGCCACCAGCAGCGCGCCCAGCGCGAAGTAGATGATCAGCCACAGCGGGGAAGAATCCTTCGGATGGAAGGCCGTGGTCAGGTCGATGGTCCGGGGGCAGCCGATCCTGCGGAACAGCAGCTGCAGGTTTTTCCGGGCATCCGCATTTTTCTCCATCAGGCCGATCAGCCCGTGCTGGTATTCCCAGGTTTTCCGGTTCATCGGGCGGCGGAGCATGTAATACAGGTACTGCTCCCCGGCGGTGCACTGGCAGGCGTTGATCCGGCGGTACACCTTGTCCATATCCAGGTCGTTCCAGGTGGTGTCGTCCACGTAGAACGGGTCCAGGCGGTCGTTCCGGCAGGCGTCATAATAGGTTCGGATCCGGTCTATATCCCCCGGATAGTAGTCTTTTTCCGGTTCCTGCCCGAATTCGCTGTCCAGCAGCGCGAGCAGTTTTTTCTTTTTCCACGGCAGCATCATATGCTTTTCCTCCGGTTGCTTATGTCAGGAATTCTCCATATTCCTGATGATATCATATCCGATTATCTGCGATAGAAAAAACCGTTTATTCGGAAAAATAACCCGCGGGAACTGCAAAAGGCTGAAAAATAAAGGCATATTTTGAAAACTTTTTTCTAAGAAAACCGGGTTTCTCCGGCAGGAAGAAAGGCAGCGGCTGTGGAATTTGTTCTGCAATGGCATTCTGCGACAGTATGATAATAAGGAGGAAACAACTATGTGGAGTAACATCGGGCACAAGATCAAGACCCTGGCGAAGGTGATCTGCTGGATCGGAATCGTCCTTTCCGTGATTGCCGGTATCGCGGTGATTGCCGGCGGCAACACGGTAAGATCCTACGGGTATACCTATAACACCGGAAGTACGACGCTGACCGGCATCCTGGTCATCGTCCTGGGCGCGCTCGGTTCCTGGCTGGGCAGCTTCATGATGTACGGCTTCGGCGAACTGGTGGAGCGTGTCACGAACATTGATGACAAACTTTCCGCCCGGAATCCGGAATAACGCGCGGCAGGAGAGAAGAAGATGTTCAACAATATCGGACGGAAAATCAAAATCCTCGGCATGGTGATCTTCTGGCTGGGGATGGCGCTGATTGCAATTTTAGCTGTGGCTGGCATATCTAACGGCATAGCAGGCCTGCTGGCGGTTGTGCCGGCGATAATCTGGCTTGTCCCGGGTGTCCTGGTCCTGAGCTTTATGGTGGTGGGCTTCGGCGAGCTGGTTGAGCACGTGCAGAGCATTCACTGGAAAATGATAGACAAGGCGCAGGAATAACGGCGGCACACCCAAAAAAGAACAGAAAAAAAGAAAACCCCGAGCTGAATCGGGGTTTTCCTTTTTGGGGGTTGGACGCCGGATCAGAACGCCCAGGTACCGTTGCGGAAAACCGGAACGGTTTTGCCGTCGCGGGTGATCGCGTCGATGCTCATATCCTCGCAGCCGATCATGAAGTCCACGTGGATCATGGAATCGTTGATGCCCATCTCGCGGCACTCCTCGAGCGATTTATGCTCGTAATCGCGGATGGTATCGGCGAAACCGGCGCCCAGCGCCAGGTGGCAGGCCGCGTTCTCATCAAACAGCGTGTTGTAGAACAGCAGCCCGGACTCACGGATCGGGGAGTTGAAGGGCACGAGCGCGCACTCGCCCAGGTAGCCGGCGCCATCATCGGAATTGATGATGTTGGTGAGCAGCTGGTCATTCTTTTCCGCTTCCCACTCCACGGCACGACCGTTGTGGAAACGGATCCAGAAGTTTTCAATCAGCTGTCCGTCACGGCTCAGGGGCATGGTGGCAACCACCTTGCCTTCGGCTTTCCCGCGCATCGGAGAGATGAAGCACTCCTCAGTCGGGATGTTGGGATTGAAGAAGATGCCCTGCAGGCTCAGGTCGCCGCCACCCTTGAAAACGGCTTCCGGAATCATACCGACGGTGAGGTCGGTTCCGTTGGAAGAGGTGTAGTGCAGCTTTTCAATTCCCAGGGAGTTCAGGTACTTGCACCGGGACATCAGATCGGCGTTGTGCCGGTCCCAGGCATCCACGGGATCGCCGTACTCGGTCACACGGCTGGTGGCGAGGATGGCGTCCCACAGCTTCTCCATAGCCTGGCGCTTGGTGGTGTCCGGGAAAAGCTTCTTGGCCCACGCGGGACCCGGTACCGCGGCGATACACCACTGGTACTTGTTTTCCATCTCATCGCGATAGCCCTTGATGAGCGGATAGCGCATCTGCTGGGCGCGCAGCATTTTGTGCTGGTTGATGCCCTTCAGGCCGTCGGGATCATCCGACTCCAGGTAGATGCGGCAGGGAAGCTTTTCGACGTAGTGCTCGAAGCGGGCTTTCTGGTAATCCGTCAGCCCTCCGAGCGTTTCCAGGGAGCAGTACTTCACGTGAAGCTTCGTCAGCGGCTGGTAGTCGAAATCGACCACCACACGGGTCGCGCCCAGCTTGTAGCATTCCTCGGCCACCATTTTCACGAAATCCGGCTGATCCAGGCCGGCTGTGATGAAGACCTCCTGCCCCTTCTGGACGTTCACACCGCACTGGGCGATCAAACGCGCGTACTTTCTCAGGGTCGTTTTTTTCACTTCTTGTCCTCCATAAACAAAAATGCCCGGAGCCGTCAAGGGGCGGTTCCGGTGAAACCGTTTCCGGAAACGTTACCATTATAATCAAAAAATCCGCTTTTGCAAGTACTAATTTTTGTATACAATGTAAAATAAAGGTGAAAGTTTTGAAATATACCAGGGAATGCAAACGAATGCAAAACATGACATGACAAATGCAAAGATGTCCTATGGATTACGGCCTGCAGGGCCCGGCGGGGAACATGAGATCGTTTCCGCCCGAAAATACAGGCAGGATTTCAGGAAACAGCGGGCGAAATAACAATACAGGCTGATATGCCGGACAGGAGATGGAGAAAAATGGAGAAAAGGTTTTACCGGATGATCTGCGCACTGGCGGCGCTGCTGCTTTGCTCAGTTTTTGCACTGGGATGCGCGGCGGCGGACGGCGCCCAGGGAGGAAATGAAGTGGAGCGCCTGCTGGCGGTGGAGGACTTCAAGTTCCAGCAGGTGGATAAAGGAATCGGCTTCGGTGTGCTGGCGGTGTATTCCGCCCCGTCCACGGACGCGCTGCGCGGCGCGAACGGCAAGGCGGCCGTGGATACGAACAAGAAGATGGCGGAAGCCGGGTTTGATGAGAGCGGCTGGCTGCTGGTGCGGTATGAGAAGGACAGCGGCGGCTACCGGGTCGGCTATGTCGAAAAGCGGAAGGTGAAGGATTACAAAGCCCGGATGTCCACCCCGGCGTTTGACCGGATTCCGGTGACCGCGGCGGAGGCGATTGACGTGCTGGATGATCCGCACGAGAAGGGCAACGTCCTCGGAACCCTGCCGGCCGGGGAAGACTTCACCGTGCTGGGCAAGTACACCTATACCGGCAGCTGGTGGTATGTGGAATGTACGCTGGAAGGGAAGACCGCCCGCGGATTTATCGCGCGGGAAGGCTCCGCGTTCTACGCCGGGGATACGCTGGTGAAGAGCGTCCTGGACCTGGGCGATCCGGCGGTTTCCCCGCGGGGCGGAGAAAAGATCGGTACGGCGGTCATCAGGGAAGGCGAGCGCAAGAACGTGCGCAAAACGCCGGACGCGAGCGGAACGATCATCTCCAAGGTGTATCCCGGAATGGAATATCCCGTATATGATAAAAAGGTTTCTTCCGACCGCGGCATCGAATATTTCTACGTATTCGTGGAGGATGACAGCGAATGGGGCTGGATCTCCTCGGGCGTCGCGACGCTGGTGGACTGACCGGGTAAAAGGCAACAAAAAGAAGGGGCTGCGATTGCAGCCCCTTTTGATATGCCGCGGGATTATTCGCCGGCCACCGTGATACGGCCCTGGCCGTAGGGCTGGTCGTATCCGTCGCTGACCACGCCGCCGAGGGTTTCGGTGATGTAGTCGATCAGGACCTGGTTGTCCAGCTTGACGCTCTCCTGCAGGACCTTGGCACCCTTGAACATGGTGTAGCCGTCGCCCTGGTTCAGCAGCTGGTAGTCATGGGAAGCGACCTTGTAGATCCTTTCGGGATCGATCGGTTCGCCACCGACCATAACGTTGCTTACGCGGCGGGTCATGGTCTCGTCCACATGGTCGAACATCTTGTCCGCGGTTTCCACAACGGGCGTCGGGATGGTCGGATCCACGGTGAAGGTGATACCGGCCACCTGGTCAAAGCCGCCGAACTCGCCGGGCAGGGAGTGCACGGACCACTCGAGGGCATCCAGCACCTGCTGGCCGGTGATCTCGATGACGGTCAGGCTGTTGCCGAAGGGATGGACGCGCAGGATGTCGTTCAGTGTCAGGTCGCCCTTGTTCAGCTGCACGCGGATGCCGCCGCCGTTGACGAAGGCGATGTCCGCTTCGCCGGACTGGTTCAGGTAGGCATCGGCGCACAGGTCGCCGAGGTTGGTTTCCGCGCGGCGGATGATCCGGATGGATTTACCGTCTTCGGTCTTCGCGACGGGGTCGTTGATGTACAGGTCCACCGCGGTGGAGGCAACCACCTGGCCCAGCTTCTCATCCAGGGCGCCCTTGGCGGCCTGGATGGCTTCCAGGCCGGCGTTGTCCAGGCCCAGCAGGTTCACAGCGGAGACATCCTGTGCCCAGGTGTAGAGTCCGGTGGCCATGGAACCGTCAGTGCCGATGGTGGCATAGCCGACATTCGCCAGCTTTGTGCCGCAGCCGGAACGGAGCACAGGGTTACCGTCCTTGTTCTGGGTAACCACCTGCTCGGTGTCATGGCTGTGGCCGTCGAGCCAGATGTCGATGCCGGTGGTATTGGCGATCACTTCGTCATACCGCCAGGGGGAGCACTCAGCTTCGTTGCCCAGGTGCGCCATGACGACGACGTAGGCAGCGCCTTCAGCGCGGACTTCGTCCACGGCCTTCTGTACAGCCGCGTAGACGGCTTCGCCGTTTTCATCCTGCATGAAGTTGTAGATGAAGTTGCCTTCACCATCCTGGAAATACCGCGGGGTGGAGGAGCGGAGCGTCATGGGCGTGGTAACGCCGACGAAGCCGATTTTCACACCGTCGAATTCCTTGATGATCCAGGGCTGGAAGATCAGCTCCCCGTTCTTGTTGAAGTTGCAGCTGAGGTAGGGGAAACTGGCCTTTTTGGTCAGCCCGAGGAAAGTGTCCATGCCGTAGTCGAACTCATGGTTGCCGGGGATCGCGATGTCGTATCCGACAGCGTTCATGATGTCGACGATGGCTTCGCCCTTGGTCATGGTGCCGACGGGCTCACCCTGGATGGCGTCGCCGTCGTCCACGAGCAGGACGTAGTTGTCCTTCGCCAGGGATTCCTTCATGGCATACAGGCCGGCATAGGTCCAGCCCTGGTCGATGCCGCAGTGGACGTCACTGGTGAACAGGATTACGAGATTCTTCTGCAGCGCGGGAGCGGCAGGCTCTTCCGCGAAGGCGGCGCAGGACAGCAGCAGGGCCAGCGCCAGCAGGATACCAAGCAGTTTTTTCACAATCAAAGACCTCCTGACTTGTGTAGGTTTGTATGGGATTTTCCTGTTCTCCCATTATACCAGAGAAGGGACGGTTTTGAAAGGCGGAATCACAAATGTAAAGATTCTGAAATATGTAAGCGGTAACCATTTCGCGGCGGCTTTACCACGCGGCGGCCGGGAGAACATTGTTTCCGGCCGGGCCGCTGATATCGATCAGGTCCTCCGGCAGGATGATCCGGCTGAGGGCGGTTTCGTGGCGGGCGCGGGCGGTGTTGCGGCTGATGTGCAGCGATTCTGCGATTTCCGGCCAGGTCCGGTGCTCCATATACCGGTAGGAAAGGATCAGGCGGAGATCCTCCCCCGGGACGGTGCGGATGACGCGCTCCATCTGCTCCTGCAGGTTCAGCAGGAGGTTCACCTCCGCGGCGATCCGTTCCTCGATGGCTTCCGCCTTTTCGAGGATGCGGATGAAGGATGCCTCGCCGGACGGGGAGGCGCTGACGCGGACCGTGTCCGCGGCCGGGAGGGAAAGGGAGGATGCCAGCGCGCGCACGGATTCCGCCTTCCGGATGTCACTGGCGATGCGCTGCTCCAGCAGGTATGCCTGGCTGAGATATTCCCGGGCGGTCATTTCTCTTCTCCTTTCAGTTTCTCCAGGATCGTCCTCCCGTCCAGCCCGGTGATGCGGGTGAACCATTCCGAGCGGAAAAACCGCTCCACGTCCCGGATCATGAGCCGGGCAGCCTCCCGGTCCGGCCGGCGGCGGAGGACCAGCCGGGCCAGGCGGTAATCCTCCGCGGCCTGCAGCACGACCGCCTGTATCAGCAGTTCCCATCCATCCTCCATGCCGGACGCCTCCTGTGGAATATTCTTTAATATGCCCGGTGGTATCGGCCTTGCTGATAAAATGATACCAAATGGTAACACAAAGTCTAAAATAAAATGCCGGCTTCCGGGCAGGTTCATTATACCGGAATCCGGTTTTGTGTGTCAATACCGAATGGTATCAAATTGATTAACAATTGATGACAAAAGGAACCCCCCCCGGGAGGGGGCGTCAGATATCCATGACCAGGAACTCGGACATCGGCACGGGACGGGAGAAGTAGTAACCCTGCAGGTAATCGCAGCCGATGCCCTTGAGGATCTCCGCCATTTCGCGGGTTTCGATGCCCTCGGCGGTAATGCTCAGGTTCATCTCCTTGAAGCCCTGCACCAGCGCGGGAAGCAGGGGATCCCGGTCCTGGCAGTAGTTGTGCACGACTTCCATGTCGATCTTGATGTTGGTGAAGGGATACTGGCGGACGCGGGTCAGGTTGGAATAACCGGAGCCGTAGTCGTCCAGGGAGAACTCGAAGCCGTTATCGTGCAGGCCGATGATCTGCTCCCGCAGGAGGGAAAAGTCGATCATGCTCTGCTCGGTGATTTCCAGGTGGATCATGCTCTCGTCCACGCCGTACTCCTGCAGGATTTCGGAGAAGGTGGACGGGATATCGCGGGACATGAACTGCACCGGCGACAGGTTGACGTTGATCCACTTGATGCCGATCTTTTCCATATCATTGTCGCGGATGAACTGGCATACGTGGGAGAGCACCTGCTCGCCCAGGCGGACGATGTGGCCTTCCTGCTCGGCCATGCCGATGAACAGATCCGGCCGGATCAGGTCGCCGTTTTCATCCCGCAGGCGCACCAGTGCCTCGGCCGCCACGCGCTTGCCGGTGGAGCAGTCCATCAGCGGCTGCAGGAAAACCTCCAGCTTGTCCTGGTCCAGCGCCTTTTCCAGGCAGCGGCGGATATCCAGCTTGCGGTTGATCTCGCCGATGGAGTCGGTGAGGGAGCAGCTGGCGTCCGGCTCGGAGACCCGGCTGATCTCATCCTGGGAGATCATCAGGGTGTTGACCAGGCGGTCGGAGGGGCAGTCGAGGATTTCGGTATCCGCCTCCACGAAGGAGACGCTCAGGCGCAGGTCGCCGGCGCCGGTGATCCAGGAACGGCCGAAGCGCTCGCGCACCCGGTCCCGCAGGGCGGTGAGATCCATATAATTGGAACCGACCAGCGCGAAGGAGCCGTTACGCAGGTAGAAGGCGCTCAGGTAAGGGAAGGATTCGGTCATGAACTTGTTGATCTGCGTCAGGGCTTCGTCCATCTGCTTGCCGCCGAAGATCTCGCGGTGCTCGTTGTAGTTCTGGATGGCGAAGCCGAGGATGCGGCAGGGCTTGTGGCGCCGGTGGTATTCATCCAGCAGGGCGCGGAAAGCCGTGAAGTTGTAGGCGTATCCCCGGTCAGACAGGTACAGGTCCGGATTGAGGAAGGACATGAAGATCACGATGATCCCCATGATGCAGAACGTGTCGATGACGATGTACTGCGGCAGCAGGGCCCGGGCGATGTTGCCGGCCAGCAGGATGCCCTGCAGCGCGAGGAGGGAAATGACGCCGTGTGCGCTCAGCTGGCGGATGTGGCGGAAGATGCCGATGGTGCCGAAAACGATATAGCACGCCGCGCAGATATAGGTGATTCCGCTCAGCGGGCCGGGATGGTATCCGTCTTCCACCCGGAAAAGCCAGTGGGTGACGGGATTGATGAGCACCAGGGCAATGCTGGGGAAATAGACCACGGGGTAATATTTCCGCAGCGGATGGCTGACCAGCGCGTTGGAGTCCAGCACGCTGATCGTGAACACAAAGAACATATAGGAACTGGAAAGGCAGAAGATGTAGAAAAGGGTGTTGAAGATGATCAGGAGCGCCGGGTCATGGTTCTGCCAGGTTTCATTCAGCCGCGAAGCGACACACTCAAACAGCTGCAGTCCGATATTGATGATCAGAATCGCGAGGAAGGCGCGGTTCAGCCGGATCTGCAGCCTGGGCCTGAAAAAATAATAGCCCATAATGATGAATAAAACCAGAACACCCGGAACGATGAAACTGTAATTCATCTCGTCACATCTTACTTCTCAATCAGAGAGCCCTTTCGTATAAGATGGCAAAGTTACTGTCATAGAGGTGCAAAAAAGTTACACGGTTTGACAGATAGAATATAACACAAGTTACATGTTATGTCAATAAATTGTTGCAGAATTGTTAAAGCAATTTGCAGCGGAAATTTGCGGAATTTGCAGGGGCCGGGCCGCCGGGAAGCAGCGTTAAAAACGTGGTATCCATTTGCTGTAATGTACGCAGTTGTTTTCAGTGATAAAAACGGGAAGGGGCTTATTGTAATGAAGCAACTGGTTTCCGCAATCCTTGCGCTGTGCCTGGCGGCCATGCTGGTTCCTGCCCTGGCGGAGGATGATATCACAGGGGCCTGGTACCTGAACCGCGCGAAGACGCAGGGAGTCGAAGAAATGCGCGTGATCAGCGATGAGATCCAGATGACCTTTACCTTCAGGGAGGATGGAACGGCGGAGCTCTTTTCCCTGCTGTCCGGCGCGGAACCCCTGAAAGAGTACGGCAGCTGGACATTCGCGGACGGGAAGATCACCTTTGTGAATTCTGTAAATGACACCGTTACAGAGCTGGAGTACGCCGGCGGCGAGATATCCGTGGAAGCGTCCGGCGCCCTGATGATCCTGACCCGGGAGCAGTACACGCCCTATGTGCAGCCGGCGGCCGTGAAGGCGGAAACCATGGACGCGTTCTTCGGCACCTGGTATCCGGAAATTTCCTTCCAGTACGGCATGATGGCCTGCCTCGGCGGCGCGATGGCGGTGGAAGACCGGTCGAAGCTGCTGATCGTGGCGGACACAATGACGGAAACGTCCTCAGGCGGCGCGGTGATCACATACATGGACCCCGTCCTGGATCCGGAAACGGGTATCCTGGGCGCCGCGCTGGATGCCCAGGGCAAAGAAGCGGAGGTTCATTTCACCCTGCTGGAAGACGGCACGATGCTGGTGACCGGTCATGTCGATGAACTGGAAGTGATGCGGTCGATCTATTGCCGCCTGACGGCGGAATAACCCGCCGGATGTCCGGGCGGAAGGCCCGGATCCGGCAGCCTGCAATGGATTGCACCGGCTCCCCTGGCAGGGGGACCGGTTTTCATTTTTTCCCGCATCAATAGTTATACGTCAATATTAATGTTTAAAAGTATGATGTAACTAATACAAATCATTTTCCTGTATCCAAAAATGGAAATTCTGTCCTGAAAACCTCCCTGTTTGTGTATATATAGCTGCAAAAAAATCTTTTTCCGGAAACGGGTTGACAAGCGGGGAAAAGTGCGGTAAAGTATCACCTATAAAACCGATAGGCGATTGAGTAAAACGGTCGCGGAAGAGGAGGAACCGGTTATGAAGATTTACGAACGGACAACGGACCTGATCGGCGGAACGCCGCTGCTGAAGCTGACGAACTACATCGCGGAGAACGCCCCCGGCGCGACCATCCTCGCGAAGCTGGAGTATTTCAATCCCGCCGGCAGCGTCAAGGACCGCATCGCGAAGGCCATGATTGAGGACGCAGAGGCGCGCGGTCTGCTGAAGGCCGGCAGCGTCATCATCGAGCCCACCAGCGGCAACACCGGCATCGGCCTGGCTGCCGTGGCGGCTTCCCGCGGATACCGCATCATCCTGACCATGCCGGAAACCATGAGCGTGGAACGCCGCAGCCTGCTGAAGGCCTACGGCGCGGAAATCGTGCTCACCGAAGGCGCCAAGGGCATGAAGGGCGCCATCGCCAGGGCCGATGAGCTGGCGGCGGAAATTCCGAACAGCTTTATCCCCGGGCAGTTTGTGAACCCGGCGAACCCGGCCATCCACCGCGCGACCACCGGCCCGGAAATCTGGGACGATACGGACGGCACCGTGGATATCTTCGTGGCGGGCGTCGGCACCGGCGGCACCCTCACGGGCGTCGGCGAATTCCTGAAGAGCAAAAAGCCCGGGGTGAAGATCGTGGCGGTGGAACCCGCGGGATCTCCCGTGCTGAGCAAGGGCACCCCCGGCCCGCACAAGATCCAGGGCATCGGCGCCGGCTTTGTGCCGCAGACGCTGAACACGAATATCTACGACGAAATCATCCCCGTGGAAAATGAGGACGCCTTCGCGACCGGCCGGACCCTGGCCCGGAAGGAAGGCCTGCTGGTCGGGATCTCCGCCGGCGCCGCGGTATGGGCGGCGACCGAGCTGGCGAAGCGGCCGGAGAACAAGGGCAAGGTGATCGTGGCGCTGCTGCCGGATACCGGCGACCGCTACCTGTCCACGCCCATGTTCGCGGACTGAAAAAGCAGCATACAGGGACCGGATGCCGGAAAAAGGCGTCCGGTCCCTGTTTTTTCGCGGATTCTGTCTTTTCATATTGATGGAAAACATGATATAATCATTAAATAGGAAATAACCGCGGAAAGGGGGACCGGAAATGGGAGTGAACAGCGATCTGCTGCGCGAGATGCTGATGACCCCGCAGATCTTCCTGCTGGTCGGCCTCACGATTGCTGTTTTTACCGATACCTACCTTTCCCGCACACATAAAATGCTCATGCAGGTGATCTTCATCCTGGCGATGAGCCTGGTGGTGCAGAACGTGGTGGAGGACTGGCTCGCGAGTGAGCATCCGAACATCCAGACGCGCACCGGCTTTGCCATGTACGGGTATATTGTCCGGCCGCTGTTCCTGCTGCTGTTCTGCCATATTGTGGCCCCGGACCGGAAGCATACTGCCGGCTGGATCCTGCTCGGCCTGAATACCGCGATTTACCTGCTGCTGGTGCCGGGCACCCACCTGGTGTTCTGGATTTCAACGGACAACCATTACCAGGGCGGCCCTCTTTCGAAGACCTGCATTATTACCAGCTTTATCCTGCTGGCGCACCTGCTGTACCTCACCGTGGCGGAGAACCGTAAAACGCGGAAGCGCGCGCTGTGGCTCCCGATCACGATCATCATATTCATTTTTGTGTCGATTTTCCAGGACTATGAAATCGGCGGGGAGCAGCAGCCGGTCGCCTTCCTGACGATGGCGATCGTCGGCGGCTCCGTGTTCTACTATATCTGGCTGCACATGCAGTTTGCCTGGAAGCACGAGGATGCGATGTACGCGCAGCAGCGCATCCAGATCATGATGAGCCAGATCCAGCCGCACTTTATGTACAACACGCTGGCGACCGTGCAGGCGCTCTGCTATTCCAACCCGGAAGAAGCAGCCGGAACGGTGGAGAAATTCGCGCGGTACCTGCGGCAGAACCTCGACTCGCTGAGCGAGACAAACCTGGTGCCGTTCCGCAAGGAGCTGGAGCATACCCAGATCTACGCGGATATTGAAATGGTGATGTATCCGTCCGTGCATGTGGAGTGGGATATCGGGGAGGACGATTTCCTGCTGCCGGCGCTGACGGTGCAGCCGATCGTGGAGAATGCCATCCGCTACGGGGCGCGCTCGCGCTCCGAGGGGAAGGTGGTCATCTCCACACGGCGGGAAGACGGCGGCGTAATGATCCGCGTGACGGACAACGGAAAGGGCTTTGATCCGAACGCGGTGCCGCTGGATACCAACCGGTCGCACATCGGCCTGAAGAACGTGAATGAACGCCTGGAGAAGATGTGCAACGGCGCCCTGGATGTGCAGAGTGTGATTGGCGAGGGTACCACCGTGACCCTCTGGATTCCGGATCCTCCCCCGGAGACCGAAGACGGGAAAAAGCCCGGACGGAAAAGACTGCCGGATAAAGCGAGGAACGACGGATGAGAGTTATTTGTGTGGATGACGCCACGGTGATCCTGCAGCATACGCTGAAGCTGCTGGAGGGAATGCCGCAGATTGACGAGGTCAAGGGCTTCACCAATCCGCTGGAGGCGCTTGATTTTGTAAAGGAGAACCCGGTGGACCTGGCGCTGCTGGACATCGAGATGCCGGAGATGAACGGCATCCAGCTGGCCGGCCGGATCAAGGAGGTACGCCCGGGAGTCGCCATCATCTTCCTCACGGCCTATTCCCAGTACGCGGTGGACGCGTTTTCCGTACGCGCGGCCGGATACCTGCTGAAGCCCGTGACCGCGGAGGCGCTGACGAAGGATATCAGCTATGTGCTGGCGGCCCGGCCGAAGAAGGTGGAAGGGGATATCGTGATCCGCACCTTCGGCAATTTCGACGTGTATGTGAAGGGCGAGCCGGTGCGCTTCAAGTCTGCCAAGGGCAAGGAGCTGCTGGCCTAC
>JAFRTK010000007.1 GCA_017427165.1 Clostridia bacterium
ATAATAGGCGAGGTATTCGCTGAAGGAGAAGGGGAAGACATGCACCTCATAGGTCCTTCCCACAAAGAGCGTGGCCAGGTCGCTGCTCTGCAGGAAGGCGTTTGAACCGGTCACCCAGATGTCATATTTCTCCTTCGCGTGCAGGCTGTTGATGGCCTTTTCGAAGGAAGGACACATCTGTACCTCATCGATCAACACATAATTGTTCTTCCCCGGCTGATACCGCCCTTCGATATACTGCTCCAGCGCGTGGTACTCCAGCAGGCCCTCAAACTCCGTCAGGTTGAAGTTGATATGGATGATGTTTGCGCCGGCATCCGCCTGTTTCAGCCGCCCCGAAAACGCTTCCATCAGTTTTGATTTGCCCGACCGCCTGACACCGGTGATGACTTTGATGTCCGGCGTCAGCGCAAGCGAAGCCATTTCCTCAAGATACGCAGAGCGAACGATCAGTTTCAAAGCGCAGCCCTCCTCTCCGGATGGCTTCATTATATAACGGCTATTCCCCAAAATCAAGAAAGCATTGAAATTGGGGAATAGCCGCTGTTCATATCGTTTTGTATCTGTTGGAAAGGTGGAATTTTGTTGCCAAAGGGGTTGCCGCCCGTGGGGGGCTGACCGCCCTGAATCCATTGTTTCATGCGGGTTTCAGCTGTTCGGATACAACCTCGTTGAGCGTCAGATTGCCAAAAAATGACAATTTCATTGGCCGCGTTTCCTGAATCACACCTCAGACCACCGGCTTCAAGGCACGCAAGGATATATCGTATATCCTATGTTCTCTTCGCAAAAAAGCCCCATGCAGTGCACAGGGCATATGTCGCTCAACGAATTTGTAATTTAGATGCTAAAGAGGTTTGTTACTGGACATCAGTCTTTATTCCCACTCAATCGAGGCGGGGGGCTTGGAGGTGACATCCAGGACAATGCGGCTGACATGAGGCACCTCGTTGACGATGCGGGCTGAAACCCGGGCGATCAGGTCGTAGGGCAGGCGTGCCCAGTCGGCGGTCATGAAGTCGTCCGTGGTGACGGCGCGCAGGGCGACGGTATAGTCATAGGTGCGCTCATCGCCCATGACGCCGACGCTGCGGAGGTTTGTCAGCACCGTGAAATACTGGTTGACGTGGCGGCCGAGGCCGGCGGCGGCGATTTCCTCCCGGAAGATGGCGTCGCTTTCCCGGACGATCTCCGCCTTTTCCGGGGTGACCTCCCCGATGATCCGGATTGCCAGACCCGGGCCCGGGAAGGGCTGGCGCCAGACCAGCTCCCGCGGCAGCCCCAGGGCTTCGCCCAGCGCCCGCACCTCGTCCTTGAAGAGCATGCGCAGCGGCTCGATGAGCTCCGTGAAGCCCAGCTCCTTCGGCAGGCCGCCGACGTTGTGGTGGCTCTTGATGACCGCGGCGTTGGCGCCCTGGCCGCTCTCAATCACGTCCGGATAGATGGTGCCCTGGGCGAAATAGTCCATTTTTCCGAGTGAAACAGCTTCTTCCTTAAACACCTCAATGAAGTCCCGTCCGATGATATGCCGCTTTTCTTCGGGATCCGTAACGCCCTTCAGATCGGCAAAGAAGCGGTCCGCGGCGTCCACCCGGATAAAGCGCACCGGGAACAGATGGCTGAACACGTGGCAGACCTGGTCGCTTTCATGCTTGCGCAGCAGGCCGTGGTCCACGAAGACGCAGGTGAGCCGTTTGCCGATCGCCCGGTAAATCAGGGCGGCGGCCACGGAGGAATCCACGCCGCCGGACAGGGCCAGCAGGACGGTGCCGGTGTCCCCCACCGTTTCCCGGATGCGGCTGACGGCGGTTTCGGCAAAGGCGTTCATGGTCCAGTCCCCGGTGCAGCCGCAGTAATGGAACAGGAAGTTGCGGATCAGCATACTTCCCTCTTCGGTATGGGTGACCTCCGGGTGAAACTGCACGCAGCAGATCCTTCTGTCCTCATCCACCATGGCGGCGATCGGGCAGTTGTCCGATTCCGCAATGACCCGGAAGCCCTCCGGGCAGGCGCTGACCTGCCAGGTATGGCTCATCCAGCAGCCGGAGGCGCTTTTCATTCCGCCCAGCAAGCCGCGCTGCTCCTTCATCCGCACGGTGACCCGGCCGTATTCCCGCTGCACGGCCTTTTCCACGCTGCCGCCCAGCAGCAGGGCGGTCAGCTGCATGCCGTAGCAGATACCCAGCACCGGGATGCCGGCGTCATAGAGAGCCGGATCGATCCGCGGCGCGCCTTCGTCATGGACGCTGGAGGGGCCGCCGGAGAGGATGATGCCCTTCGGCTGCCGGGACAGAATATCCTGCAGCGGGGTGTTCCAGGGGATGACCTCCGAATAGGTATGGCATTCCCGCACCCGGCGGGCAATCAGCTGGGTATACTGGCCGCCGAAGTCCAGAATCAGAATCAGGTCTTTCATGGATATGTGTTCCTCCGTATTTCCCCCACGGCGCGGCGGATTCTTCCGCCGTTTACACGCCGCTTAATCCGTAGTTCGCCAACACCCTCGCGGAGGGATCGTCCACGTCGCAGCCCGGCCAGGATTTGTTGGGCATCCAGAAGCCGGGAATCATGCGGGCCTGCCCGGGATAATACTGCTCAAACAGCTCCCGGTAAAGGAGGCTTTCCTTCGTAAAGGGCGGGCAGTAATCGTATTTCGCCGCCATTTCCGCTAATTCCTTGTCCGTATAGCATTTCTCCGCGTACGCCTTCAGGTCGTTGACCATGCTGTGGCCCACGGCGTCGGAGAACGCGGCCTTCTGCCGCCACAGAATCTCATCCGGCAGAATATGGTCGTCCGCGAAGGCTTTGCGGATCAGATATTTGCCCATGCTGTGCCGGTTCATTTTCAGCTCCGGATCGATGCTCATGGCGTAGCGGACGAACTTCAGGTCGCCGAAGGGCACCCGCGCCTCCAGGGAGTTATACGATATGCAGCGGTCGGCCCGGAGCACGTCGTAAACGTGCAGCTCCCGGATACGCTTTTCCGCCTCCTCCTGGAACGCGGCGGCGGAGGGGGCAAAATCCGTGTATTTGTAGCCGAAGAGCTCGTCGGAAATCTCGCCGGTCAGCAGCACCCGGATATCCGTATGCTCATGGATCCATCTGCAGACCAGGTACATGCCGACGGAAGCGCGGATGGTGGTGATATCCCAGGTGCCCAGCAGCTCCACCACGGTCGGGAGCACCTCCAGCACGTCCTTTTCGCTGATGATGACCTCCGTATGCTCGCTGCCGATGTACTCCGCGGCCTTGCGGGCGTATTTCAGGTCGATGGCGTCGGTGTCCATACCGATGGCGAAGGTGCGGATCGGCCTGTCCAGCAGCTGCTGCGCGATGGCGCAGACGAGGGAGGAATCCAGGCCGCCGGAAAGCAGGAAGCCCAGCGGAGCGTCCGCGTCCAGCCGTTTTTTTACCCCGTCGATCAGCAGGCGGCGAAGCTTCGGGCAGACCTCCTCCTCGGTTTTCATCGTGAAATAGCCCACGTAGGCCGGATCCGCATACTGTACAAACTCCCCGTCGATCCAGTAATGTCCGGGCGGGAACGGCAGGATTTCGTCGCACATGCCGATCAGGTTCTTCGGCTCGCTGGCAAACGCGATGCCTCCGCCTCGCACCTCTCCGTAATACAGCGGGCGGATACCGATCGGATCGCGGGCGGCGATCAGCTTCTGCCGCCTGCCGTCCCACAGGATCAGGGCAAACTCCGCGTCCAGGGTTTTGAACATTTCCACGCCGTACTCCCGGTACAGGGGCAGCAGGATTTCGCAGTCGCATTCGCTCTTCAGATCATAGGTTTCCATCAGCCGGGCCCGCCGGGGCCGGAAGCCGTAAAGCTCTCCGTTGCAGACGACCAGGTCGTCGTCCAGCCGGAAGGGCTGCATCCCCTCCTCGTGCAGGCCCATGATCGCCAGGCGATGGAAGCCCAGCAGGCCGCCGGGGATATCCGCCATCCGGGTCATGTCCGGGCCGCGGGAAACGGTGCGGTCGAAGCAGGTTCTGATCAGGTCCCGGGGAAACCGGGAGCCGATGGTGCCGAAAATGGAACACATAAGGGATCGCCTCCTGTTTATTCATGGGTTTACGGGAACCTGCAGGAAGCCTCCGGGTTGGAGCAGCTGGCGGAAAATGCCGGCATAGGATCATCTCCTTTGAAAACAAAAAGAGGCAGGGGCGCCGTTTACAGGACGCCCTTGCCTTGATGGCAGGTATGGTATCATTCCGCCGCGGGCTTGTCAAGAACGGCACGGGCGAAACGAAAGGCAGTACAAAGGGAATACAATCCGGACGCTTGACAGCGGTTCAGGCCGGTGATAATATGCGCCCATCAGGACAAGGGTGTCGTGGATGCGATACGCCTTGTTTTTCTTTTTATTGATGATGAGGAGGTCGGAACGATGAGTAAGTACACGAAAGAGGACATTATCCGCCTGGTCCGGGAGGGTGACGTGGAGTTTATCCGGATGCAGTTCACCGATATTTTCGGTCAGCTGAAGAACGTGGCGATTACAGCCAGCCAGATTGAGAAGGCGGTCAATAATGAAATCATGATCGACGGGAGCAGCATCGAGGGCTTCGTGCGGATCAATGAAAGCGATCAGTACCTGCATCCCGATCTGGACACCTTCACAATTCTGCCCTGGCGTCCGCAGCACGGCAAGGTGGCCCGGCTGATCTGCGACGTGTACAACCCCGACGGAACGCCCTTCACCGGCGATCCCCGCGGCGTGCTGAAGAAGGTGCTGCAGCGGGCGGCGGACATGGGCTATTCCTTCAACGTCGGGCCGGAGTGCGAATTCTTCCTCTTCCAGACAGACGAGGAGGGCAGGCCCACCACGACCACGTCGGACGAGGCCGGGTATTTTGACCTGGGCCCGCTGGACCACGGCGAGAGCACCCGCCGGGAGATCTGCATGGCGCTGGAGCAGATGGGCTTCGAGATCGAGGCCAGCCATCACGAGGTGGCCGCCGGCCAGCACGAGATCGACTTCCGCTACGCGGATGCCCTGACGTCCGCGGACAATATCATGACCTTCAAGCTGGCGGTTAAGACGCTGGCCCAGAAGAACGGCCTGCACGCGACCTTCATGCCCAAGCCCGTGTTCGGCATCAACGGCAGCGGCATGCATACCAATATGAGCCTGTTCCGGGACGGGAAGAACGTTTTTGCGGACCCGTCGGACAGGCGCGGGCTCAGCAAGGAAGCCTATTCCTTCATCGCCGGCATCCTGGCGCACATCCGCGGCATGGCGGCGGTCACCAATCCGCTGGTCAACAGCTACAAGCGCCTGGTGCCGGGCTATGAGGCGCCCTGCTACCTGGCCTGGAGCGCCAGCAACCGCAGCGCGCTGATCCGCATTCCGGCCGCCCGCGGCATGGGCACCCGGGTCGAGCTCCGCTGCCCGGATCCCTCCTGCAATCCCTATCTGAACATGGCGGTCTGCCTGGCGGCCGGCCTGGACGGCATCGAGAAGGGTCTGACCCCGCCGGACGAGATTACGGAGAACATTTTCGCGATGGACGCCGCGACCCGCGAAGCGAAGGGAATCAAATCCCTGCCCGGCACGCTGAAGGAAGCGGTGGAATGCCTGAAGGCGGATCCGGTGATCTGCGGCGTGCTGGGAGAGCATGTGCTGACCCAGTATGTGGAGGGCAAGGAAAAGGAATGGGATGCCTACCGGACGCACGTCAGTCAGTGGGAGATTGAACGGTACATCGTTATGTATTGATGCGGACGTGTCCAAATCTGTGATTTGGGTAACACGTCCCATGCTACAGCCGTCCATTGCCGCGAGGCGAAGACGAAGCGGGAATGGGTAACGGCGATCGCATCGTACAGACAGAAAAAATCTTTCTCAGCTGACGAAAGGAGGAAGCCCGCGTGACGAGAACGATTATCGCCGCCGCGTCTGAAGCCAACCGCGAACAGATGTCCCGGCTCCTGGCCTCCTCCGGTTATTCTGTTTACCGATGCTGCGCGTCGGAGAGTACCCTGCGGAGAGCGCTCGCGGAAAGCGAGGACAGCATTCTGGTTTTCATCGGTCTGCTGCCGGACTGCAAGCCGGATGACCTGGTCTGGGACTACGGGGACAGGATTCAGATTCTCTGGATCGCGAAGCCTGCCGTGCTGGAGGATTGTGAATCCAGGAGCATTTTCCGGCTTGCGCTTCCGACCTCGGGCCAGACGGTGATCGGCGCGCTGGAAATGCTGCTGCAGTTGCACCGGCGGAACATGCCCCGCCGGACCGGACAGGACCGGGAGCTGGTGGAGCGGGCGAAAGCGATTCTGATGAAAAAGATGCAGTTGACTGAGCCGGAGGCGCATCATCTGCTGCAGAAGCAGGCGATGGACCGCGGGGTCAGAATGACGGAATACGCGGCACGGATAATTCAGAACAGTCGGTCATCGACGGGACCGGAGGATGAGTCATGAAGGATCGGCAATATCCTCTGTATCATGAGGAACTGGAACATGAAAGCTGCGGCGTCGGCGCGGTGGCGGACCTGAGCGGAAGGGCCACCCACCGGACGGTCGACCAGGCGCTCTGCATTGTGGAGCGCCTGGCGCACCGGGCCGGAAGCGACGCCCTGGGAACCACCGGCGACGGGGTCGGGATTCTGACACAACTGCCCCACAGCCTGTTTTCGGCCTGGGCCCGGGAGGAGGGAATCTCCCTGGGACAGCCCGGGGACTACGGCGTGGGGATGTTCTTTTTACCGGAGGATGAGGTCGGTGCGGAGAACGCCTGTCTGATCTTTGAACAGCTGGCGGCCGCCGAGCGGATTGCCGTGCTCGGATGGCGCAATGTGCCCTGCCATCCGGCGCAGCTGGGCGCCGGCGCGCGGCGCACGATGCCGCGGATCCGCCAGTGCTTTGTCCGCCGCCCGGAGGACGCGGCAGCCGGGGCGGAATTTGACCGGCGGCTGTATGTGCTGCGGCGCGTCTTTGAAAAGCAGAACACGGATACCTTCATCTGCTCGCTGTCCTGCCGTACGGTTGTATACAAGGGCATGATGCTGGTCGGCCAGCTGCGCTCCTTCTATGACGATCTGCAGGACGCGCGCTACACCAGCGCCATGGCAATGGTGCATTCCCGCTTCTCCACCAACACCTTCCCCTCCTGGAGCAAGGCGCATCCGCACCGGATGCTGCTGCACAACGGGGAGATCAACACGATCCGCGGCAATCACGACCGGATGAAAGCCCGGGAGGAAACGATGCGCTCGGAGGTCATGGGCGCTGAGATGCGGCGCGTGCTCCCGGTGGTAGAGGACAGCGGAAGCGACAGCCAGATGCTGGACAACGCCCTGGAGTTCCTGGTGATGAACGGGTTCCCGCTGCCGCTGGCCGGCATGGTGCTGCTGCCGGAGCCGTACCAGGGCATGCGGCAGCAGAAGCCCTGGCATGATCTGTATCGGTACTATGCCACGATGATGGAGCCCTGGGACGGGCCGGCTGCCGTGCTGTACTCGGACGGCGAGAAGGTCTGCGCCTCGCTGGACCGGAACGGGCTGCGCCCGCTGCGTTGCGCGCTGACGGACGACCGTCGGCTGATCCTTTCCTCGGAGGCTGGCGTGCTGTTCGAGGAAAACGCGCATATCATCCGCCGGTGGAAGCTGGGCGGCGGTGATGTGCTGGAGGCGGATCTGACGACCGGCCGGCTGATCGAGAACGACGAGCTGAAAACCCGCTACGCGCGGGAATACCCGTACACGGAATGGATGCGCGGCACGGTGCGCCTGGCGGATCTGCCGGAGAACGGGGAAACGGCGGAGCCGCTGACCGGCGGCTGTCTCGCGCGGCTGTGCCGGGCGTTCCGCTACACCCAGGAGGACCTGCAGGACATCCTGCGCCCGATGGCGGAGAACGGCACGGAGCCTATCGTTTCCATGGGCGCGGACGAGCCGCTGGCCGCGCTGTCAAAGACGCATCCCCCCCTGTTCGATTATTTCCGCCAGCGCTTCGCCCAGGTGACAAACCCGCCGATCGACGCGCTGCGGGAGGAGGTCAAGACGGACTGCTCAATCCTGATCGGGGACGACGGAAACCTGCTTTCCCGCGATCCGGAGAACTGCGTGGTGCTGGAGCTTCCCTCTCCGGTGCTGACGGAGGAAGAACTGGGCCGCATCCGCGCCCTTCAGCATCCGGCCTTCACCGTGCGGACGGTTTCCCTGCTTTATAAAAAGGAAGAAACCCTCCGGGACGCGATGGACGAGCTTTACGCGGCCTGCGACCGGGCATGCCGGGACCGCATTAACGTGCTGATCCTGTCCGACCGCGGGGTGGACACGGAGCATCCGGCGATCCCCTCGCTGCTGGCGGTCTCCGCCCTGGAGCAGCATCTGATCCGGATCCGGAAGCGCACGGCTGTGTCGGTGGTGCTGGAAAGCGGCGAGCCGCGGGACGTGCACCAGCTGGCGCTGCTGGTTGCCTTCGGGGCGCGGGCGGTCAATCCGTACCTGGCCCACGACTGCGTCCGGGCGCTGTGTGCGGCGGGACAGATTGCCAAAGCGGCGCCGGAAGCGCTGGCGGCCTACGACCGGGCGCTGACGGCAGGCGTGCTGAAGATCGCCTCGAAGATGGGAGTTTCCACCCTGCAGGCGTATCAGAGTGCCCAGCTGTTCGAGGCGGTGGGCCTGGACCGGGCGTTCGTGGATAAGTACTTCACGAATACGCCGGCATGCCTCGGCGGCACGGACCTGAACCGGGTGGAGGCGGATCTGCTGTTCCATCACCGGGCGGCATTCGCGGATCCGGCAGAAAACGGTCTGCCCAGTGTCGGCATTCACCGGCTGCGCACCGGGGAAGGCGCGGAGGAGCATCTGTACTCCCCCGAGACGATCCATCTGCTGCAGCAGGCTGTGTGGACGGACAGCCGGGAAACCTTTGACAGGTACGCCGCGGGTGTTGAGCAGGAGGGACCCCGGACGATCCGCTCCATGCTGACGTTCCGGTACGAGGCCTGCCGGGAGATCCCGCTTTCCGAGGTGGAAAGCGCGGCGTCCATTGTGAAGCGGTTCCGCACCGGGGCGATGAGCTACGGCTCCATCTCGCAGGAGGCTCACGAATGTCTGGCGAAGGCCATGAATCATCTGGGCGGACGGTCGAACAGCGGCGAGGGCGGCGAGCTGCCGGAGCGCTTCGGGACTGAGCTGAACTCCGCCATCAAGCAGGTGGCGTCCGGCCGCTTCGGCGTGACGCGGGACTACCTGCTTTCCGCGCAGGAGATTCAGATCAAAATGGCGCAGGGAGCGAAGCCGGGCGAAGGCGGACACCTGCCCGGGGCTAAGGTGACGGAGAGCGTCGCGAAAACCCGCTGCTCCACGCCGGGTATCTCCCTGATTTCCCCGCCGCCCCATCATGATATCTATTCGATTGAGGATCTGGCGGAGCTGATCTACGACCTGCAGTGTGCCAACGAGCAGGCGAAAATCACCGTCAAGCTGGTGGCCTCCACCGGCGTGGGAACGATTGCCAGCGGCGTGGCCAAGGCCGGCGCCGGCGGTATCCTGATCTCCGGCGGCGAGGGCGGAACCGGCGCGGTGCCGCTTTCCAGTGTGCATCATGCGGGCCTGCCCTGGGAAATCGGCCTGGCGGAGGCGCACCAGGTGCTGTGCCGCAACCGGCTGCGCCAGCAGGTGACGCTGGAGACGGACGGCAAGCTGATGACCGGGCACGACGTGGCGGTGGCGCTGCTGCTGGGAGCCGAGCAGTTCGGCTTTGCCACGGCGCCGCTGGTGACCATGGGCTGCCGGATGATGCGGGTGTGCCATCTGGGCACCTGCCCATTCGGTATCGCCACCCAGAATCCGGAGCTGCGCAGGCGCTTCGCCGGCAAACCGGAGTATGTGGAGCGCTTCATGCTGTTCATCGCGGAGCAGCTGCGGGAGATCATGGCGAAGCTCGGCGCCCGTACGGTGTCCGAGCTGGTGGGCCGGAGCGATCTGCTGAAGATGAAGCCGGACGCGGCGATGGATCTGTCCGATCTGATCGGCTTCGCGCGCAATACCTGCTTCCGGCCGGAGGCGAAGCATGATTTCCGCCTGCAGGAGCGGACGGACGTGCGCCTGTTCCAGGATCATGTTCAGCTGATGACGACGGACCGGGCTTTCGGCACGATGCTGAAGGGGAACCGGACGATCCAGGCGCTGGGCTGCGGCGGCCAGTCCTTCGGGGCGTTCCTGCCCGCGGGGCAGACGATCACCCTTTACGGCGTGGCCAACGACTATCTGGGCAAGGGCCTGTCCGGCGGAACGCTGGCGGTCTGTCCCCCGGCGGACGCCATCTGGCGGCCGGAGGATACCCTGATCGGCAACGTTGCCCTGTACGGCGCCACCGGCGGCTGCGCCTTCGTGGCGGGCCGGACGGGCGAGCGCTTCGCCGTGCGCAATTCCGGCGCGTGGGCCGTGGCGGAGGGCGTGGGCGATCACGGCTGCGAGTATATGACCGGCGGCCGCGTGGCGGTGCTGGGCTCTGTGGGAGACAACTTTGCCGCCGGCATGAGCGGCGGCATCGCCTGGGTGCTGGACGAGGACGGCACCTTGGCGGAAAAGCTGAATACAGGGCACGTCCAGGCGTATCCCGTCAGCCCGGAGGAGGCGGAGGAGCTGGAGCGGCTCCTGCGCATGCACGAGCGGGCGACCGGATCCCGGAAGGCCCGGGAGATCCTGGAGCGCTTTGCCGATTATCTGCCGCTGTTCAGAACGGTTATCTCGGACGAATACAAAGCCCGGCTGAAGGGAGCGTGACGGTATGGGAACGGCAACCGGATTTCTGGATTACAGCCGGAAGGAAAACCCGTTCCGGGACGTCAGGGAACGCCTTTCGGATTATAACAATCTGCATGTCAGCCGGCCGGCAGAGGAGCGCCTCTGCCAGGCGTCCCGCTGCATGAACTGCGGCGTGCCGTTCTGCCAGTCGCGCTTCGGCTGTCCGCTGCATAACCTGATTCCGGAGTGGAACGATCTGCTGTGCCGCGGCCTGGAGCGGGAAGCGCTGGAGCGGCTGCTGCGGACGGCGCCCTTTCCGGAGTTCACGGGCAGGGTCTGCCCGGCGCTGTGCGAGAAAGCCTGCAATCTGGAAAATAACGCGGTTACGAACCGGGACAATGAGCTGTATCTGATCGAAAAGGGTTTTCAGCAGGGCTGGATCAGCGGCGAAGCGCCGGCCTGCCGCACGGGAAAGCGTGTCGCGGTGGCCGGCAGCGGCCCCTCAGGGCTGGCGGCGGCGGACCTGCTGAACCGCATGGGGCATCGGGTGACCGTGTTTGAGCGCGCGGACCGGCCCGGTGGACTGCTGACCTACGGCATCCCGAACATGAAGCTGCCGAAGGAGATCGTGGAGCGCCGGATACGGCTGATGGAATCGCAGGGCGTGGAGTTCCGGGTGAGTACGGAAGCAACCCCGGAGCTCCTGGCGGACTTTGACGCGGCCGTGCTGTGCGGCGGCGCCCGGAAGCCCCGCTCCCTGAACGCGGAAAACACGGACGCGCAGGGAGTATGGTTTGCGGTGGATTTCCTGACGGAGACCACCAGGCGGCTGCTTGCCGGAAAGGATTCCCGACTGGCAGCCGGAAAGGATGTGGTGGTGGTCGGCGGAGGCGATACCGGCAACGACTGCGTCGGCACGGTGCTGCGGCAGGGCTGTGCTTCGGTGACCCAGCTGGAGATGATGCCGGCGCCGCCGGAGATCCGGACACCGGGGAATCCCTGGCCGGAATGGCCGCGTACGCTGCGGACGGATTACGGCCAGCTGGAGGCGGAAGCCGTTCAGGGCGCTGATCCGCGGGTCTATGAGACGACGGTGAAGCGGATTATCCCGGACAAAAAAGGGCGGATTGAGGCTGTGGAGACCGTGAAACTGCGCCGGACGCCGGAAGGCCGGATGGAGCCGATTGAAAACTCGGAGCGGACGCTGCCCTGCGGCCTGCTGCTGATCGCCGCGGGCTTTGTGGGCTGCGACGAAGCGACGCGGGAAGACTTTGCTCTCTCCCCGGACGCGCGCGGACGGCTGATGCCGGAGGACGGTTCCCATTTCCTGGGCGGGAACCTTTTCAGCGCCGGGGATATGCGGACAGGCCAGTCCCTGGTGGTCCGGGCGCTGGCGGACGGCCGGGATGCCGCACGGGAGATCCATCAATGGCTGACGGGCGGCTGCTGACCTGATCATCCGGAGGTGATTCTGTGGCTGCTTTTGACCGTATTCTGTCCGGTATTCCGGAAATGGATAAAGCCCTCGACAATATCCGTCTCGGTGACAATGTGGTGTGGCGCGTGTCGGACCTGTCCCAGTTCCGGCTGTTCATGGAGCCTTATGTGGAACAGGCTGTCCGGGACCGGCGCAACATCATTTATTTCCGTTTCGCGGGCCACGAGCCGCTGCTTGCCGGCTGCCCCGGGGTCAAAACGGTCAGTCTGCCCCTCTCGCACCGGTTTGAAACCTTTACGGTCGACATCCATCATGTGATCGAGCGGGAGGGAAAGGACGCGTTCTATGTTTTTGACTGCCTGTCCGACCTGCAGGCTGCCTGGGCGACGGATCTGATGATGGGCAACTTTTTCCGGGTGACCTGTCCGTTCCTGTTCCTCCTGGATACGGTGGCCTTCTTCCCGATTATCCGGGGAAAGCATTCCGTTCAGGCAATCAACAAAATCCTGAACACCACCCAGCTGTTTATCGATGTATACGGGGACGGCAAAAGCATCTATGTCCGTCCGGAGAAGGTCTGGAACCGCAGCTCCGCCACGATGTTCCAGCCGCATACCTACGAACCGGACACGGGCCGTTTCCGTCCGATCCTGGACGGGGTGAAATCCAGCCGGTTCTATCAGACGCTGGGGCAGGCCCAGCGGTCGGCCGAGGAGCAGTATGCCGATTCCTGGGACCGTTTCTTCAACCGGGCGAAGCTGCTTCACGAAAGCGGGGCGGATATTGCGGAGGACTGCGGCCGGATGTGCAATATCATGATGACCCGGGATGAGAAGCTGCGGGAGATGGTGAAAAAACACTTCCTGCCGGAGGATTATTTCGCCGTCCGGGATCATATGATCGGCACGGGAATGATCGGCGGCAAGGCCTGCGGCATGCTGCTGGCCCGGGCCATCATCCGCAACCGGGAGCCGGATATCGGCGAAGTGCTGGAGCCTCACGATTCCTTCTACGTCGGATCGGATGTATACTATACCTATATTGTGGACAACAACCTGTGGGATTACCGGGTCCGGCAGCGGACAGACGAAGAATATTTCACGCTGGCGGAGGAGTTTGCGGACAGGCTGAGGAACGGCGTTTTTTCGGACAGTATGCGGGAGCAGTTTGTGCGCATCATCGAATACTACGGTCAGGATCCGTACATCGTCCGTTCCAGCAGCATTCTGGAGGACGGCTTCGGCAACGCGTTCGCCGGGAAGTACGAATCGGTTTTCTGCGTGAACCGGGGAGAACTGGAGGACCGGCTGGATGAGTTTGAAAAAGCGATCAAAACCGTATACGCCAGCACCATGAGCCTCTCCGCACTGGATTACCGGAAACGGCGGGGACTGGACAGGCGGGACGAACAGATGGCGCTGCTGATCCAGCGTGTTTCCGGCTCCTATTACGGCTCCTATTACATGCCCTGCGCCGCCGGCGTCGGGTATTCCTGCAGCCCGTACCGGATCATGAAGGATACCGATCCTTCCGCCGGCATGCTGCGGCTGGTCATGGGCCTCGGTACCTCGGCGGTGGACCGGTCGGAGGGCTCCTATCCGCGGATTGTAAACCTGGATAATCCGGAAAAAACCTCCTGGTCCTCCTCCGCGGACAGGCACAGATTCTCCCAGGGACAGGCGGAAGTCATCAATATGGCGGAACGCAGACTGGAGAAGCTGCCCTTTGAGAGGATGATGCCGGATATTCCGAAATACCTGGACAGGATCCTGCTGGAGCATGATGATGACGCGGAATATTACCTCAGGGAATCGGGAACGCCGCGGGATGTGAAGTTCATCTCCTGCAGGGGACTGGTGGCCAACCGGACGCTGATGGAGCAGATGCGCAGGATGCTTCACTGTATTCAGGAGGAATATGCGTATCCGGTGGATACGGAGTTCACGATCAATATCTCGGAAAACGGTGAATATTCGATCGATCTGCTGCAGTGCCGTCCGCTGCAGATCCAGAAGGGAAAAACCGGCACGATGGTTCCGGAAAACATTCCGGAGGACAGGATCCTGCTTGAAAGCAGGGGGGCGTCCATGGGAATGTCCAGAGCGTCCGGACTGGACCTGATCGTCCTGGTGGATCCGGTTTCATATTACCGGATGCCGTACAGGGACAAGAGCTCCGTCGCGCGGCTGATCGGGAGCATCAACTGGCATTACCGGGATCTTGGAAAGCATATGATGCTGATCGTGCCCGGCCGCGTCGGGACGTCGTCCCCCGAGCTGGGGGTTCCCACGGCGTTTTCGGATATCAGCGCGTTCGAAATTATCTGCGAGACGGAGGAGCGGGACGCGGGCTACAATCCGGAGCTGTCCTACGGCAGCCATATCTTCCAGGACCTGGTGGAGGCGGAGATTCTGTATACGGCGGTATTCCGCAGTGAGAAGACGGTTCATTTCCGGCCGGAGAAGCTGTCGGACTGCCCGGACCTGGTGAAGGAATTTGAAAACGGCGCGGCGCTGGCCGGCATTGTTCATGTGTACGATGTCAGCGGGAAGCAGTGCGAGGTATACAGCGACGTGGCGGAGCAGCACCTGATGATCACGCTTTAGCGGCCGGCAGGGATGAGGCGGTTCTGTTCAGGTGATGTTTTTCGGAAAAAAAGGGTTGACAAGCAATTGTATACAGTATACAATACGCCCTGTCAAGCAAGGCGCAAGGGTGTGCGGAACACCCCGGCGCCTTTTTTTAATCCTGTGCCCCGGCACAGAGGAAAAAAGGGAGTGAGTTGAATGTACTCTGCTGCAAACACGATCTGGGTCCTGCTCGGCGCTGCGCTGGTGTTCTTCATGCAGGCCGGGTTCGCGATGTGCGAGGCCGGCTTTACCCGGGCCAAGAATACCGGCAATATTCTGATGAAGAACCTGATGGACTTCTGCATCGGCACGCCGCTGTACTGGCTGTTCGGCTTCGGCATCATGTTCGGGGCGGGCACGGCGGTGTTCGGCTGGATCGATCCCTTTATCATGAAGGATTACGGCGCGGTGCTGCCGGCGGGGGTTCCGCTGTGGGCCTACGCGATCTTCCAGACGGTGTTCTGCGCCACCTCCGCGACGATCGTTTCCGGAGCCATGGCGGAGCGTACGAAGTTCTCCGCCTACTGCATTTATTCCGCGGCGATATCGCTGTTCATCTATCCGGTCAGCGGCCACTGGATCTGGGGCGGCGGCTGGGCGCAGCAGATGGGCTTCCATGATTTCGCCGGCTCCGCGGCGGTGCACATGGTCGGCGGCATCTGCGCGCTGATCGGCGCGAAGATTCTCGGACCGCGCGCCGGCAAGTACAGCCCGGACGGAAAGCCCCGGGCGATCCTGGGCCACAATCTGAGTATCGCCGCGCTCGGCGTGTTCATCCTGTGGTTCTGCTGGTTCGGCTTCAACGGCGCCTCCACCGTCGCGATGGACAGCGACGAGGCGATCGGCTCCGCTTCCCTGGTGTTCTTCAACACGAACCTCGCGGCGGCCGTGGCTACGCTGGCCTGTATGATCTTTACCTGGATCCGCTACGGCAAGCCGGATGTATCGATGACCTTCAACGCGGCGCTGGCCGGCCTGGTCGGCATCACGGCCGGGTGCGACGCGGTGAACCCGTTCGGCGCGGCTGTCATCGGCCTGGTGTGCGGCATCCTGGTGGTGCTGTCGGTCGGCTTCTTTGACAGGGTTGTGAAGATCGACGATCCGGTCGGCGCGATTTCGGTCCATGGCGTGTGCGGCGCGGCGGGAACGGTCCTGACCGGCCTGTTCGCCACCGGCGGCACAACGATGAAGGGTCTGCTTTACGGCGGCGGATTCAGATTCCTGGGTGTGCAGCTGCTGGGCGTCGCAGCCACAGTCTGCTGGACGGCCGTGATCATTACGGTCGTGTTTACGGTAATCAGGAAGACGATCGGCCTGCGGGCGGACGCGGCGGACGAGGTCATGGGCCTTGACCGCAGTGAGCACGGGCTCACGACCGCCTACGCGGGCTTCGCGATCCTGCCGGAGGAGGGAGTATTCACCCTGACCGGCGAGGTACCGCCTGCCTCAGAAACCGCACCCGCGGGTTCGGCTGAACCGGTGGTGACCGCGAAGAAAGCGCAGAAGGCGCCCGGCGAGCCGGTCTATACCCGTGTGCAGATCGTCTGCCGTCCGGCCAGTCTGGAGTCCCTGAAGACCGCTATGAATGGCATCGGGATCACCGGCATGACCGTCACGAACGTCATGGGCTACGGCGCGCAGAAGGGCAAGCCGGAGTATTACCGCGGCACGCCGGTGGAGGTAACGCTCCTGCCGAAGGTCCAGGTGGACATCGTGGTCAGCAAGGTGCCGGTGGCGCAGGTCATCGAGACCGCCCGGAAGGTGCTGTACACCGGCCATATCGGCGACGGAAAGATCTTCATTCACGATGTGGAGGATGTGGTCCGTGTCCGGACGGGCGAGACGGGCTACGACGCGCTGCAGTCGGATGAGGAATAAAATGTATTATAACGTATTGACGGAATGAGCCCTGTTATGGTATGATCCTCTGCGGCAGGGCAAGGGGGTCTTGTACGGACTCCCTTGCTCTCTTTTTATTTCAGAGGCGGAGGCCTCTTGAATCAGGAGGATCAATCCATGTGCGGAATTGTGGGATATACGGGGCGGAAGCAGGCAGCGCCGATTCTGCTGGACAGCCTTTCGCGGCTGGAATACAGGGGCTATGATTCAGCCGGCCTGGCTGTCCGGAACGGGACGGCGCTGGCGGAGGTTGTGAAGGCGACCGGGAAGCTCCATCATCTGGCGGATAAGACGGATCAGGGCCGCGCGCTGGCCGGCTGCTGCGGCATCGGGCATACGCGCTGGGCGACCCACGGCGATCCGAGCCTGGTGAACGCGCATCCGCATGTCAGCGGCAACTGCTCCGGCTCCGGATCCGGCGCGGTGGAGTCCGACGTGGTGGGCGTGCATAACGGCATCATTGAGAATTATACGGAGCTGAAGGAAAAGCTTCTGCGCCGCGGATATACCTTCTACAGCGAAACGGACACGGAGGTGGCCGTGAAGCTGGTGGATTATTACTATAAGAAATACAAGATCGGCCCGGTGGACGCGATCACCCGGACCATGGTGCGGATCCGCGGCAGCTATGCCCTCGCGCTGATGTTCAAGGACTTCCCGGACGAGATTTTTGCCGCGCGCAAGGATTCCCCGCTGATCATCGGCACGGATGAAGAGGAATCGTTCCTGGCTTCGGACGTCCCGGCGATCCTGAAATACACCCGGCAGGTATATTATATCGACAATCACCAGGTCGCCCGGGTTTCTCCGGGAAAGGTTGTTTTTTATGACCTGAACGGCGACGAGGTGCCCATGCCGCTGACCGAGATCACCTGGGACGCGGAGGCGGCGGAAAAGGGCGGCTATGAGCATTTCATGCTCAAGGAAATCCATGAGGAGCCCGCCGCCGTGCGCGATACGCTGAACAGCATGGTGAAGGACGGAAAAATCGACCTGTCCCAGACCGGCCTGACGGAGGATGTCATCCGTTCCATTGAGCAGATCGATATCGCCGCCTGCGGATCCGCCTGGCATGTGGGCATGGCGGCCCAGTACGTGATCGAGGACCTGGCGGAGATTCCGGTGCGGGTGGAGCTGGCGTCGGAATTCCGCTACCGGAAGCTTCCGCTGAGCCGGAACACGCTGGTCATCGTGATTTCCCAGTCCGGGGAAACGGCGGACAGCCTGGCCGCACTGCGGGTCGCGAAGGAGCGCGGCGCCGTGACGCTGGCCATCGTGAATGTTATCGGCTCCACGATTGCCCGGGAGGCGGACCATGTGCTGTATACGCTGGCGGGCCCTGAAATTGCCGTGGCCACAACCAAGGCCTACAGCGCGCAGCTGATCGCGGCGGACGTGCTGGCGGTGCACCTGGCGGCGGTGCGGGGCACCGTGTCCCCGGAGAGGGAAGCCGGGCTGCTGGAGGAGCTGGCGGCGATCCCGGACAAGATTTCCCGGATCCTGGAGGAGAAGGATCGGCTGCAGTGGTTTTCCTCGAAGATGGCGAATACCCATGATATTTTCTTCATCGGCCGCGGGCTGGATTACGCGATCAGCCTGGAGGGCAGCCTGAAGATGAAGGAAATCAGTTATATCCATTCCGAGGCCTATGCCGCGGGCGAGCTGAAGCACGGCACCATCAGCCTGATCGAGAACAATACCCTGGTGATCGGCGTGCTGACCCAGAAGGAGCTGTATGAAAAAACCGTATCCAATATGATGGAATGCAAATCCCGCGGCGCCTTCCTGGCGGGCATCACGACGAACGGGAATTTTTCCGTGGAGGATTCGGTGAATTTCACCGTATACATACCCAAGACGGACGAGCACTTTATGGCGTCGCTGGCAATCGTTCCGCTGCAGCTTCTGGCGTATTACACCAGCGTGAACCGGGGCCTGGACGTGGATAAGCCGAGAAACCTCGCCAAGAGCGTGACAGTGGAGTGAGAAAACAATGCTGAAGCCGAACGGAAATTACCGGAATCTGAAGGATTCCTACCTGTTTTTCGGGATCTCGAAAAAGGTGGAGGCCTACCGGAAGGCGCACCCGGATCTGCCGCTGTACCGGCTCGGGATCGGGGACGTCTCCCGGCCGCTGTGCGATGAAGCGATCAAGGCGCTGCACGCCGCGGTGAACGACCAGGCGGATGCCCGGACCTTCCGGGGCTACACGCCGGAGTGCGGCATCCCGGAATTCCGGCAGGCCGCCGCGGGCTACTATGCCCGGCGGGGCGTACGGCTGGATCCGGAGGAGGTTTTCGTATCCAGCGGCGCCAGCGACGAGCTGGGGGATATCCTGGACCTGTTCGACGCCTCCTCCCCGGCGCTGATCACCCAGCCGGCCTATCCGGCCTATGTGGACGCCAGCGTGATGGCGGGCCGGAAGGTGTCCTTTCTGAACGCCGGGCCGGAGAACGATTTCCTGCCCCTGCCGGGGGAGGATACGGAGGCGGATCTGATTTACCTGTGCTCCCCGAACAATCCGACCGGGGCCGTGTACAGCCGGGAACAGCTGCAGGCCTGGGTGGATTACGCCAACCGCCGCGGGGCCGTGATCCTCTTTGACGCGGCGTACGAGGCGTTCATTGAGGAGGATCTGCCCCACAGTATCTTTGAAATTCCCGGTGCGGAAAACTGCGCGGTCGAGATCTGCTCCCTGTCCAAGACAGCGGGCTTTACCGGCACGCGGCTGGGATATACGGTGATCCCGAAGGCGCTGGAGCGGGACGGCATGAACCTGAACGCGATGTGGGTCCGGAACCGGACGACAAAGACCAACGGCATCTCCTATATCCTGCAGAAGGCCGGCATCGCCGTGTTCTCGGATGCCGGGCTCCGCCAGATTCAGGAAAACATACAGATATACAAGGAAAACGCCCGGGTTCTGATGCGGGCGCTGGACGGGGCGGGTATCCGGTACTGGGGCGGAAAAAACGCGCCGTATATCTGGATGGCGTGTCCGGACGGAATGAAGAGCTGGGACTTTTTTGATCTGCTGCTGAATGAAATCCAGGTGATCGGGACGCCTGGCGAGGGCTTCGGCGCGTGCGGCGAGGGCTTCTTCCGTCTCTCGTCCTTCGGGGATCCGGAGGATACCCGGATCGCCGCGGAGCGGATCCGGTCTCTGATTGTGAACCGCTGAAAAGGGGGAACAGGAATATGCCGAAATATATCTTTGTCACGGGAGGCGTGGTCTCCGGGCTGGGAAAGGGCATCACCGCGGCGTCCATCGGAAGGCTGCTGAAGGCCCGCGGGCTGAAGGTGGCCGCCCAGAAGCTGGACCCGTATATCAACGTGGATCCCGGAACCATGAGCCCGTATCAGCACGGGGAGGTCTACGTGACCGAGGACGGCGCGGAAACTGACCTGGACCTTGGGCACTATGAGCGGTTTATCGACGAGGATCTGAACAAATACTCGAACCTGACGACCGGCAAGGTGTTCTCCAATGTGCTGCATAAGGAACGGCAGGGCGGCTATCTGGGCTCGACGGTCCAGACCATTCCCCACGTGACCGACGAAATCAAGCGCTTTATCTACCGCGTCGGGGAAAAGACGGACGCGGATGTCGTGATCACGGAGATCGGCGGCACGATCGGCGATATTGAAAGCCAGCCGTTCATCGAGGCGATCCGGCAGGTGGGCCTGGAGGCCGGCCGGGAGAACACGCTGTATGTGCATGTGACGCTCGTGCCGTATCTGCGGGCCAGCGGGGAGCACAAAACCAAGCCGACACAGCACTCTGTGAAGGAGCTGCTGGGCATGGGCATCATGCCGAACATCATCGTGCTCCGGGTGGACGAGAAGATTACGGATGAGTCGGTCTTTTCCAAGATCGCGCATTTCTGCAACGTCAAGCCGGACTGCGTCATCGAAAACCTGACGCTGCCGGTGCTGTATGAGGCGCCGCTGATGCTGGAGCAGGCGAACCTGTCCGCCATCGTCTGCCGGGAGCTGGGGCTGCATACCGCGGAGCCGGATCTGGCTGAGTGGCGGGAGATGGTGGAGCGCGTCCGTCACCAGAACCGGGAGGTCCGGATCGGCCTGGTCGGGAAATATGTCCAGCTGCATGACGCCTATCTCTCCGTTGCGGAGGCGCTGCGGCACGCAGGGTACGCGCTGGACGCCCGGGTGAAAATCGAATGGATCGATTCCGAAAACGTGGACGAAAAAAACGCGGAGAGCGTTTTCTCCGGTATTCAGGGAATCATTGTGCCCGGCGGCTTCGGCAGTCGGGGCATCGAGGGTATGATCGCGACCGCGAGATATGCCCGGGAGCATCATGTTCCCTATTTCGGCATCTGCCTGGGCATGCAGGTGGCGGTGATTGAGTATGCCCGGAACGCGGCCGGGCTGGCCGGCGCCGATTCCCGGGAGTTTGACGAAACAGCGCCGTACCGGGTCATCGACTATATGCCGGGCCAGAATGACGAGATTGACAAGGGCGGCACCCTGCGGCTGGGGAAATATCCCTGCGTGCTGCGGGATGATACGGTGATTGCGCGCTGCTACGGGCGGACGGAGATCAGCGAGCGCCACCGCCACCGTTATGAATTCGCCAACGATTACCGGGAAACGCTGCAGCAGGCGGGCCTGTGCCTGTCGGGCCTGTCGCCGGACGGGCGGCTGGTGGAAACCGTCGAGCTGTCGGAGGAGGCGTTCTTCGTCGGCGTGCAGTTCCATCCGGAATTCAAGAGCCGCCCGAACAAGCCGCATCCGCTGTTCCTGGGCTTTATCCGCGCGGCGTTGGGTTAAGGGGACCGTTCTGAAAAAATAACAGGATTTCTGCAATGGCAGGAAGAAGTAATAAGCCCGCAGTGTTTTATTTGCTGCGGGCTGTTGTTCTGCCGTGCGCAGGAGGCGCGTGCCCGGCTGAACGCAGGTTCTGTCGGCAAGCACCGTCAGATTCACTGCATAATGATCTGTACCGCGGAGGGATGCTCTGATGTTCCCGCTGATCCTGATGGCTATGGAGAATAACGAAGACAGGGCTCTGATAGAGGAGCTTTATCTTTGTAATCACAATCTGATGTATGCACAGGCGCTGCGGATCCTGAAGAACCGTTCTGCCGCCGAGGACGCGGTAAGCGACGCTCTGGAAGCCCTGATCAAAAAAGTTTCCCTGCTGCGGGATATGGACAGTAACAAACGGAAGGCCTATGCCGTCATTACAGTCAGGCACATGGCAATCAACATTTACCGGCGGCACAGCCGGGAAACAGTGACGGAGGAGGACACCCTGAACGCGATTCCTTCGGACAGCCGGACGGAGGATGCTGTGCTGGACAGCGCCGGAGTGGATGAAATCCGGGAGGCGATCCACCGGCTGGGTGAAAATGACAGGGATATGCTGATGATGCGCTATTTCCGGGAGCTCAGCGATACGGAAATCGGCAGGGAGCTGGGTATTCTGCCGGTAACAGTCCGGGTAAGAATGAGTCGGGCGCGGAAGCATCTGGCGATGCTGCTCAGAAGCGGGGAGGCCGGATTATGAAACAGGAACCGAAATTGAAAGAGGCTTTTTCCAGAGCCGCACAGGAAGAAACCGAATGGCTGGACCGGAGCCTGACATACAGGGAGCGGGCGGGAGCGGAAACGCTGTATAAGCGCCATCGGGATACCGCGCTGCGTCTGATCCGGAAGAGAAAAGACGCTTCCGCAAAATGGGCTGCCGGGCTGACGGCTGCTGCCGCGGCTGTGATTCTGCTTCTCTGGGGGCTGAACCGGCCCGTTCCGGATCCTGTGACGCTGGCCGCGGATCCGGCGAACAGCGTCATTTCCCTGCTGACGGGCGAACCGCTGCCGGCGGATACCGATACGCCGGAACAGACCGCGCCGCCCGCGGAAAGCCCGCTGCCGGAGTTGAAGGCGCAGCTGGCGGACTTCCCCGCGGATCAGAAATATCCCGTCTATACGGGCCCCGGGACAAACTATGAACGGGCCAGGCAGAACAAGGCGGCCGTTTCGACCAATGACTGGATTCAGGTTTTCGGCACGGAAAACGGTTATCTGATGATTCAGTATGCCGTCACCGCCTCCCAATACCGCATCGGCTATATCGACGCCTCTTCCCTGCCGGGAAATATTGACGCCGGGCCGCTGGCCCTTGCTTCCCTCCCGGCGCTGATCCTGCAGGAGACCGCCCTGACGGATGATCCGCTGGGCGAAGGGCAGCCGCTGCATACCCTTTCCGCGGGTACGGAGGTTCAGTGGCTGGCTGTCATGGGCGGCTGGGCCTATCTGGAGTGGACGGGAGACGGACAGCCTGTCCGCGGCTTTGTTCCCGCTGACGCGGTCGGGCGGAAAACCGCTCCCTGAAAGAAATTTTTACAGCTTTGTAACATCCGCTTCTCCCCGCGTGTCCTTTTATACAGAAGGGCGGACACGGCCGCGTCCGGCGGCCGTCCGGAACCCTGCAGAAATATGGAAGCGGAGGAAAAAGGGAATGAAAAAGTTTCTGGTTTTGCTGTTGATGCTCTCGGCAATGCTTCTCCCGGCCGGCGCGTCGCTGGCGGAGGACGGCTCTCTGGAAGGCCTGCCGCCCCTGATTTCGGAGTTCCTGGCCGGCCGGGGGCTGAAGGACTGCGCGGAGGATTATGTCCGCCTGAATTGGACGGAATCTCCCAAAGGCGTATATCTGGACCATCTGTTTGTGCTGACCAGTCAGGACGGAACGCACCATGATGTCTGGCACTTTACGAATGACCAGACGGATGAAAACGCGGCGCAGGGCTGGAAGTTCAAGGCCTGTTATGACAGCCTGGCCCCTCAGGGAAAAGGCACGCTCGCCTTCCGCAGGCATACCGCCTCCGACCTCGAAGCAAATGATGTCAGCCTGTATCAGGATGACCAGGGCTTTCTGATTTACCGGATAGATCCGGACCACGAGGAATATTGGATGCAGGGGATCAACGTCCATGTGATCAACCATCAGTTCCGGGTGATCTCCTGGTTTGACCGGAGCAAGGCGTCGATGACGGGAGCGTATATCAGGAAAGGAAAGCTGTACTTCTATGACTGGGACGCGGAGAGGATGCTCGGGCATGTGAACCTGTATACATCCTTCGGACTGAACATGGCCTTCAGGTCCCTTCCCAAGTCCTATAAGGAGGCAAAAGCAACTTTTTCCGATCCGCCCGCGATTCCCGGCGGAACTCTGACGGCGGAGCGGATTCAGTTTACCTCCAATAAAAAATACGCGGTTTACACCGGGCCCGGGGAGAACTACCTGCGCGGCGGGAACGGAAAAGCTTCCGTTTCCACCAATGACTGGATTCAGGTCTTCGGCAGGGAAAACGGCTGGATCATGATCCAGTATGATATTACCAGCGAGCATATGCGGATCGGCTGGATTCCGGAGAGCGCGCTGCCAAAGAAGGCGGCCGTCGGCAATATCGGCTTCGGAGATCATACGGCCTGCGCGGCGGCGCAGTGCTCCCTGACGGATGATCCCCTGTTTTCCGGGACCGCCGTCGCGAATCTGCCGGCGGACGCGAAGGTCAGGCGGCTGGCGGTGATGGGCGATTGGGTGTATGTGGAATATGACAACGGAACGCAGCCGGTGCGCGGATTCGTGCGGTCCGGAAACCTGACTCACCTGACGCAGGAGCAGGTTCAGAGCCTGGCGCAGACGGCGCTGCTCGCGACGGGGCCGGTGGCTGAAGGCAAAACCGTGACTGCGGACGCGCTGAAAAGCTATGTTGTTTCGTACAGCTTCAGCGCTGCGTCCGGACAATGGAGCGTACGCTTTGATTCCGGAAGAGATTATGGCTGGTCTGTCATCGTGGAGGATCAGTCCGGTACAGCCTGGCTGGAGTCGGCGGATAACGGATAACACGCGGTTATGAAGGATGATGGGTATGAAGAAGCGGTTTTTATGCATTTTTCTTCTGATGCTGACGCTGGTCAGTGCTTCAGCGCTGGCAGCAGCCAGTGACGAAGCGCAGATCACAGAGGCACTGCGTCAGGCAGGCATCACGGAGCCGGTGCAGCTCTCGCAGTGGGGCGATACGGCAGCCTGCTTTGCCGGGACGGACGGAGTGAAAAGGCTGGTCCTTCTGGAACGGCATGACGGCGCATGGCAGATCGTCATCGACAATCCCGCGGCGCTGATCCAGAACAGGGACTGGCCTGAGCTTCTGCTGGACAGCGATAACGCCGTGTTCTGGACCTACCTGCTGTCGGACACGGAGCTGGTGCGTTACCACAGCAGCCGGAACGCGGACGGAACCTGGGGCCCGGTGGATCAGTATGCCGCAGACAGCGGCTTCGGTGAATACACCCATGTATGGAGCACCGTGTGGGACGACGCCCACGGCGGGGAGATCGTCCGCACTTTTGGCATGTACAGTGAGGATGACAACGACCACGGCATTCAGCGCATGGAGGTGCTTCCCGCCGCCTGGATGGCGGACTGTGTCCGGCTGGCAGACTTTGACGTTTCCCGCTTTCCGGCGTTCATCAGCACCACTGACTTTTACGCATCGGAGAACGGGCGCTTTTTCCGGGAGGCTGCCGCAGCCCTCATGCCGGAATATACTTTCGTGAAGGGCATGCTGAAGAACAGTGCCCTGCATTTCCTGATGGAGAAGCCGGACGGCAGCCGGGTGTATGTGATCTGCGAGTATATGAGCCACCGGGCCGTGAACCTGATTGAGAGCTCCCCGCTGCCGGAAGGTACAGTGCTGGGGTATGAGAACTTTTCCGACAGCCTGTGGATCGACGGGCGCTGCGTGACGGTCCAGCTGCTTTATTCCGGCAGGGCAGGGCTTGAATACATTTATGATGACAGCGCTTTTTCTGAAGAAACGGGAGGTTTCATGTTCTTCGGGGACCGCACGGTATGGGACGGCTCGGAAGTGCCGGCCGGAACCCTCCTCTACGGCGATCACCCCTGGGGCGACATTACGCAGATGGACTGGACCAGCCTGCCGCATACTCTGACGGAAGCATCTGCGCAGATGGACTCCGGCCAGTACGCCATGGTGGTCAATCCCAACCCTGCCGACCGCCTGCACCTGCGGGAACGGGCGGACAAAGGGAGCCGTTCCCGGGGAAAGTATTATACCGGCACCCCGGTCGGCGTCAGCGCGCAGGACGGCGACTGGACACTGGTGACGTTCGGCGACTGGCGAAGCTGGGTGCACGGGTACATGATGAAGCGCTACCTGACCTTCGGGCAGTCCGGCAGCGCCCTGCGCCTGGATCTTTCCGCCATGCCGCAGCTTTCCGCCAGAGACGAAAAGCTGAAGGTATACAAAGAACCGCAGATCGGCGAGTATATCTGGCACATGGACGCGGGCTGGAACACCATGAAGGTCATCGGAATCATCGGGGATGAATGGTATCACGTCTGGTTCCCGGTGACCGGGGAGTACGGGTTCGTGCGGCAGAGCGATCTGACGGCCGGAAACGGATGACGGAACGCAAAAAGGGCGGGGAGCAGTATGAAAGCTCCCCGCCCTTTGGGTATAAGGCACGATCGTCTTATTCTTCCCCGGTACACCTGACGACCAGTTCCGCAGGTTCAAGACCCTCGCAGAGACAATGAATATGACCGGTGCCGGACTTGCCTGTCGTACGGAAAACAGCCATCACATGGCCCTCATACAGACGCTGAACGGGTTGCGCGTAATTGGCGGTAGTCTGGATGGCGGTGTTTCCTGCGGAAATAAAGTGCAGAGGACCGGCGGCGGAAAAAGTAACGGTCCTGTCCTCATCGAAAACCGCGTTTCCGTTTTTATCTGTCAGCTGAGCCTGTACATAGATCAGAGCATCGCCTTCCGCTTCCTGCCTGTTTTCCACCCGAATGAAAGCAGGCTTCATTTCACAGAAATAATCGTACACAAACTGCGGCATTTCTTCCGCCTTCAAAGTACGGTTGGAACCGACTGTGTAATCTCGCCGCAAAAGCGAAGCTGCACAGCGCGCTGGTGGATCTCACAGGGTGCCGGATCCCGGAAAAACCCGATGCTCCCGGCAATGACCATCTCATCCGGAAAGGGAAAGTCATCCAGCCTGTCATGATAAAGCACCCGGCCCGCAGTCTTTTTTTCATGTGCAGAATATTGTATATGCCAAAAAGGCTTCAGGGAAGAACCATTCGGCGCATCTGAGTATTGAAGATTTTCGGGAGTATGTTATTATTTTTATGGCAGATACAGATAAAAGAATCGTATTTTGTATATAGTCAGGGAGGATGGGGTGCTGTTTTTTATCCTGGGGATCGCTGTCTGCATTCTGCAGGCAAAACAGTATTCCGCGCCGATGCTTTCCCTGATGGATGCGGTCGGCCTGAACATTTCTTTCGGGATGCCCGACCGGCTGCCGCTTGGTTTTGTCAACACCCTGAAGATTATCTGATAAGGAGGAACGTCTATGTTACTGCAAATGATCCAGGGCCGGAATGTTCAGCTTCATGATATGGAATTAAAACGCCGCGAACGGGAAAACCGTGATTACATGCTGCGGCTGGAAACCCGGTCGCTCATGCTGAATTTTGAAATGGAAGCGGGGCTGGGCGGCCCGGCGGAAATACCCGGCTACATGCACGGCGGCTGGGAAAGCCCCACGTGCCAGCTGCGCGGACATTTTCCGGGACACTGGCTGTCAGCTGCCGCCATGCGCTATGCGGCTTCGGGTGACAGAGCCGTCAAGGCGCAGGCTGATGATATGATCGATATTCTGGAACGCTGCCAGAATGAAAACGGTGACGGCTGGGCGGGACCCATTCCCGAAAAATATCTGAACCGCATCGCGGCGGGCAAGCCGGTCTGGGCTCCCCACTATACGATCCACAAGGTTTTTATGGGGCTGGTGGATATGTACAGGTTCGCGGGAAATGAGAAGGCGCTGGCTGTCGCTGAAAAATGGGCGGAATGGTTTCTGAACTGGACGAAGGATTTCAGCCGTGAGCAGATGGACGATATCCTGGACGTGGAGACTGGCGGCATGCTGGAGATCTGGGCAGATCTGTACGGCATCACAGGCAGGGAAATGTACCGGACCCTGATGCAGCGCTATTACCGGGGCCGCCTGTTCGACCGCCTTCTGGAAGGAGCGGATCCCCTTACCAATATGCACGCCAACACCACGATCCCCGAAGTCTGCGGCTGCGCGCGGGCGTATGAAGTGACCGGTGATGAAAAATGGCGCCGCATCTGCGAGGCCTATTGGAAATGCGCTGTCACGGACCGGGGCGCTTACGCGACCGGCGGGCAGACCCTGGGCGAGATCTGGCTGCCCAAGAATGAAATCAGGGCCCGTCTGGGCGATAAGGCCCAGGAGCATTGCACAGTCTATAATATGATGCGCCTTGCGGACTATCTGTTCCGTTGGACGGGGGACAAGAGATACTGCGACTATATTGAGCGCAATCTTTATAACGGCATCATGGCGCAGGCATACTGGGTCCGGGAAGCCGTCAATGACGGCAATCAGGACAAAACACATCAAAAAGGCTTGCTCACTTATTTCCTGCCCATGCGGGCAGGGGGAAGAAAAGGCTGGGCAAGCGAGAAGAATCATTTCTACTGCTGCCACGGAACGCTTGTGCAGGCTAACGCTGCCCATAACCGTTATCTGTATTATCAGAATGACCATACAGTATATGCCTGCCAGTACTTTGATTCTGCCTGCACGGTGAAGATTGACGGGCAGGAGATCACCCTGACTCAGCGCAATGATACGCAGGCCGGTTCATTCCATATGTCCAGCGATTCCGCAGGAAGGCAGTGCATTGATCCTGTGCCCGCGAAGGTATTGCATCATCCGGAAATGAAATGCCTGTATTTCTCAGTCAGCACGAAAATCCCCGTTCACATGGTTCTGAAGGTTCGTATCCCGGACTGGACGGATGCTGAAAAGACAGAAGACGGATACTATACTTTTGACCGCGAGTGGAAGGACGGCGATACCGTCTGCGTGAAGCTTCCCATGAGAGTCCGCGCCGAATACATGCCGGATGATGACCACATGGTGGCGTTCACCTACGGTCCAATGACACTGGCCGGGCTGACAGATGCCGAAACGCAGCTTGATCTGGGCGGAAAGCCCGCGGAGGAGAGCATTGCACGCGAAAGTGAACGTGAATGGGCTGTCTGGACAGAACTGTTCAAAACTGTAGGTCAGGAAAAGGGTATTCGTCTGCTTCCTCTCTATAAAGTCGGTTATGAACCGTATGAGATTTATTTCCCGGTCAGGAACAAGCCCGGTGACTGATGCCGGTTCATAAGCTGCCTTCAGCCTCAGTCTTGTGGCAAATTGCTTATGAAAACCCCTGCAGCACCGGTCCGGAACGGGATATTATCTGACAAAAAACAGCATAAGCCGACAGGATACGTCCCCTGAAGCCAGATACCGGAACAAGGAAAGCCGGTAAGCTTCAGGGGATGTCAGTCAATAAACAAACCGTCTCACCCATTAGACGACAAATTTCTGTTTTTTGCAATATCAGGGGGAAATCATTTCATAGAACCTGTTTCCTTGCACATCCGCCCCGCATTTGCTATCATACCTCCCGGAAGATCACAGATGTTTGCTGTGGATGGCAGGAGGATCGGCCATGAACACATTGCTGCTGGTGGAGGACGACGCGGTGCTGCGGGAGGGGCTCGCAGAACTGTTCATCCGGGAAGGGTATCGGGTCGTGGAGGCGGGATCCGTGCGCGAAGCCCGGGCCAGGCTGGATGATGCCGTCCAGGCCATCGTGATGGATGTGGGCCTGCCGGACGGCGACGGTGTGGCCCTGTGCCGGGAATGGCGGGCCATGGGCGACACGCGGCCGATCCTGTTTCTCACGGCCAGGGACGAGGAATTCGATGTGGTGCGCGGCCTGGACTCCGGCGGGAACGATTACGTGACCAAGCCCTTCCGGATGCAGGAGCTGCTCAGCCGGGTGCGCGTCCTGCTGCGCGGCAGTGCGCCGGGAAGGGTCACAGCCCGGGGTGGATTCACCGTGGACGAGACGCGGATGCAGATCACCCGCGACGGTGAGGCCCTGCCGCTGACACTGACGGAGTACAGGATTCTGGTGCTTCTGCTGGAGAGCAAGGGCGTCGTCTCCCGCGATCGGCTGCTGCAGCTGCTGTGGGACGACGGCGGGAAGTACATCGACGACAACACGCTCTCCGTCCATATGAGCCGGCTGCGGGAGAAGGTCGGTGCAGCGCAGATCCGCACGATTCGGGGAGTGGGGTATCAATGGTCGGATATGTGATCGGCGGCATCCTGGCGGCGGCCATCCTCGTGATGGCTGTTCATCTGCTGCGTCAGAGGAAGCGCCTCAGCAGGCTCGCGGAGCAGATGGAGGACTTCCTGGCCGGGCGGGAGAAGCCCCTGCCCTTTTCCCTGCGGGAAGACACAATCGCGCCGCTGGAGAATGCCGCGGCCGAAATGGAAAACCGTCTCGCGGTGGAACAGGAGCGCTGCCGCCGGGAAGCCCGGCGCACCAGCGATCTGACGGCTGACATCTCCCATCAGCTGAAGACCCCGCTCGCCTCTCTCCGGCTGTTCGTGGAGATGGATGAGGGAGCGCACCTGGCGCAGGAGATCAGTCAGATCGAGCGGATGGAAGCCCTGATCGGCAGCCTGCTCCGCCTGGAAAAGCTGTGCGCGGACGGGTATGAATTCACCTTTGCGGATCACGCGATCCGGCCGCTCATCGAAAGCGTGTGGAGCCGGCTCCGCCCTTTGTGGCCGGAGAAGGTCATGCAGATCGAAGGCGATGCAGCGATCCGCTGTGATGAAAAGTGGCTGTCCGAGGCCTTCCTGAATCTACTGAAAAACGCCTGCGAGCATACGGCGGCAGACGGGAAGATTACCATTTCGCTGGAGCAGACCGACCGGGCCTTCTTCTGCACGATGGAAGACAACGGCGGCGGTGCGGCGGAGGCGGATCTGCCCCATCTGTTTGACAGGTTCTACCGCGCGCAGGATCAGAAGCAGAGCGGCGCGGGGCTCGGTCTGGCGATCGTGAAGGAGATCATTTACCGTCACCACGGCCAGATCTCGGCAGAAAACACAAAAGATGGACTGAGATTCGTCCTCTCGATTCCGATCCTGAATCTCACGCGGTCCTGATACCGGAAGAAAAGCTGCGGGGAACGGCTGTCATGCTGCCTCCCCGCCCTTTCTTTTCCCGCAGTCTTACGAAATCGTAAGGTGAAAGTCACCTGAAAGCAAGGATATTCTGGTAGCATTCAGTTGAGGAGGGATGAATCATGGAAGCATTGCGCTGTGAAAGCCTCACGAAGACCTACCAGGGCGGCGGTGTGCCCGTGCACGCGCTGCGGGATGTCAGCCTGTCCTTTGCCCAGGGCTCCTTTACCGCCGTGACGGGGAAGAGCGGCAGCGGCAAATCCACCCTGCTGCACCTGCTCTCCGGTCTGGACCGGCCCACGTCCGGGAGTGTCATCTATCAGGAGCATGATCTGGCCAGGTACAACGACAATCAGCTCTCCGTTCTGCGCCGGCGCCGTTTCGGCTTTGTGTTCCAGAGCTACAACCTGGTGCGGGAGCTGACGGCCCGGGAGAATATCCTGCTGCCGGTGATGCTGGATGGCCGCAAGCCTGACGAAGGCCATCTGAACCGGATCATCGAAGTTTTGGGCATCGGGGACCGCCTTTCCCACCTGCCGGGCGCCATGAGCGGCGGCCAGCAGCAGCGGGTGTGCATCGCCCGGGCCCTGGCCAACAAGCCTGCCATCCTCTTTGCGGACGAACCCACCGGCAACCTGGACGGAAAAACGGGCCGGGAGGTGCTGACCCTCATGCGCACCGTCAGCCAGGAGCTGGGCATCACCATGATTCTGGTCACCCACGATCTGGGCGTAGCGGAGCAGGCCGAGCGCATCATCCGCCTGGAGGACGGGCAGGTGGCCGACGACAGCGGCGAGGGCGAAGATTCGATTACCGCCAGTGGCGGAAATTTCATCGAATCTGAGATCAGCCGAAACAAGCGATCTCCGCAGTGCGGAGTCGCGCCGATTGAGACTGCGGGGGTGATCCCGTGAAGCGCCTCACCATGAATCAGGTGGCCGCGGCCAGCCTGAAAGCCAACAAAAAGGCCTATTTCAGCCTGGCCATTGGCATTTTTCTGGCGGTGTATCTGTGCACGGCGGCGGTGCTTGGGGCTTACGGCACGATCCAGGCGAACCAGCAGAAAATCATTGATCGTGTGGGATATATCGATGGCTTTTTCCTGAACAGTGCCAGCGTATCGGATGAAACCGTGCGCAGC
>JAFRTK010000045.1 GCA_017427165.1 Clostridia bacterium
GCTCGCAAAGCCCGGGATCTCCTTTATCTGCGAGATCAAACGGGCCTCCCCCTCCAAAGGGCTGATCGCCCCGGATTTCCCGTATACGGAGATCGCCCGGGAATATGAGGCTGCCGGGGCGGACTGCGTCTCCTGCCTCACGGAACCGCACTACTTCCTGGGGTCGGATGACATCTTCCGCGGGGTCCGGCAGGCCACCACCCTCCCGATGATCCGCAAGGACTTCACCGTCAGCCTGTACCAGCTGGACCAGGCGCGGGTCATGGGTGCCGACGCTGCGCTGCTCATCGTCTCCCTGCTGGACCGGGAAATGCTCGGCAGATGCCTGCATCGCTGTGAGGAGCTCGGCATCGCCGCCCTCACGGAAACGCATGACGAGGCGGAAATCCGCACAGCGGTCGATGCCGGCGCACGGATCATCGGTATCAACAACCGCAACCTGAAGGATTTTTCCGTGGACTTCGGCAATACCGCCCGCCTGCGGGACCTGATCCCGGCGGACCGCATCTGTGTCGCCGAAAGCGGCGTGCGCGGTCCGGAGGATGTGGCGCGCCTGCGGGCCATCGGGGCGGATGCCGTCCTCATCGGCGAAACACTGATGCGCGCGGCGGACAAGGCCGCCTGCCTGAAGGCCCTGAAGGAGGAAGCATGACCCAGGTCAAAATGTGCGGGCTTCGCCGCATGGAGGACATCGAAGCGGTCAACCGGCTGATGCCGGACTACATCGGCTTCGTCTTTGCGCCGGGCAGCCGCCGGTTCATCTCCCCGGAGGAGGCCGCCGCCCTGCGGCAGGCGCTCCGTCCCGGGATCCGGGTCGTCGGCGTGTTCGTGGATGAGGATGCCGAAACCGTGGCCCGGCTGCTGGCGGATGGCGTCATCGATATCGCCCAGCTGCACGGCCATGAGGATGAGGCAGCCATCGCCCGCCTCAAAGCCCTGGCCGGAAAGCCCGTCATCCGGGCGTTCCGCGTCCGGGGTACGGAAGACCTCCGCGCGGCGGAAGCCTCCGCGGCGGATATGGTCCTGCTGGACGCGGGGGCCGGGGACGGAAAGACCTTTGACTGGTCGCTGCTTTCCTCCGTTTCCCGTCCGTATTTCCTGGCAGGCGGGCTCACGCCGGAGAACGCCGCTGAAGCGGTGCGGCGGTTCCGCCCCTTCGCGGTGGATGTCTCCTCCGGTATTGAGACAGGCGGTTTCAAGGATTACAATAAAATGCGCGCGTTCATACGCGCGGTGAGAGAGGGGGATTCCGTATGACCAATCCCAGCGGACGCTTCGGCATCCACGGCGGGCAGTACATCCCGGAAACGTTGATGAACGCCGTCATCGAACTGGAAAAGGCATATAACCACTATAAGGATGACCCGGAATTCAACCGGGAGCTTTCCACGCTGTTCAACGAGTACGCGGGCCGGCCCAGCCGCCTGTATTACGCGGAGAAAATGACCCATGACCTCGGCGGCGCGAAGATTTACCTCAAGCGGGAGGACCTGAACCATACCGGCGCGCATAAGATCAATAACGTGCTCGGCCAGGCCCTGCTGGCAAAGAAGATGGGCAAAACCCGCCTGATCGCCGAAACCGGCGCGGGCCAGCACGGGGTCGCCACGGCGACCGCCGCCGCCCTCATGGGCATGGAGTGCGTGGTCTTCATGGGTGAGGAGGACACCGTCCGCCAGGCGCTGAACGTTTACCGCATGCGCCTGCTCGGCGCGGAAGTCATTCCCGTCAAAACCGGCACCGCCACGCTCAAGGACGCGGTCAGCGAGGCCATGCGGGAGTGGACGCGCCGCATTGATGATACCCATTACTGCCTCGGCTCCGTCATGGGCCCCCATCCTTTCCCGACCATCGTCCGGGATTTCCAGGCGGTCATCTCGAAGGAGATCAAAGCCCAGCTGATGGAGAAGGAAGGCCGCCTGCCGGACGCGGTCATCGCCTGTGTCGGCGGCGGAAGCAATGCCATCGGCAGCTTCTACCACTTCATTGGGGATCCGTCCGTCCGCCTGATCGGCTGTGAGGCTGCCGGACGCGGCATCGACACCTTCGAAACCGCCGCCACCATCAATACCGGCCGCCTGGGAATCTTCCACGGAATGAAGAGCTATTTCTGCCAGGATGAGTACGGCCAGATTGCCCCGGTCTACTCCATCTCCGCCGGCCTGGATTATCCCGGTGTCGGTCCCGAGCACGCCTGGCTCCATGATATCGGCCGGGCGGAATACGTGCCGGTCACCGATGAGGAAGCTGTGTGCGCCTTCGAATACCTGGCGCGTACGGAGGGCATTATCCCGGCCATTGAATCGGCCCATGCCGTCGCGTATGCCCGGAAGATTGCGCCGGAGATGAGTCCGGACCAGGTCATCGTCATCACGGTTTCCGGCCGGGGTGACAAGGACTGCGCCGCCATCGCGCGCTACAGGGGGGAGGATCTGCATGAGTAATATCGCGTCCGCGTTTGACCACGGCAAGGCGTTCATCGCCTTCCTCACCTGCGGGGATCCGGACCTGGAGACCACTGCCGCGGCAGTCCGCGCCGCGGTCCGCGGCGGAGCCGACCTGATCGAGCTGGGAATTCCCTTTTCCGATCCGACGGCCGAAGGCCCCGTCATCCAGGAGGCCAACCTCCGCGCACTGACCGCGGGGACCACTACGGATAAAATCTTCAGCCTGGTCTCGGAGCTGCGGAAGGATGTCACCGTTCCCATGGTCTTCATGACCTACGCCAACGTGGTCTTCTCCTATGGCGCCGAACGCTTCCTCGACAACTGCCGCCGCACCGGCATCGACGGCCTGATCCTGCCGGACCTGCCTTATGAGGAGAAGGATGAGTTCCTTCCCGCCTGCCGGGAACGGGATATCGCGCTGATTTCCCTCATCGCCCCGACCTCCGAGCAGCGCATCGCCATGATCGCCTCGGAAGCGGAGGGCTTCATCTACCTGGTCTCCTCCCTGGGCGTCACCGGCACCCGCAGTGAGATCACCACCGACCTCTCCGCCGTTACCCGGGCCATCCGGGAAAATGCGCACGTGCCCTTCGCGATCGGCTTCGGCATCTCCACCCCGGCCCAGGCCCGCGCCATGGCGGATCTTTCCGACGGTGCCATCGTCGGCTCCGCCATCGTCAAGATCATGGCGAAGTACGGGAAAGACGCGCCGCCGCACGTGGAGGAATTCGTCCGTTCCATGAAGGACGCGCTGAAATAAAAACCGAACGCATTACAAGGAGTAACTGTCTATGATTCGCCAGCTTTCCATTTTTGCCGAGAACAAACAGGGCGCCATGAACAAAATCACCCAGATCCTGCAGGACAACGGGATCAACATGAACACGCTTGTCACCAACGACAGCGCCGAGTTCGGAATCATCCGCATGCTCGTGTCCGATACACAGAAAGCGGCGGACGTCCTGTCCGCCGCCGGGTATATGTGCCATTCCGATTCCGTCGCCGCCATCGAGATCGAGGATGCCTGCGGCAGCCTGAATAAGCTGCTCTCCGTGATCTCCGCGGGGAATATTAACCTGGATTACCTGTATGTGACTTACAGCTCCCTCAGCCGGAACCCGGTCGCGATTCTCCGCTGCGCCGACCTGTCCGAGGTGGAGGAGTTCCTTTCCTCCCGCGGGTACCATTCCCTGTCCCGCCTGGATTGAGGCCTTCAGCCTTCGGCTGCTTCACTGCCGCGTTCCGCACGGAACGCGGCCAGTTTTTTCCGCCAGGAAATATACCGGGCAAAGCAGCTGATGCCCGCCAGCATCCAGGTTGTCCCCGCGGTCAGCCAGATGGACATCACACCGGCTGAGGTGAAATTGATCAGCAGCAGCGGCAGCCCCACGCGCCCGGCAATCTCCACGATGCCATTGATAAACGCGAAGAATGCGTCCCCGACGCCGTTCAGTACACCGCGCGTGGCATAGATCAGCCCCAGGAAAACATAGAACCAGCTGGTCGTCCGCAGGGCTGCGCGGCCGAGGTCGATCACCTCCGCCTCGCTCACAAACATGTTCACCAGGTTCCCGCCAAAGAACTGCATCATCACCAGCATAATCCCGGCCAGCGCTGCGCTGGCCAGCGCGCTGTCCCGGAAACCGCTGCGGATCCGCCCGGTCTTCCCGGCGCCCATGTTCTGCCCGCAGTAGGTGCTCAGCGCCATGCTCAGCGATCCGAAGGGCTGCTGTACCAGCTGCTCCAGCCGGTTGGTCGCGGTATACGCCGCCACAGCCACCGGCCCGAAGGTGTTCACCACGCGCTGCAGCGCCGTGGTGGAAATGGCGATCAGGCTCCACTGCAGTGCCAGCGGCAGGCCCAGCTTCACCGAGCTGCTGATGATCTTCCGGTCCGGCTTCAGCATCTCGCGGCCCAGCCGGAAATAGGGATTCCGGCGGAACGCGTACAGCAGCGAGCCAAACCCGGCCAGCAGCTGGGAAACCATCGTCGCGAGCGCCGCGCCGAACACGCCCAGGCCCAGGCTGCCCACAAACAGCAGGTCCAGGCAGACGTTCAGCAGGCAGGAAACCACCAGGAAGATCAGCGGCGTCCGGCTGTCGCCCAGCGCCCGCTGCATGGAGGAAGAATAGTTGTAAATCGCGATCAGCGGCACCGAGGCGGAGGTCATCCGCATGTAGGTGATGGAATCCGGCAGGATTTCCTGCGGCGTCCCCATCCAGCCAAGCACCGTCGGCACCATGGAAAACGCGAGTCCGCCGGTCAGCAGCGATGCGCCGATCATGATATACGCGGAATTTGCGATCGCCCGCTGCACCATGTCGTGCTCCCGGGCTCCGAAGTACCGGGCGGTGATAATCCCGCAGCCGCCGCTGATTCCGTTGAAAATCGAGAAGAACAAAAAAGAAATCGAACCCGTTGCGCCCACCGCCGCCAGGGCATTCGCGCCCAGCAGCTGGCCGACGATCATCGAGTCCGCCATGTTATATGCCTGTTGGAATATATTGCCGATCAGCAGGGGAAGCGCAAACCGAGCCAGGAGCAGCAGCGGTGCTCCCTCAGTCATATCCATGGTAACAGATCTGCGCGTCCTCATGATAATCCTCCCTGCCGGTTTTTCCCCGGCGGGGAGATCATAAACCTTTGAGTTGACTCTAAGTCAATATGTTTTCAGCGATTTGTCCATACAAATAACGGCCGGGAGGTTTTCCCCCTCCCGGCCGTATCTGCGGATGCGGAATCATTTTTTCAGGTTCATCAGTCCCCACGGGATATGGCAGTATCCGCCCGGATTTTTCTCCAGGTACTTCTGGTGGTATTCCTCCGCCGGGAAGAAGTTTACCAGCTTCCCGGTTTCCACCGCCAGCGGTTGTCCGGCCTTTTCTTCTTCCTTTTTCATGCGTGCCTCAATCACCGGCACCTGGCTTTCCTCCGTCCAGTAAATCCCGGTACGGTACTGGATGCCCTCGTCGTGGCCCTGTCTGTTCACGGATGTCGGGTCGATCACCATAAAGTAGTCATCCAGCAGTTCCGAAAGGGATATCCGGCTTTCGTCATAGTCGATCCGCACGGTTTCCGCGTGGCCGCTGTCCGCGCATACGTCCTGGTAGGTCGGCGCCTGCTCCGGGCCGTTCGCGTACCCGGTCTCCGTCCGGATCACTCCGTCAAACTGGTCAAAAAACCGCTGGACACCCCAGAAGCATCCCCCGGCCAGGTAAATCGTCTTCATCCTGTTTCCTCCCGTCCGTTTTCGGATACTCCCTGTATATCATCATGCCGGCCCGCGGTCAATGGTTTTTTCTGTATCCAGTCCAAAAGCCGGTGGCAATTCCCGGCCGTCCGGATTATAATATTCTTATCAGACGAGCACTTTCCATATCCCTGCATACCGCGTTTTTTTATCATTCCCGTTTTTTCCTGCCGGCAGAACGGAATACGGAGGAACCTCAAATGCAAGAAGCACCCCGCAGGCAGTCCATCACCCGGATCGTTATCACCGGCGGTCCCTGTGCCGGAAAAACGACCGCCATGAGCTGGATCCAGAACGCGTTTACCCAGAAGGGCTACCTGGTCCTGTTTGTGGATGAAACCGCCACCCAGCTGAGCAACGGCGGCGCGCCGTGGCGGCTGACCCGCAACAACCGGGAATACCAATACCGGGTCACCCAGCTGATGCTGGCCAAGGAAGAGGTTTTCACCGGAATTGCCCGGACCTTCGATGCGGAAAAAATCCTCATCGTCTGCGACCGCGGCGCCCTGGACAACCGCGCCTATATGACCGCTGAAGAATTCCGCTACGTGCTGGATAAGCTGAATACCAGCGAAGTCGAGCTCCGGGACCACTATGACGCGGTCTTCCATCTGGTCACCGCCGCCAAGGGTGCGGAGGAATTCTATACCCACGCAAACAACGCCGCCCGCTATGAAACGCCGGAGGAAGCCGTCCGGTCCGATGACGCCCTCATCGCCGCCTGGACCGGCCATCCCCATCTCCGCGTCATTGACAACCGGTATAACTTTGATGAAAAAATGCTGGCCCTGATCCGGGAGATTTCTGCCTTCCTGGGAGAGCCGAAGCCGCTGGAAACCCGGCGGAAATACCTCATCGAATACCCGGATCGGCGTATGCTGGAAACACGCCCCAACTGTGAGCGGGTAGAAATCATGCAGGCCTACCTCCGGAGCGATATTCCGGGCGAAGTCATCCGTATCCGCCAGCGCGGCACGGACGGCAATTACGTGTATTTCAAAACCCGCAAGCGGAATATCGAAGGCGGGAAACGGATTGAGCTGGAAGAGCGCCTGACCCGGCGGGAATTCCAGAACCTGCTGCGGCAGGCCGATCCGGATTACCGGATCATCCGCAAGGATCGTTTCTGCCTCAGCGAGAACGGCCTGTACTACAATATCGATATTTACCCCCAGTGGAAGGACCAGGCGCTGATGGAGATTGAGCTTTACAGCACGGATGACAACGTCCACTTTCCCGAGGGCATCCGCGTCATCCGCGAGGTTTCCGGGGAAGAGGAGTTTACCAACCCCTATATTGCCCGGAATTCGCATTGACCCGGATCCGCGTCCGCTTTTTTTCTGTATACATCCAAAGGATTCTTGAACTCTGCGCTTCGCTATGGTATTGTATGCGCGTATTTTTTTCATGATTTATTCCGGTGAAAGGCAGGGGAAGAAAATGTTCAGCGATCCCGCAGGAAACTCCGTCGCCATCGCAAGGCAGTACATGGATTCCCTCCTGGTGGAAAGCCGCGTTGCCGGCGCTGTCCGCCCGGACACCGCTTTCTCCTTCCTGGGAGAAACATTCCGAACACCGATCATGACCGCAGCGCTCAGCCACATCGACCTGGCCGGCATGGCGGAGGGCGCGCGGCAGGCCGGCGCCTGCGTCAGCATCGGCATGGGCGGCAATGAGGAATTTGCCGGTGTGCTGGCCACCGGCGCGAAGGTCATCAAGATCATCAAGCCCTACGCTGACCCGGAAGCCATCCGCAGCCGGATCGCCTTCGCCGAGGAGAACGGTGCGCTGGCGGTCGGCATGGATATCGAGCATGCCGTCAATACGGATGACGCGGAGGATTCCGTGGTGGTCGGCCTGCAGATGAAGCAGCCCACCCTGGAGGAGCTCGGCACTTACATCCGTTCCACCCACCTGCCCTTCCTGGTCAAGGGCGTGCTCAGCGCGCACGACGCGGTCGTCTGCCGCGATCTCGGTGCCGCGGGTGCCATCCTCAGCCACCACAACGGGCTGCTGAAATACGCGGTCCCGCCCGTCATGGTGCTGCCGGAAATCCGCAGGGCTGTGGGCCCGGACTTCCTGCTCATCGCCGACGGCGGTATCGAATCCGGTTTTGACGCATTCAAGGCGCTGGCCCGCGGGGCGGACGCCGTCACCATGGGTAAGGCGCTCATGGGGCCCCTGAAGGAAAAGGGTGCAGCCGGTGTTCGCGAGGTACTGGAAAAGGCCACCGCCCAGCTGCAGGCCATGATGATCCGTACCGGCACGCCGGACCTTGCCCATATGGACCCGTCGGTCATCTGGGAGCCCGTCCCCTACCGCCACGGCTGATACCTGATTCTGAATCCTGGAGGAATGATTTATGCAGAGGGAAACCGTCCTGATCCTGGACTTCGGCGGCCAGTACACCCAGCTGATTGCCCGCCGCGTCCGCGAATGCCACGTCTATTCGGAAGTCGTCCCGTGGAATATGCCGCTGGCGGACATTCTCGCCCGCAAGCCGGTCGGTATCATTCTTTCCGGCGGCCCCTCCAGCGTCCATGACGATGACGCGCCCCGGATTGATCCTGCCCTGTACGAAGCGGGCATTCCGGTATTGGGTATCTGCTACGGCATGCAGCTGACTGCCCTCCTGCTGGGTGGTTCCGTTGAAAGGGCAAAGGAGCGGGAATACGGCCGGATCACCGTCCGGATGAAGGAGCAGGCCGGCCTCCTCGGCGGCATGCAGCCTGCTTCCAGCTGCTGGATGAGCCATACCTGGCAGGTCAGTGCCTGCCCGCCCGGGTTCCGGGTCATCGCGGAAACGGATAACTGTCCCATTGCCGCCATGATCAATGATGAAAAGAAAATCTGCTGCGTCCAGTTCCATCCGGAAGTGACCCATACCGAGGAAGGAACCATGCTGATCCGCAATTTCCTCTTCCGTTTCTGCGGCTGCTCCGGTGACTGGACCATGAACGCATACGCCGAGACCGCCATCCGGCAGATCCGGGAAACCGTCGGCGAAGACGGCACCGTGCTGCTGGCGCTGTCCGGCGGTGTGGATTCCTCCGTGGTGGCCGCCCTGATCTACAAAGCCATCGGAAAGCGCCTCACCTGCGTTTTCGTGGACCACGGCCTCCTGCGCAAAGGCGAGAGCGACCAGGTCGTCCACGTATTCAGCCATCTCTTCCCGGTCCGCTTCATCCGTTCCGACGCCGCCGACCGCTTCTTTGCAGACCTGAAGGGCGTCACCGAACCGGAAGAAAAGCGGCATATCATCGGCCGGGATTTCATTGAAGTATTCAAGAAGGAAGCAGCTGCGCTCGGCAAGCTGGACTACTTTGCCCAGGGAACCATTTACCCGGACGTCATCGAGAGCGGCCAGGGCACCAATGCGGCCGTCATCAAGAGCCACCACAACGTGGGCGGCCTGCCGAAGGAGCTGGGCTTCACCGAGCTCATCGAGCCCCTGCGCATGCTCTTCAAGGATGAAGTCCGTGCCCTGGGTGAAGCCCTCGGTCTCCCGCGGGAGCTGGTCTGGCGCCAGCCCTTCCCCGGTCCCGGCCTGGCCATCCGCATCATCGGGGAAGTCACCCCGGAAAAGGCGGAAATCGTCCGGGAAAGCGACGCGATCTTCCGGGAGGAGATTGCCGCCGCCGGCCTGGGCCGCCATGTGAACCAGTACTTTACCGTGCTCACCGGCATCCAGAGCGTCGGCGTCATGGGCGATGAACGCACCTATGACTACACCATCGCCCTCCGCGCCGTCACCACGGACGACTTCATGACCGCCGACTGGGCCCGCCTCCCCTATGACCTCATCGCGCGGATTTCTTCCCGCATCGTCAATGAGGTTCCGCATGCAAGCCGCGTTGTACTCGACGTCACTACTAAGCCTCCGGCGAGTATTGAGTGGGAGTGAGCGTCTGCGATTGACAAGCCGCAGGCGAAGTCAGAGCAGGTAACGCCACCCCTGTTACAGGAGCCCGCGATTGACGAGTGCAAAGCACGAAGTCAGAGCGGTTGCGACGATCACAGGGAATAAATTTTTCGACCGCATGCGGGCGAAGAACCGATGA
>JAFRTK010000046.1 GCA_017427165.1 Clostridia bacterium
ATTGAGGACTGGCTTGTGACTTACTATACGGAAGAGGGAGCCCCGTTCTTTGAGGTGCGGATCGGCCTGCGGCAGCAAAACGCTGCCTGCGATGACGAATTCCCGCCCTTCACCGAAAAAGACGGATTCTATTTTGTGACAATCAATGTGGAGACAGGCGTGATCGAAAACATTGAGTACTACACTGACCTGAACGGAAACGGCTGATCCTGAAGATGTTTTGAGGCTGTCCCCTGGTGGGACAGCCTCATTTGTGTTTTCCGGACGCTCCGAAATCCCTGTGTCCGATGTCCGTTCCACTCAGACGGCTTCAGGCGGCATCGGCGGTTTCGGGCCGAAGTATTTCTCCATTTCCTTATTGCTCAGCTTGAAGGCTTTTTTCGTGAAATCCCACAGCCGGGTCGGCCGTTTCCGGATCACGTTCCGGAGACGTTCCACCCGCTTCTGCCAGTATTTGTAAGCACCCTCCGGGGTCTTCGGTACTTCGGAAACGATGTTCCTGTCGTTTTCGGGTGCCCAGCGGTTCCAGTGCTGCTCCATCTCCGGTTCGATCAGCGCCACCAGTTCTTCCAGCACTTCCATCATCGTGTCCGTTGTGAGTTTCCGGTAGATTTCACCGTATATGGTCAGGTACCGGTCCTTGTATTCCGGAATGGCCAGCAACTTCCGGAAGATCGTATTGTCGAAATTCAGCTGCCCCATGCCGCTCTTCTTGGTATAGCTCTTCGGACTGTCGAATCCGGAGTTCCACAGGCCGTAGTCCAGGTCGTTGATCAGCCATTTCCATTTGCTGCCGGGAGTATTCAGGCGGTAGATGCGGAAATTGCCGATATCGCTGTTGCCGAAGAACATCTCGAAAGCCATAAACGTGAAATAATTATCCACGTCGACGTTGTCCAGGATATACTGCAGATCCTCCTGCTTTTTTTCCGGTTTGCCGGCTTTGATCTTTTTGAGCATGGCCTTGTATTCCGTATTGGATCCGCTCTTCGGGGTGCTGTTTGCATGCAGCAGGGTCACCTGGTCCGCCTCCTCCAGGTCCAGGCCCTCGAACTGCGCGACCATATACTCGTCCACCCGCTCCCGCAGGTTCATATGGCCCCAGTACTGACCGTTCAGATAGACCGCATAGGGTTTCCATGCCTGATGGGCCACGGTGGTCCCGAACAGATCCATCAGCCGGCTCTGGAACCCGTCCTGCAGCCGGGTCCACATGCAGTCATTCCCGCTGTTCCGCAGCACGAAGCTTTTGTATTCCACATAATCCCGGTCCGGGAACAGTTTTGTTTCGAACGTTTTTTCACCGTATTTGCTTTTCGCTTTGAATTTGAAACTCTTCTGGGGCATGTCCAGCGAATAGTCGCCGTTCAGGGAGATATCCGCGCCCTGGCTGACAATCCGTTCCCCGGCGTCGTCGTACATTTCCACATAGCTTTCATATTTAACCCCGGAGTTCTTCACCTTCCGGTAAACCGTGTTTTTGAAGGGCAGGCCGTTTGTATTGTTGACACCCTTTCCAACGGTCAGCATTCCCCGTTTGGGATCCCACAGGTCATCCGGATCCACTGTGACGGATACCACCGGAAGGCTGTGATCCACATGGATAAAGAAGGTTCCGGTCAGTGTTTCGCCGGGCCGGATCATCCCATCCGCGAAAGCTTTGGCCCGGATCACGGTCGTAGCGGCGATTTCCAGCGTTTCTCCGCTGTAATGTGTGGATTTCTGCGTTGGTTCTGATCCGTCCAGGGTATAAAACACCTGTGTGTTTTCCGGGACGATGATCTGCAGCTGCAGGGCTGAATCATAGAAACCGGGCTCTTCCGAGAAGGACGGCACCGCTGCATATCCCACGAAACCGTCGCGGTTTGCCGCAAAAGGTGTAGGCGGGTCATAACAGTACAGGCCGCCGTCCTCCGGATTCCGTCCAAAGGAGGTATCCGTCTTCATTTCAGGAAGCGTGATCCGGTCATGCACGGCGCCTCCTGCGTCCGTCAGGGTAATCACTTCTCCTTTTTTCCGGCTGATGGAGAAAAACGCATGCAGCTCCGCATCCCCGGTTTTTTCCGTATCCTTGTCGCACAGAATGACCCTGTATTCCCCGGGACGAATCGTTGTTCCGACGGGGAACTGCCATTTCTGCGGCTTTTCCGGATTGTCGCTGAGCCCCCATCCGCCCAGATCCACGGCAGTATCTCCGGAATTGAAGATTTCAACCCAGTCGGTATATCCCGCTTTCGGATAAGTGGCGACTGAATCATTGCTGGCCATCACTTCGCTGATGATAATCACCGGATGAAGCGTTTCCTCCGCGATTGTCCCACTCCAGCCCATCGCAGCCAGAAGCAGAACCGCTGCCATGATCATGAACCGTTTCATCAATTTATCTTCCTCCGATCATCGGTTTTCTGCCTGAATGAACTCATGACGCCCATGTTTTCAACCTCCGGGTTCATCATAACCGAAAATATACTATCCTTCCGGGACCGATTATACTATAATCGCAGAACTGCGAACAATCATTTCCCTTCATAATATGAAACGATGGGGCAGTCCCCATCGTTTCACTGATCAATTTATTTTTTTTCATCGGTGTACAATCAGAGATGCAGTGCTTTGCGGAGCCTGCCGGACACCAGCAGGGCCAGGGCCAGCTTTACGAGATCCGGCAGGAGGAATGGGATCACGCACCAGGAAAGCGCCGCGCCCAGGGCGATGGCGCCGGACTGCCGGGCGTACACGTACATGAACCAGGCGGTCCCGAAGGCATAGCAAAGCAGGAGGCCCAGAATCATAAAGACGATCCTGATGACCTGGCTGTCCAGGCTCAGCCGCTCCCCGAGCCAGTAGACGAGCCCCATGAGTATGAAACCCAGCAGATATCCTCCGGTGGTCCCGAAGAGGATGCCGATGCCGCCGCTGAAGCCTGCGAACACCGGGACGCCCAGGGCACCCAGCAGGAGATAGACCAGGATGGCAGCGGTGCCCCGCCGGCCGCCCAGGAGCCCCAGACTGCAGAAGACGGCGAAGGTCTGCAGCGTGAACGGCACCGTTGCCGGGATGCTGATCCACGAGCACACCGCCATCAGCACGGCGCATACTGCCACATAAGCCAGGTCGATTGTCTGAAATCCCTTAGTCTTCCGTTCCATATATCCATCCCCTCCGCGTGGCCCTGCACAGTTCGAACCACTCGCAGCACCCGCAAACCTTCTCAAACGTATCCTTTTCGAGCACCTGTTCCCTGGCCGTGCGGGCCAGCGCGCTCCAGCTGTGCGTTTCGCCCGCGGAGAAGCCGCAGGCCTCCAGCACGCCCCTGTCCAGGCGGTTCACCTTTTCTTCGGAAGCGCACCTGCTGCCGGCCATGTGCGGGCAGGCGGCGCACAGATCGTCCCGTCCTTCGACGAGCGTGACAGCGGTGCCGGGACAGGCTGCCAGCCGGCGGATGAGCGCTTCCATGCCGGCTGCAAAAGCGTCATCGTACCCGCTGCCGGTGTACTTCTGGACGCAAAGCAGATGATGGGGCCGCAGCTTCATGAAACGGGCCTCACGCTCACTTCGCCGGAAGACAGGGCTTCCGAGGAACCGTCCTCATAGCGGACCAGCAGGCGGCACTCGTCGTCGATGCCGCAGGCCGTGGCCGGGCGGATCCCGTCGCTGCGGATGACGTTAACGGGCCGGCCGATCAGGAAGCTCCTCGCTTTGTATTCCTCTGTAAAGCCTCCGTTTTCCAGATCCGCGTACACTTCGCGGAAGCTCTTCAGGAAAGCAGCCGCGATCCGGCTCCTGAGGTCCCGCCGGCGGGTCAGGGCGATGGGCCCGGCGATGGTTTTCAGTTCCCCGGGGAAACCTCCCTCCGGCTCGTACACGTTGAACCCGATGCCCATGATGGCCCAGTCCATGCCTCCGCTTTCCAGATCAACAGACGCCTCCGTCAGGATGCCGCATGTCTTTTTGCCGTCGATCAGGATGTCGTTGACCCATTTGATGCAGGGCTTCCGCTCCGGGCTTTCCCCGACGGTGCAGGCCTCGATGGCGCGGCAGGCTGCCACGGCCGCCGCCGTGGTAATCCGCACAGCCTGGCGGGCCGAGAGGGACGGGGTGAGAAACACGCTCAGATACACGCCGCTGCCTGCGGGAGAGACGAAGGTCCGACCCATACGGCCCCGGCCGGCGCTCTGGCTGCCGGCGATGACCGTCCGCCAGGGCGCGGATTCACTGCTCCCGGCGGCCTTCAGTTCGGGGGCCATGCGCTTGAGGTAAGTATTGGTGGAATCCACCTCGCTGAGAACCTCCACGTCGAACAGCGGGGCCGCATTGCCCAGATACCGGAGGACGGCGTTTCTGCTGACTGCATCGCTCTCCTCGCTGAGGCGGTATCCCTTCCGGGTTACCTCGACACGGTAGCCGTCCTCTTCCATCTGGCGGATGCACTTCCATACCGCTGCACGGGTGATGCCCAGTTCTTTCGCGATGGCGTTTCCGGACAGGTATTCCTGTCCGGCTTCCTCCAGAAGTACGGAAACCTGCTGTTTGGCGTTCACGGACTGCATCTCCCTTCCTGCTGATTACTTTTGCGCCCCGTAGGATAGCACATAAAACATAATGCGTCAACTTTCAAAACAACAAAAAGTTTACGTAAAGTGTATCCATCTCCGGAACCGCGGACCGGGGCAGGGGAAAAACCATGTTTCATGGTTGACTTGCCGATAAAGCACGGATATTCTATGTACATCCAAAACAAGGCGGAAGGTCAGAACGTCAGGATCCTGACTGAAGCACAGGGAAATGAGGTGGAATCAATGATCCGTGAAATGCGCCGGGAGGAGATTCCCGAATGCGTCCGGGTGATCCGGCAAAGCCACAGGACGGTGGCGGACCAATTCGGCTTTACACCTGAAAACGCGCCGCGGTACGTGGCGTTTGCCACTGATGAGAGAAGGCTGTTCTGGCATATGGAATACGAACACCGCCTGATGTTCGTGGATGAGGAGGACGGCGTGATCTGCGGGTATTATTCCCTGTTGCTGAAGCTGGACGGCGAATGCGAGCTGGGGAACCTTTCCGTGCTGCCGGAATACCGGCACAGGGGAATCGGCACCGCCCTGCTGGAGCATTCCATGGAGACGGCCCGGAAGCAGAACTGCACGGTGATGAACCTGAGCATTGTGGAGGAAAACACGGTGCTGCGGAAATGGTACGAACGGAACGGAGCGGTGCATACCGGAACGGAGAAGTATGATTTCTTCCCGTTCACCTGCGGGTATATGAAGATTGCGCTGGACTGATCCGACGTAACGGAAAAGTTATCGCAAAAACCCAGTTTTCATGAAGGAAAAGAAAGCCTCCGAAGAGAATAAGAAAAGCAGTTTATCCATACAGTTTCATATAAAGGAGGTTTTTTCATGGAAAAGATCCAGGAAATGCTGACCGGTACAGCCGGTGGCATCGTCGGTGCAATTGTGACGCTGATTGTGGGCGTTATCGTCATCAAGCTGGTGATGAAGGGCCTGCGGAAGCTGAAGAGCTTTGAGAAGCTGGACCAGACGATGACGCGGTTCATCCTGAACTTCATCAAATGGGTGCTGTATGTGCTGCTGATCATCGCCGTGATCGGAATGCTGGGCGTTCCCATGGCGGAAGTGATCGCGGTGCTGGCCTCCGCCGGCGTGGCGGTCGGCCTGGCCCTGCAGGGCGCGCTGAGCAACCTGGCCGGCGGCATCCTGCTGATGATCCTGCGGCCGTTCAAGGTTGGGGACTATGTGGAAGCGGGCGGCGCCAGCGGTTTTGTGCAGTCCATCAACCTGTTCTATACCGTGATCCTGACCATTGACAACAAGCGCATCACCGTGCCGAACGGCAACCTGATGAACGCCAATGTAACGAACTATACGGCTGAAGACAAGCGCCGGGTGGACCTGGTGTTCTCCTGCGCCAAGAGCGAGAAGCCCGCTGAAATCCAGCAGTACATCCTGGACGCTGTGGCCGGCAGCAAGTTTGCCCTGGCCGAGCCGGCGCCTTTCGCCCGCCTCAGCGGCGGCACCAACGAGGCGATGGAGTTCACCGTGCGCGTGTGGTGCAAGACGGAAGAGTACTGGGACCTGTATTTCGAGCTGAACCAGCTGATCGTGGAAGCCTTCGGGGAGAAGGGTGTCAAAGCGCCTGCGCTCCGCGTGCTGAACGAGAAGGCATAAGCAAAAGCAAACAAAAACGGAGGCGGGGAATGATTCCCCGCCTCTTTGCTTTTCCTATTTCAGATTCTTTACATACAGATGATCCGAAGAACCGCCATAGTTTGTGATGTCCCGGACATAGGAATACCCGTACCGCTCATACAGGCCGGTGTATCCGGACGGGATATAGCTGCGGCTGAATCCCTGCGCCCTGAGGTAATCATTGGCACAGGCAATGAGCTTTTCACAGACCCGCAGCCCGCGGTATTCCTCCGATACAAACAAAGTGGAAACCCAGGGGTAAATATCCGGCAGCGGATAATAATCCTCCTTCATCACGGATGCCATCCCGATGATCCGGCCGCCTTCCATGGCGGCGAACATGGTTTCCCAGCCGGAGAATTCCCAGTTCCGGATGAGGCGGGCTGTGTGGTCCTTCACTTCCGCCCAGGAACAGTTTTCCACAAACGAGAGCAGCTGTTCCGCCAGGGGCGTTCCGCGGTCCACCTTCCGGACGGAAAAACCATCCAGCAGGCGCCAGCCGAAATGCTTTTCCACGAGGGATACCGTTTCATCCACGGTGCGGCGGTCATCCCGCTCCAGCCAGAAGAAGTCGCTGCCGCGGATATAGTTCCAGCGGTCAATATTCAGCGAATACAGGGTTTCATTGCAGGTGGCCTTTGCTTTTTCATAGTCGGAGGCGCTGCGGAGGAAATCCCGGAAGGGCCGGTGATCCGGACGGCTGATGTAGGCGTCCACCAGGTCCTTCGGTTCTTTAATCAGGAAGGCGATCCGGGAAGGATCGGTGATCTTCGCCGCATCCTCCGCAATGAGGTGGATATCGCACAGGATGATCCGGTCCTGAGAAAGACGGACCAGGTCCATGAGGACAAAATCCAGCTGCTCCCGGCTGTTGCCCAGGAGCCAGTTTTTATACTCCTCCACGGTCCGGCCGAAGAACTCATCCGCGTCCCGGAAGGACCGGTTCATATTCGGCTGGTGTTCCGGATCGGATTTCAGCTGGTGAATGGTAAACTGGTCATCAATCACATAGACCGGGATGCCGTACTTTTTGCCGAGGGCCCGGGTGATGGTGGTCTTTCCCGCACAGGGGGTACCGGAAATGAAATAAACGTTCTTTAAATACTCTTTGATTACGTTGTCCTGGAATATCATGGTGGTTTTCTCCTTATTCAATAGTTTTCAGTTTCGAATGGGCTCGAAGCATGAAACTATCAATAAGTTTCATGCCGTCAGATATTCCGCAGTTTCCGGAACATTAACATTTTCGTGTTCCTCCTTCCGTCGGGGATCATCCCCGGAATGCCCGAAGGGCTTTTTTCATTATACAGGGACAGGCTGAAATGCACAACGGGGGACTCGCAGGAATGGCCGGGACATGGCCGGGCTTTGATGCCGTTCCGGATAGCGAAAATCATATGAAAAGAACCTATCCGCAAGCGAAAGGCACTCCACGTACGAAAAGAACCGTCCCTCCGTACGAAAAAGGCACTCCGGACGGGAGTGCCTTTGGAATATACAGTCTTCAGGATCAGAGATCCAGGCCTTCAAAGCCCTGCCAGACGTTCTTTCCGCTGTAGGTCATGGCCTTGGCTTCGCCGCGCAGGACCTTCAGCACGGAGAGGGCCAGTGTGTCCTGCTCCAGCTCGTGGGCGTAGACATGGACCGGCGCGATCCAGCCGCAGCGTTCGGTGATCTTTTCGGCGATGTCATTGAAGCGCATGAGGCCGCCGGTGAGGACGATGGCGTCCACCTTGCCGCTGAGCACGGCGCTCATGGCTCCGATGCTCTTGCAGACCTGGTAGATCATAGTGTTCCAGACCAGGACGGCCTTTTTGTCGCCCTGTTCGACCAGCGCATGGATCGTATCGGAATTGGAGGTGCCGAAGAGACTGACAAAGCCGCCGGAACGGGAGCACATGCGCCGCACGTCGTCGATGGAATGCGCCTCGATATAGTCCAGCAGCTGCAGGACGGGGACGCTGCCGATGCGGGTGGGGGCAAAGGGACCTTCGCCGTCGGCACCCATGGTGCCGTCGATCATTCGGCCGCCGCTGTGCGCGCCGACGGTGACGCCGCCATCGATATGGGCGGTGATCAGGTTGGCCTGCTCATAGGGGATGCCCATGGCTTCGGCATCCGCCTGGGCGACCGCCTTATGATTAAGAAAATGAGAGTGGGAAACGCGGTAAAGGCCGCGGATGCCTGTGAGGCGCGCGTAGTCGCAGTATTCATCCACATTGGTGGGATTGAGCGTGTAGGCGGGCTTGTGGTAGTTCTGCGAGAACTTCCAGGCCAGCATAACGCCCAGCTTGGCGGCGTGCTCGCTGCCGCCGACCGCCGCTTCGGTATCATCGTACAGCTTCTGGTCGATGATGGTGACGCCGCTGGGCTGCGTGCACGCGCTGCCGCCGCGGCCGACGAACACGTCGATTTCGGAGGGATCCATATTCTCCTCCTTCAGCATATCCAGGATGACCTGGTAGCGGAAGGGAACCTGGCCGTTGACATGGGAAAACTGCAGCAGGACCGGCGCGTCGTGGAACCGGCTTTTGCAGAAGACTTCCTTTTCGTTGACAAAGAGACTGATCTTGGTGGATGTGGAACCGGGATTGATAACCAGCAGTTTATATTCCATCTTGTGTTTCCAACCTCATCACAGCAGAATCAAAAAGACCGCTCATTGAATTCGACATGAGCGGCCTGAACCCTTTGAATAAATATTGTTTTTTGGCAGCGAGTTTTATTCTTCCGGGGTGAATTCCATGACTTCGCCGGATTCCTCCGCATCGTCTTCCGGGGACAGGGCACCGCGGATGCCTTCCGTGATGCGACGGAACTGCTCCACAGCCATGGGATGCGCCTGCGATACAAAGGATTCCCGTTCCTCCAGGGCCGCATTTTCCAGGGCAGCGGCGGCCTCCGAAAGGGGAGCGGCCCCGATGGTGGCGGCAGCGCTCTTGAGGGCGTGAATCCTGATGCCGTAGTTTTTCCAGTCCTTCGCACGGACCAGGGCATCCATTTCGGCGGCTTTTTCGTCCGCATTGCGGACAAACTCCCGCAGGAGGCTCCGGTACAGCGCCGTGTCCTGCTGGCAGTAACGCAGGCCGGTTTCCGGATCGAGCCCGTCGAAGGAAAGGCTTTCCCGGAGATTCCGGCTTTCGTCATCCTCCGGGGTTTTGCCCGGACCGGTGCGGACCACCTTTTCGGCAGGCAGGTAACGGAGGAGCATTTCCTCCAGCGCATCGCCGGAAACCGGCTTGGACAGGTAATCCGTGAAGCCTTCGGCGGTGTAGCGTTCCTTCGCCCCGATGATGGCATCCGCCGTGAGGCAGATGACAGGAGTGAAAGCATTGAGCCCGCCCTCTGCGGAGCGGATGCGGTGGAAGGCATCGGTGCCGCTCATGCCGGGCATGCGCTGGTCCATGAGGATGAGGTCATAGGCGTTCTTTTCCGCCAGGTCCACGGCTTCCAGGCCGCTTTCGGCGGTATCGATCCGGATGCCGGTTTTCTGCAGCAGGCCGACGGCCACGGCGATGTTCATCCGGGTATCATCCACGATCAGGAGGCGGGCATCGGGCGCGCGGAAGGCCTCGTGGCCGGACTCACGGCCATCTTCTTCAGATTCCGCGCTGATGCGGAAATCGCCGATGGGCTCGGCGGAAACGATCCGCTGGGGAATGGTGACTGTAAAGGCGGAGCCTTCCCCGTAGACGCTTTCGACACGGATACTGCCGCCCATCATCTCCAGGAGGCTGCGGCTGATGGCCAGGCCGAGGCCGGTGCCTTCCACGGTGCTGTTCCGCTCCATGTCCACCCGCTCAAACTTCTGGAAAAGCTTTGCCTGGTCTTCCTTCCGGATGCCGATGCCGGTATCCCGGACGGTGACCTCCAGTGTAAGGTATTCGCCGGCGGAGAAGGTATCCTCCAGGCTGCGGACGGTCATGCGGACGGAACCGTGCTCCGTATACTTGATGGCGTTGCTGACCAGGTTGATGATGACCTGGCGGACGCGGTAGACGTCGCCGTAGAGGGAATCCGGGATGGACTCGTCCACCTCCACCTCCCAGCCCAGGCCTTTTTCCCGGGCACGGAATGCGAACATGTTGCTGATATCCCGGGCGAGGGAGCTCAGCTCATAGTTGTTTTCGGTGATGGAAAGCTTCCCCGCCTCGATGCGGGAGAAGTCCAGCACATCGTTGATGATATGCAGCAGGCTGCGCCCGGAGGAACGCATATCCATGCAGTATTCCCGGGTGCGCTTGCTGAGACCCTTTTCCCGCAGGATCAGCTCGCAGAAGCCGAGGATGGAGTTCATCGGGGTGCGGATTTCGTGACTCATGTTGGCAAGGAATTCGGACTTGGCGCGGTTGGCCTGCTCCGCAGCCTGCAGTGCCTGCTCCTGCCGGTACTGTGCGCGCAGCACGTCGATCTGCACCAGGATGCAGATGATGACTTCCGCCAGGAAGATGAAGGGCGCCCGCTGGAACACCAGATCCGGGAACTGGTAACCGAACGCGCGGAGGGGACTCCACATATAGATGCAGGTGGCGATGGCCACCAGGGCGGAGAAGATGCCGCCGTAGAACATGTTGAAGCAGTAGAACGCCACCGGGGGAACCAGGAACAGGATGAAAAGGCTGGTACCGCCGACCCCGCCGTAGACCACGAACACGCCGCAGTTGATTCCGTAGATGAACATGAGCAGGATGACGGCAAGCGGGATCAGCTTCGCGTGTTTTACGACATCCCGCCGGCAGTACAGCATGATGAGCATGGCGGCCGCCGCGCCGAGGGCCGTGAACAGGGAAAGGTATCCCATGAACTGGTTGGCGCGGTGGAAATTGTCATATGTCAGGTAGAAACCGAAGACCACGCAGAAAGCGCAGGCCACGATGGCCCTGCGGAGGTTGACGTTTTTGAATTTCTGCCATTTGCCGGCCGTCTGGTTCTGAGACATTGGCTTCATCCTCACACAAGCTTGTTTCTTTTTCCAAAAGGTATTCCGGGGAATCCGCAAAGGGAAGGAAACCGGGATTCCACCCCGCTGGCAATATTCTATCACAGATATATCGGAACAGGGAATGTCTATTTCGGAATAAACGGCTTTGCGGCAAAACGGGGACAGGAAAAACGGTGTGTCCGCCGGAAATGGGTCATGCGGGAAACGGAAAAGGAAATCAGTTGCAGGTATGACGATTGATTGGTATAATAATAGAAATACAAGAAATTGCGCACATTTCGTTTTGCCCCGAAAGCCAATGACCGGATGGGAGCTGAAGCATGAGGAGTTTTCGCCTAAAGCTGGTAAGCGTGATCGTATTTGTCGTACTTGTAAGTACGGCGATGCTTTTCCTGATCAGTTACCAGCGCACCAGGAGCAGCATGTCCGTACAGGCGGAGGAGAATTACGGCGTAATCGTGGACAAGTATACCCAGGAACTGGAAGCCTGGGCGAATACCAACGCGACGATCGTGGATTCTCTCGCAGCCGAACTCACCATCAGCCAGAAATATAATGACGATTATGACGCGTTCCGCTCGTGGCTGAACGAAAACTACGGACGGCTGAATAAAGACGGTTCCATCTATGATATCTATTTCACATATCCGAACAACAGGATGACCTGTGCTTCAGGTTTTTATGCGGACGGAACGGTGGACTATGTCCATGACCGGGAATGGTTTACGGAAGCGGCCAGGACCGGAGAAATGTACTTTTCCTCCGCGTACCGGGATTCGGACACCGGGAAAATGGTGATCACGATTTCCAGGGGGGTATACCGAAAGAACACGCTGCAGGGGGTCCTGGCGGCGGATATCTTTGTGGACGTGCTGGTGGACAAGATCCGGAAAGCCGATGTCGCACAGGACAGCTACGCGTTCCTGGTGGACCGGGACCTGGGCATGATCGTGCATCCCAATGAGGCGTACCTGTATGACGATCTTCCGCACAATGTGATGGATGTTGAAGGCGCGCCCTATGCCAATGTGGTTTCCAAGATCCGTTCCGGATCGGGCGGAATGGTTTATGCGCGGGACTATGACGGGGTGATGCGCGGATTTGTCGTTTCCCGGATGTCCAATACCGGCTGGTACGTCGGGCTGGCCATCAGCGAGAGGGAACTGATGCATGACTTTGACCTGCTGGTGCGCGGATTCCTGATTGCCGGCCTGGTTGCGATCCTGATCGGCTGCGGCATCGCGGTGCTGCTGGCCCATGTGCTGGACAAGATGAGCACCCAGCAGCAGGAATATGAGGTAAAAGTAAAGGAACTGCGGAAACAGGTGGCAGCGAGCACCCCGGTGCGCCTGCTGGAACGCCTGAATGAAAACGGGCCGGAGAATGCGGAGATCCCGCTGGACCTTCACCGCCAGGCAAAGATCCGGCGGCTGATCCCGATGACGCTGATCCTGGTGCTGATGATCCTGATGGTGGTTTATTCCACCCGGGCGATCAACGAGGTTTCCGTTGCCAATATCCGCGAGGTAGGACGGGACCGGATTTCCGCCGCGGCGGCGGAACTGGAAAACTACCTGCGGGTCGGAAAGGCCACGCTGTGGGTGACGGCCGATACTGTGGACCACATGGCGCACAGCGGATCCACCACACAGGAGATCCTGGATTACCTGATTGTGGAAACGGATACCCAGAAGGAACAGTTCGACGTGAACATCAACGGCCTGTACGGCTATGTGATGGGCGAATACCTGGACGGCCTGCAGTGGGTGCCGCCGGACAATTACGACCCGACCCGCCGGGACTGGTATGAAGCGGCAATCAAGGCCGGGGGAGAGGCGACCATCGTCGCGCCGTATGTGGACGCGCAGACGGGCTCCGTGATCATCTCCATCAGCCGGATGCTCTCCAACGGAACGGACGTGCTTTCCATTGACATGATGATGGATTACATCCAGGAAGTCGTGTCCGGGCTGCAGATCAAGGACAAGGGCTACAGCTTTATTGTGGACGGGAACGGTATGGTGATTGCCCACCGGGACCGGGACATGATCGGCCGGTACATGACGGAAGGGGAAGAACGGCTGGAGCTGTTTGACCGGATCCGGCAGGAACAGGACGGATATTTCGAGATTGCGGAGGATGAGGACGCGCGCACGGTGTTTGTGCGCGAGATCATGGACCAGTGGTACCTGGCGATCGTGGTCAGCAGCGGTGAGCTGCTGGGCGACGTTACCCGGCAGCTGATCGTCAACATCCTGATCTGTACGGTGACCTTCGCGCTGATTGCGATCTTCTTCCTGATCAGCCGCAGGACCGAGAACAATTATTTCCGCCGTATTGAGGAAATGCGGGCGGAGGAGCAGAAGCAGGCTTACGAGGCGAAGGCGCTGAAGCTGGGCAAGGAGGCCGCGGACCGGGCCAACCAGGCCAAGAGCGACTTCCTGGCCAACATGTCGCACGAGATCCGGACGCCCATCAACGCCGTGCTCGGCATGAACGAGATGATACTGCGGGAGACCGACGCCGCGCAGGGAGACCAGAGCACGGAGCGCTGGCTGGAATCCTTCGGGAATATCCGCAACTACGCGGGGAACATCGGCAGCGCCGGCAACAACCTGCTTTCCATTATCAACAGCGTGCTGGACTTCTCCAAGATTGAAGCGGGCCGGATGGAAATTACGGAAGAGGAATACAGCCTGACCTCCCTGCTGAATGACGCGTGCAACCTGGTTTACTTCCGCGCCCGGAACAAGGGACTGGATTTCCAGGTGGAGGTGGAGGAAACCATTCCGGACCGGCTGATCGGCGACAAGCTCCATGTGCAGCAGATTATCACCAACCTGCTGAGCAACGCGGTGAAGTATACGGAGCAGGGGTCCATCCGCCTGACGGTACGGTCCGAGGCAGGCCCCCGCAAAACCGGGACCCGGACCACGCTGGTGATCCAGGTCAAGGATACCGGCATCGGCATCCACCAGGAGGATATTGACCGGCTGTTTGAGAAATTCCAGCGGATGGACCTGGAAAAAACCGGCACGGTGGAGGGCACGGGCCTCGGACTCGCGATTACGCAGAAGCTGCTGTCCATGATGCACGGCGATATCCATGTGGAAAGCGCCTACGGGGAAGGCTCCGAATTCACGGCGCGGATTCCCCAGCGGATCGCGGGAGGCGGGCCGGTGGGCGAATTCCGCATGTCCTTTGTGAATGACTTTACCGCGTCGCAGCCGTACAGCGCGGCCTTCCGCGCACCCAAGGCGCAGATCCTGATTGTGGACGATACGCGCATGAACCTGACGGTGGCCATCGGCCTGCTGAGCAAGACGCGGATGAAGATCGACACGGCAACCAGCGGGGAGGGCGCCCTGGAGATGACCCGGTCCGCGGCATACGACCTGATCCTGATGGACCAGCGCATGCCGGGGATGGACGGCCTGGAAACCATGCGCGGCATCCGGAAACAGGAGAACGGGCTGAACCGGGAGACTCCCGTAATCTGCATGACGGCGGACGCCGTGCAGGGCGCGCGGGAACGCTACCTGGCGGAGGGCTTTACCGACTACATTTCCAAGCCGATTGACAGCAAGGAACTGGAGCTGATGCTGAAGAAGTACCTGCCCCCGGCCAAGGTGGAAGGCGGCGGGGAAACCGCCCCGGCCGACGGGGAAACCGCCGGCGTGCCGGACGGCCTGGAATGGCTGCGGGAGGCCGGGGTGAAGACGGAAAGCGGCCTGCGGTTCTGCCAGGGGGATGAGGCACTGTACCGGACCATCCTGGGCGAATACCTGCAGAGCGCGGACGCGCACCGGGAGGACCTGCGGAAATACTTTGAGGCCGGGGACTGGAAGAACTACGGCATCCAGGTGCACACGCTGAAGAGCACATCCCGGACCATCGGCGCGGATTCGCTTTCCGCGATGGCCGCGGAGCTGGAAAAGGCCAGCAACCGGGAGGACGAGGAGTTCATCCGCCGGACCCACGGAATCATGATGCAGGAATACCTCGGGTTTACGGCAATCCTCGCGCGGCATATGCCCGCCGCCCGGCAGGAGCCGGAGGCGGACGGCGTGCTGGAATTCCTGCCGGAATAACCGGAAGGGAAAAGAAAAAGGACATGCCCTTGTTACAGGGCATGTCCTTTTATGATCCGGCGGATCAGCCGTTGTCGCTCTCGTCCGGCAGGAGGTCGTAGTTGACCAGCTCCAGGGATTCGCCTGTCAGGAACAGGCTGCCGTTTTCCGTGAAGGACAGCGTTTCCGCCAGGTCCGCGGCGGCTTCCGTATCCCCGTCAAAGCGGGCAGCATACGTTTCGGGATCCGTGCATTCCAGCTTTTTGGTTTCCGCGTTGTACAGGCCCTTCAGCACGATGTCGGGGGTGCTGTTTTCGCCTTCGGAGTGGATGAGCACATCGTAGCCGTAGTCATCCTCGCTGTCGTTCCAGGAGATTTCCACCCAGAGGTTCTTTTCCAGGTTGACCCAGGTGCCGTCGAACCGGCCGATATCGGAGAAAACGAGGTCCGCGCCGTCCTGGCCGCGGCCGTCCTTCCAGGTCAGCATGCCGTTTTCATCGATGGCGAATACCGTGACCTGGTTTGCCTCGTCGATATCGTCATATTCGAATTCATCGACCGATTCCGCGCCTTCCTTGTCCGTGAAGCCGTACTTCATGGACGCGACGGATTCCAGCACGTCTTTTTCCCCGTTGTACAGGCAGGCGTATTCCCATACGGTGCCCTTCTGCTCCGCCGGGTCATACTCCCGGATATCCACGCGGTAGCCTTCCTCCTCGTAGACGATGCTGACGGTCATGCCGAAGATCGCCCAGTCGGAATCGAATTTCTTTCCGCCTTCCGGCTCCGGGATTTCATCCGCGAACGCGGCACAGGCCGGCAGGACCAGCATCATCACAGCCAGGATCATACCCAGGATCTTTTTCATCATAAAATAAAGCCTCCCTTTCATAGTCCGGGGAAGAACCCCGGAGTTAATCGGCAGGCTATATTATACCGCTTATCGGGCAAATGGTCCAGTCCGGGTCAGATTCCGGACCCGGAAACGCCGATATGCCGGCGCGCGCGAAGGCTGCGGACATAGTCCACTTCCTCCTGAAGGGCATCCCGGGAGACGGGCTTCAGGAGATAGCCGGACGGATGGACTGTCCAGGAATCCACCGCGTACCGGGGATGGCCGGTCACGAAAACGATATCCGTTTTCGGCTGCAGTTCCCGGATCTTTTCGGACAGCCGGATCCCGTCCGTTCCCGGCATGCTGATATCCAGGAACACGAGGTCGCAGGGATTGTCATGAAGCCAGGACAGGACTTCATCGGGCCTGTCCAGCCCGTGCACTTCACTGATTTCAGGAATATCCCGGCACAGGGAAACAAGATACTGGAGCGTCAGCTTTTCATCATCCACGCACAGTACCCTCAGCATACCTTTCCCCTCCTTTTCCGATCCCGGCAGGCGTTACGCCAGCTTCTTCAGGATCACCAGTTCCACGATCCCGCTGCGGATATAGACCTTGACATCATCCGCCACATTCTTCACCACGGATTTTTCCAGCTCGTCCCACTCTTCTTTGGCGCCGGGAGCATTCTGTGACACCCGGGAGTACAGGGCGCTTTCATATTTGCGCAGGGACCATTCCCAGTCCAGCATCGGGGAGCTGCACTCCAGCGCATCGGGGAGGAACAGGCCGGAACAGGCCGCGGCATCCTCATCGGATTCCCAGTCGAACAGCGTCCGCAGGCGGCCCATCAGACCTCTGGCGGATTCGTTTTTGCCGGTGCTGGAAACGGAAAGCAGGCGGGTGCGCTCCTCTTCGTTCAAGGTGGTCTGTACCTGCAGGTGGAGTTCATAATCGTCGTCCCGGTCCTCAATCCAGAAGAGACCTTCGGTCTCTCCGGTAATGGAACGCATCAGACCCATGGCTTCCTCGGCGAGAAGCCGGAGGTGCAGGGCATTCCGGGCGGAAAGTCCTTTATATGCGGCAACCTTGTCCGCCTGCTGCAGGGCGGCTTCCATCCGGGCGCCTCGGCTGGAGACAGCAATCACATCTGTTTTCATGGCGTCCTCCTGTTATTCGATCGTCAGGATATCAGCGAAACCGGTGACTTCCAGCACTTCCCGCACGATCTCGTTGATATTGGTGAGCTTCATGCCGCCCTTCGCATTCATGGTGCGGTAGGCGGAAAGCAGCACGCGCAGCCCGGCTGAGGAGATGTATTCCAGCTTGCTGCAATCCAGGACCAGGCTCTCGGCATTGGCCAGGTCGCTGAGCTCTTTTTCCAGCTGCGGGGCGGTCATCGTATCCAGGCGGCCCTCCAGGGCGATCTCCAGGGTGCTTCCGTTCATTTTCTTGGTGACGTTCATGGGTGATCCTCCTTTTTATAATCCGTTATGATTGGCTGTTCAGGCGTCCAGCTTTTTGAAGATGGCCATTTCCACGGTCCGGCCCCGGATGGCGACTTTCACGTCGTCCGCGACATGCGCAACGACGGATTTTTCCAGTTCATCCCAGGCTTCCAGGGCGGCCGGATCCTTTTTCGCGTACTGTTCAAGCTGCCCGCGGTAGTCCACCATGGACCAGGTCATGCTTTCGGGAGCCAGGGTGCTGCCGGGCATGAACAGCCCGTGCATTACCGGCGCGCCGCCGGAAAGGTCGAAGAAGCTGCGGAGCCGGCCCATCAGCCCGCGGGCGGCTTCGTTCTTTCCCCCGGTGGAGGCCGCGATCAGCTGCCGGCGCTGTTCCTCATCGATCAGCGTGCGGACCTTCAGGTGCAGTTCATACACATCATCGTTGTCCTCGATCCAGAATTCGCCGTCCAGCTCGCCGGCTATGGAACGCATCAGGCCCAGCATCTCCTCAGCCAGCAGGCGGAGGTGAAGCGTGTTCCTGGGGGAGAGGCCTTTATAGGCGGCCACTTTGCTGACCTGGTTCAGGGCCTCCTCCATCCGGGCCCCGCTGTTGGAAACGACCATGACATCCGTTTTCATCTGAAGCTCTCCTTTTCTCCGGGGGTTTTCCGGCGGGATGACCCTGCCGGAACAAGGACATTATATCGCCCGATGTCCAACAGATGTCCAATAGAACGAATACATTTCTTATTGTTTTTGAACAAAAAATCATGTTTTTGCTGAATATCAGCGTGAAAATGTTCCGCTTTCCCCGGGAACCTGCTTTCCGGGGAAAAGAAAAACGGCCGGTCCGATGACCGGCCGGATGCGGATCCGGGAGGGATTATTCTTCCGCGCCGTAGGTGCACAGGGCGCCGATATCGAAATCCGCGATGTTCAGGACGGAGGCATTGCCTTCCAGGTCCCGGTAGATGTAGATGATTACGTAGGAGGGCACCGCGTCCGGAACAACCACGGTGGCCTGGCAGAGCACCGCGTAGTTGGTTCCGGCCACCACCTGGGAACCCAGGAAGGCAACCGGGATATAATTGACACCGACCAGCCCTTCGAGCGCCTGGTCCACGATGGCTTTGATTTCATCCGTGACAGCGGGATCGGCGGAGGGGGTCCAGCCGCCGGCCAGGGGCGCTTCCGCGACGGCGGCCACGGCGGTAACCATCATCATAACTGCGAACAGGACTGCGATCAGCTTCTTCATTTTCTTTACTTCCTTTCCGGACCGTTTTTGTTCGGTCTCACTCATTTGGACGGCAGATACAGCAGATAAGTTCCCGAAAAAAGAAATATTTTTTTGATTTGTTATCTGGTTTCGGCGGAAGACCCCGGAATTCCTGCGTCCGGGAAGGCGGATTCTACTTTCCGTAGGTAGTATTGCGGATCATCCTGCGCTACAATGATGACATCCGCCGGGGAAAACGGCGGAATCCCACCCCGCAGGGAGGCGAAATGAAATGAACCAGTATGTGACCGGCGCGGCCATCCGGGAACTGCGCCAGCAGAAGAATATGACCCAGCTGCAGCTGGCGGAGAAGCTGAACGTGAGCGACAAGGCGGTTTCCAAATGGGAGACCGGGAAGGGATATCCGGATATTACCCTGCTGGAATCCATCGCGGACGCATTCGGGATTTCCGTAACGGAACTGATCTCCGGCAACCGGGTCTCCAACCGGAACGTGGCGGCGAATATGATGAAGTCCGGGTTTTACATGTGTCCGGTATGCGGCAACGTGATCCATACGATGGGGGAAGCCGTGATCCAGTGCCACGGCGTGCAGCTGCCGCGGGAAGAGGCGGAGATGACGGATGAACGGCATATGGTCTTCATCGAGCGTGTGGAGGACGAGTACTACGTCCGGATTGACCATGAGATGACCAAGCAGCACTATATCTCCTTTATCGCGGCGGTGTCGCCGGACCGGCTGCAGCTGGTGAAGCTGTATCCGGAAGGAAACGCGGAGGCGCGGTTTCCGATGCGCGGGGTGATGAAGATCGTTTTCCGGTGCAACCGGGATGGCCTGTTTGCCACGGACATCGTGAAGGGAATTGATGACCGGAAGGGCGGATATGACGACACGGAAGAGCGGCGCGCCCTGGAGGATACCGCCCGGAAACTGTTCGGATAAGGATGCCCGCTTGACACGGCACCCGGCATGCGATATACCATATACACAAGGAAACCCCGCGTTCCGGAACGCGGGGTTTTTGACAGAAAACAGACGGGAGTGAAACCTGGGTGAAGCTGAAGGAACTGCCCTTTGACCTGACCGTATGCAAGGCCGCGTCCATGGCGGATATCCGCATGGATGCCGGGTTCTTCTTTATCGGAAGGACCGATGAGGAGATTTCCCTGGTCTGCCGGACGGAGGACACACCGGCGGAAACCACCGCCCGGGAGGACGGATGGCGGGGCTTCCGGATTGAGGGAATCCTGGACTTTTCGCTGACGGGGATCCTGGCACGGATTTCCGGGATCCTGGCGGAGGCGGGGATCGGTATTTTTGCCGTATCCACCTACAACACGGATTATGTGCTGGTGAAGAAGGAAAACATGCGCCGGGCGATGGAAGCGCTGGCGGCGGCCGGATACGAAACCGGGAATGAATGACACGGGGGGGCGGCATATGAAGCTGCGGAATATGACGGGAATCTACCTTTCCTGCAACGGGCAGATGCTGCTGCTTTACCGGCAGGGCGGGCGCGTGGTTTCCAACCAGTGGATCGCGTCCGCGGGCGGGCATTTTGAGCCGGAGGAGCTGAACGACCCGAAGGCCTGCGTGCTGCGGGAACTGAAGGAGGAGCTGAACCTGACGGAGGACGACCTGACAGGCATGCGGATGCGGTATATCGCCCTGCGGAATGTGAACGGTGAGATCCGGCAGAACTACTACTTTTTCGCGGACCTGAAGCCGGAGCATTACGCCCTGTTCACTTCCAACGAGGGGAAATGCCGCTGGGTGGATTATCCGGACATCATGGATTATGAGATGCCGCTGACGGCGAAGTATGTGATGGACCATTACCTCCGGGAAGGGCAGTATACCGATGAACTGTACAGCGCGGTGTATGACGGGAAGGACTATCACTTTACGGAGATCCGGGAAAGCTGAGAAACCGGACACGGGAAGCAGAATACAGAACAGGGCCGCCGGATAATTCCGGCGGCCCTTTGCGCGCAATCGGTTATTCCTGCGCAGAGAAGCGCAGCTTGGCGAAAAAGTCTTCCAGCAGGTACCGGCTGTCCATTTCCCGGTAGACCAGGATCTCCCGGACGCCGGGGATCCCGATGCCGTAGGACGTGTCCTCCCGGACTTCGCGGACCTTCTGGAGGGAGACTTTGCCGCAGCGGGGATTGAGCACGGCCGCTACGGAGGGGGAATCCCCCAGGGACCAGCTTTCGCCCATGTTCCAGTCCGCAGCGGGAGAGGCGTTGTACTCTGCCAGCTGATCAAACAGATACCGGCCGCCCGGGCCGCAGGGGCGTACCCGCTCCTGCAGCTCGGCGATGCCGACGCGGATGCTGCCGTAGACGTTGGAAGGAACCTGCCAGACCGGAGCGTCCGACTGCAGGACGAAATTGGCCGCGGCCGGGTCATTGCCGAAGTTGAATTCCTTCCAGGGGATTTCTTCCTCCTCGTAGGGATGACCGCCGATGGTGACCACCGTGAGGCGGGAGGAGATCTCCGGCTGCTCCCGGATGGCCCGGGCCATATTGGTGAGGGCGCCCATGCACAGGACGTACAGCGGATGCGGGTCATCGCGCAGCGCTTCCCGGATAATCAGGGAAACGCCTTCCGAAACGGCGGGATCCTCCGGACCGTCCTGCCCGGCGTATACCGGCATATCCAGCCCCATGGCGGAGACCAGCTTCCGGGCGGCGGTCATGCTCTTTTCCATGGAACCGGGCTGCGCGAAATGCTCGGCGACGATTCCCCGGACGATCAGCTTCGGGCTGAGCAGCGCATAGGCGATGGCAAACGGGTCATCCGCCTCGCACGCGGTATCCGAGTCGATGATGACCCGGCATTTTTTCTTTTCGGGAACATCAAACAGGTATGCAGGCATCGGGCATATACTCCTTTCCGGTGATCAGCCGGGCTGTTCCGCCGGCTTTTCAAATACGACGGTGGTTCCGCCGTCGGCAGATGCGAAGGTCTTCATGGGAATCCCGGGCGCCAGGGAACGGATTTCATCCGGGGAGTAGGGATGGAACACCATGCCGTTCCATTTCCCGGCAGTGAAAACATAATCCCCGTCCGCAGTTACGGTATGGGGCGCTGATTCATATTCATCATCCGAAGAATCCAGCGTGAGGATGACGCAGCCGCCGGGCCTTGTGATGCGGAGAAGTTCCGAAACCGCGGCCGGGCCGGCATGAAGGGGAAGATGGTCCACCACATCCCGGGAAACGACCGCATCGAAACGGCCGTCCGTGAAACCGGAGGACGTGATGTCAGCCGGGTGGAATTCCCCGGAGGGAAAACAGGCAGATGAAAGAACCTCCCGGGTGATCTGCACCGCTTTTTCGGAAACATCAAAACCGGAAACCGCATACCCGAGGCGCGACAGCTTCAGCGCATAGGCGCCGCAGCCGCATCCGGCATCACAGATGGAAACAGGCTTCCGGGCGGCCAGGATTCCGATGACCGGATCCGGGGCCTGCGCCAGGTGATCCGCATAGGGCATGACCCGCCCCGAATCAAACGCGTTCCAGCTTTCTTCCCAGAAGATATGTCCGCTCATCTGTGCTTATCTGCTCCTTTGTTTTGCCTCACTTTAGCAGACATCCGGCCTGTTTGCAACCCCGGAGGGAAGAGGGAACCGCTGGACTCATCAGAAATTGAGAGTATAATCATAAAATGAGACATGGAAAACACCGGTGCTGTCTGCTATTCTCTTTCCTGAAAGGGGTCAGCGCTGTCCCGTAAGTATTCCGGAGGAGGAGAAACGACATGACGGATATTTTTTCAAGGAACCTGAAGCGCCTGCGGACGGAGAAGAACTACACGCAGGAGGAAGCGGCGCGGCTGCTCGGCGTGACGGCGCAGACCGTATCCCGCTGGGAATGCGGCACCACCCTGCCGGACGTGATGCTGCTGCCGGAGATTGCCCGGCTGTACTGCGTGGCGGTGGACGACCTGTACCGGGAAAACGCCGACGCCTATGAGAATTACGCCCAGCGCCTGGCGGCCGTCTATGAGCAGACCGGGAAGCCGGAGGATTTCCTGCGGGCGGATGAGGAATTTCGGAAGCTGGTGAACAGCGGGAAATATTCCGCAAACGACCTGCGGCTGTACGGAATTGCCCACCAGCAGATGATGAATTACTGTATGCGGAAAGCCCGGGAACTGTATGACCGGGGGATGGCGGAAACCGCAAAGGACGATCCGATGTTCTGGCGGATCAAACGTCAGAAGGTTTATTTCGAGTCCTTTACCGGCCGGAGCCGGGAAAGCATCGACCTCCAGCTGAAGGCCATGGAGCAGGACGGGAACAACGTGGAGGAATGGATTACCACCATCTGCGCGTACACCAGCGCCGGGGAGACGGAAACCGCGTACGAATGGTTCCGGAAGGCCGCGGAACGCTTCCCGGACAACGCCATGCTGTACGCGTACGGCGGAGACCTGAGCCGGGCGCTGGGAAAGACCGCGGACGCGTTTGAATACTGGAACCGCTCAATTGAGCTGGACGATACCTTCCTGGACGCGTGGTTTTCGAAGGGCTTCTGCTACGAGGAGCTGGGGGAATATGGGAAGGCATACGCGGTATGGACGCACCTGGCGGAAGAGATCAAGGGGCGCGGACTGACGCATGAGACGGCGTTTCCGCTGAAGCTGGCGGAGAAATGCGCCGAGAAGATCCGGGAAAAACAGGGATAAAGAAGAAACAGGGACCGCAGGCCCGGGGATGCTCCCCGGGCTTTTATGCGGAAGTGACAGGAATTCACGAAAAGGCGGCGGTATGGTATAATGCCGCGGTAAGCAGAAAACCGGGAGGGGGAAAACGGATGACAGCCCGGGAAATCATGGCGATCGCCATGCGGCAGTCCGCCAGGGACTG
>JAFRTK010000047.1 GCA_017427165.1 Clostridia bacterium
CAGCATGTCCCGCGCCTTCAGCACACCGCCGGTGATCTTCATGAACACCAGGCGCGCGTTCCGCGCGTCGCGGGCCACCTTGTACACCCGGGCACCGAACTCCACGGGATACTGTTTCCCCAGGTCCAGCGCGGCCAGGAAGTCCAGCAGCTCCGTCACTCCCTCGTTCCGCAGCGCCGCGCCGGAAAAGCACGGAAACAGCCGACGGGAGGCAACCAGGGAATGGATCATGCGGTCCGGGATCTCTCCCTCCCGCAGGAACACGTCCAGGCAGCGTTCATCGCACAGGGCAATCCGCTCGGGATCGGGATCCGGAAACGGAACAACCGGGTCCGCCAGCTCCCGCCGCAGCGAGGCCAGCAACTCCTCCCGGCTGCCCTGGAACTGATCGGTTTTGTTGAGAAAGAAAATGACCGGCACACCGTTTTCCCGCAGGATGTTCCACAGGGAGCGGGTGTGCGGCTGCACGCCTTCCGGCGCGCTGATCACCAGCACAGCGGCGTCCATCACGCTGACGGCGCGCTCCGCTTCCCCGGAAAAGTCCGCGTGCCCGGGGGTGTCGATCAAAGTGATATCGGTTTTTTTCCATGTCAGGCGGGCTTCCTTGGAGAAGATCGTGATGCCGCGTTCCTTCTCCATCTCCCCGGTGTCCAGCCACGTATCCCCGTGGTCGACCCGGCCCTGCCTGCGCACCGCGCCGGAAAGATACAGCATGGCTTCGGACAGGGTGGTCTTGCCGGCGTCCACATGGGCCGCCAGGCCGATGACCAGCTGCTTCGCCATCCCGGTATCCCCCTTTGTCAGTCCTTCTGCCGGATAATATCCGCGCCGTGCTTCCGCACCAGTTTTTCCACGTCCTCCCGTGCGATCATCACGGTGACCGCGGTGCCCTCATCCGTATGCTCCTCGGTGATCACGCGGCCCATACCGCGGATCTCCGCCAGGATGCCGTAACGGCTGAACGGAATCAGGAAGGAGACCGGCGCGTAGGTTTCCTGCAGGGCGGACGCGATGGCCGCCTTCAGGTCTTCCAGGCCCTCGCCCGTCTTTGCGGAGATCATCACCGCGCCCGGGAAGGAGGGCATCGGATCCGCCGCGTCGCACTTGTTGATCACTTCAATGCGTTTCTGGGCGGTCGCCCCCAGCTCATCCAGCACCTGTTCCACGGTGTCATGCTGCTTCAGCATATCCGGGCTTGCGCCGTCCGACACGATCACCAGCACATCCGCCAGCACCGCTTCATCCAGGGTGGAACGGAAAGCGCTGATCAGCGTATGCGGCAGCTTCCGGATAAAGCCGACGGTGTCCGTCAGCAGGTACGGCGTCTTCTCCGCTGTTTCCATCCGGCGGGATACGGCGTCCAGCGTGGCAAACAGCTGGTCCTGCACATAGACGTCCGACCCGGTCAGCGCGTTGAGCAGGGTGGACTTTCCGGCGTTGGTATAGCCGACCAGCGCCACCACCGGGATGTCGTTCCGCTCCCGGCTCTTGCGGCGGATATTCCGCTGCTTCTCCAGCTCGTCCAGCTTCCGGCGCAGCTCCGTCATCCGTTCCCGGATGCGGCGGCGGTTCATTTCCAGCTTGCTTTCGCCGGGGCCCCGGGTACCGATGCCGCCGGCCAGCCGGCTCAGGACCAGGCCCTGGCCGATCAGCCGCGCGGAGCGGTACTGCAGCTGCGCCAGCTCCACCTGCAGCTTGCCCTCGGCGCTGGACGCGCGCTGGGCAAAGATATCCAGGATCAGCGCGGTCCGGTCAATCACCTTTACGTGCAGGGTTTCCTCCAGGTTGCGCACCTGCATCCCGGTGAGCTCCTCATCGAAAATGCAGACGTCCGCCTCCAGCGCCTGGCAGTCCCGGGCCAGTTCCTCCGCCCGGCCCTTGCCGATAAACATCGCCCCGTCCGGCTTGTCCCGCTTCTGCAGGAAGGCGCCCACCACCTCCGCGCCGGCGGTTTCCGCCAAGCGGCGCAGTTCCTCCAGGGATTCAGTATTCTCAATTCCCATGAGGACGGCACGTTCCCGCTCGTCCTCCACCTGCTTCGTTTCCTCGCGGCCCACCAGCTCATCGCTCAGGTCGATCTGGTTCAGCCATTCGGCGTCCGGCAGCTTATACCAGCGTGCCGTATCCGACAGCATGACCTCCGCGTTTTCCACGAGGAAGGCCGTCTGCACAAATGTCGGCTCCCCGTTCTTCACGCCCACAGCGGTCATCGCGTCGTAGCGGAAGATCTTCAGGGCGCTCAGGTCCACGTCGCTCAGCCGGCCGTCGCCGTCCGGATGCGTGTGCACGCACCGCACATAGCTCAGCCGGTTCACGTTCCGCCGCAGCCGGTAGTCCGTCAGCTCCACGTCGCAGTCCGTTCCCACAGAAACGCTGACGATTTCCCCGTCCCGCGTGATATACAGGGCAATCTCCCGGTTGACGGCACAGGAACATTCCGCCAGGATCTTCATCAGCTCCCGCGGCAGGAATTCCCCGTCCTCCAGCTCATAGTTGTAGAGATCATCCAGCCGGGCCAGGATCGCCTCCCGGATTCCCTCAATATTTCCCGTAACGTTAAACTTCATTTGTCCTTCCTTATCCGTATCGTCTTATTTCGGCATGGACACCGCCGCGGTGCCTTCGCCCCGCACGGTGATCTCCGGCACGCTTGCCGGCAGGAAGAAGGTTTCGCCCTTCTTCATCTTTGCGCTTCCGCCTGCCCAGGTCATGGTCAGCCTGCCGTCCAGCAGTGTGATCATCCCGAAGTTCTTCACCGGCGGCAGGTTCACGCAGCTGTGCGTCCGGATCACGTCCAGGGTAAAGAATTCCTCATCCAGCATCCGGCGCACACCGTCCGCGCTCTCCACATGCAGCGGCCGGGGAGCAAGCTTCAGGTTCGTGACATCCAGGCCCTTCTTCAGGTGCAGCTCCCGCCGGTTCCCGTTCTCATCCGTCCGGTCCCAGTCATAAAAGCGGTAGGTCACATCCGAGGACTGCTGAATTTCATACAGCATGATCCCCGCGCCGATGGCATGCACGCATCCGGCGGGAATATTGCAGATATCCCCGGCCTTCACCCGCACCCGGCGCAGCAGCGGCTCCACCGCGCTTCCCTGCTCGCAGGCCG
>JAFRTK010000048.1 GCA_017427165.1 Clostridia bacterium
GCGCACCTCCTGCAGACCCGGACGGCGTTCCCTCACTCCAGGAACGCTGGGCCGGGCCTTTTTGTTTATCCTGAGGAGGCTTTCCCAAAGCCGTGTGCCATGGTATACTTTTCCCGAAGGAAGAAAACCAAAGAATGCCGGCTGGCCAGGGAGGGATCCGCATGCCGATTGCTGCCGCATATATGGTTCCGCATCCGCCGATGATCGTTCCGGAGGTGGGGCGCGGAAGTGAAAAACAGGTTGAAAAGACCATTGCCGCGTACCGGGCGGTGGCGGCGGAGATCGCCGCCATCCGGCCGGAGACGATTATCGTGACCAGCCCGCATGCCGTGATGTACGCGGATTATTTCCATATTTCCCCCGGGGAACACGCGTCCGGGGATTTCGGGAGCTTCCGCGCGCCGGGGGTGAAATTCCGGAAGGAATATGACACGGAGCTTGTGAGCGCCGTCTGTGACCTGGCAAAAGGGAAGGATTTCCCGGCCGGAACGCTGGGCGAGCGGGACCGGCACCTGGACCATGGCACCATGGTGCCCCTGTTCTTTGTGGATCAGTTTTATACGGACTACCGGCTGGTGCGGATCGGCCTGTCCGGCCTGCCGCTTCCGGACCACTACGCCTTCGGGCAGATGATCCGTCAGGCGGTCGAACAGGCTGGGCGGAAGGCGGTGCTGATTGCCAGCGGGGATCTTTCTCACAAACTGCAGGATTACGGCCCCTACGGATTCGCCAAGGAAGGCCCGGAGTATGACGCGCGCATCATGGACGCGGCCGGGCGGGCCGCCTTCGGGGAAATGCTGGAGTTTGACGAGAATTTCTGCGATAAGGCCGCGGAGTGCGGCCACCGGTCGTTCGTCATCATGGCGGGGGCGCTGGACGGGCTGGACGTGGAGGCCAAGGTATATTCCCATGAGGATGTGACCGGCGTGGGATACGGCATCTGCTCCTTCCATCCGGCGGGTGAAAACCCGGGACGCCGGTTCCTGGTGAAATACCGGGAGGCCCAGGCGGAACGCCTGCGGAAACGCCGGGCGGCGGAAGATCCGTACGTCCGCCTGGCCCGGGAAACGGTGGAAAGCTGGGTGCTGGAGCGGAAGACGCCGGAGGTGCCGGAATGGGCGGCGGAGGAAATGAAGCGGGACCGTGCCGGGGTGTTTGTTTCCATCCATGAGGACGGCCGGCTGCGGGGATGCATCGGGACATTCCTGCCCACGCGGGAAAACATCGCGCGGGAGATCATCTCCAACGCGGTGAGCGCTTCCACACGGGATCCGCGGTTTGACGCGGTGCGCCCGGACGAGCTGGACAAGCTGGAGATCAATGTGGACGTGCTTTCCGCGCCGGAGCGGATTTCCGGCCCGGAAGAGCTGGACGTGAAACGCTACGGGGTCATCGTGAGCAGCGGTTCGAAACGGGGCCTGCTGCTGCCGGACCTGGACGGCGTGGACACGGTGGAGGAACAGATTGATATCGCCCGGCGCAAGGGCGGAATCCGCGAGGGGGAACGCATTACGCTGGAGCGGTTTGAAGTGGTGCGGCATGTCTGACCGGAGGAGGATGCTGAATAATGGCACGATGTGACGTATGCTTCCGGCACTGCGAGCTGCGGGACGGGCAGACCGGCCCCTGCGGCGCGCGGGCAGCGGAAGGCGGCGAGGTCCGGCCGGTGTATTACGGGAAGGTATCCGCCCTGGCGCTGGACCCGATTGAGAAAAAACCCCTCGCAATGTTCCACCCGGGCAGCCGGATCCTGTCCGTGGGTATGCTCGGGTGCAACCTGCACTGCCCCTTCTGCCAGAACCACGAGATCGCCCAGCGGGAAGGCAGCGGGTTTCCCGTGGAAGCAAGGGAGCTTTCCCCGGCTGTGCTGGCGGAAATGGCAGGTTTTTATCGGGATATGGGGAACATCGGAGTTGCCTTCACATACAATGAGCCGCTGGTGTGCTGGGAATATGTGCGGGATACCGCGAAGCTGGTGCATGAAAAGGGCATGCTGAACGTGATGGTCACCAACGGCTGCGCGGAACCCGGTATCCTGGACAGACTGTCCCCCTATATCGACGCGATGAACATCGACTTGAAGGGGTTCACCGACCGGTATTACAGGGACGTCCTCGGCGGTGACCGGAAGATGGTGATGGACTTCATCCGGGAGGCCGTGAAACGGTGCCATGTGGAACTGACCACGCTGATCGTTCCCGGGGAGAATGACAGTGGGGAAGAGATGCGGGAGCTGAGCGGCTGGGTGGCCGGCCTGCAGGATGTGTACGGCGGAAAGCCGGGGAGCGAAATCCCGCTGCATATCTCCCGCTTCTTCCCACGGTACCGGATGACGAACCGGAAACCGACGGATGTGAAGAAGGTATATTCCCTGGTGAAGACGGCAGGGGAGAACCTCCGGTATGTGTACCCGGGGAACTGCTGAACGGAAAACCGGCACCGGACCTGCGATGGAAAGCGGATCCGGTGCTTTTTTTCATGGCCGCGCCATGGTATACTTGTACGGCAAAAATGCGGAAGGCGGTGCCCGGGATGGCAGGAACAGGATTTCAGTACAGGGGATTCATGCTGGATGTGTGCCGCCATTATATGCCGGCGGATGAAATCCGGAAGTTGCTGGACGCGGCGAAGATCCTGGGACTCAACCGGATGCACTGGCACCTTTCGGACGACCAGGGCTGGCGCATCGAAATCCGGAAATACCCGAAGCTGACAGAAATCGGCTCCGTGCGCGGGGATTCGTATTTTGGCGGGACGCCGGAGAAGGAACGCAACTGCGGATACTATACCCAGCAGGAAGTCCGGGACATCGTGGAATATGCCGGAAGCCTCGGCATTGAGATCATCCCGGAGATTGAGATTCCGGGCCATGCCGCGGCGATGCTGGCGGCGTATCCGGAATTCGGCTGCCGGCGGGGAGAAACCGGCCGGTGGGAAAACCATGTGGAGATTTCGGGCGGGATCTTTCCCTCCCTGCTGTGCACCGGGAATGACGCGGCGCTGGATTTCATCCGGGATATCCTGGACGAGGTGACGGAGCTGTTCCCGTTCCCGGCGGTGCATATCGGCGGGGATGAGGCGCTGAAGCTGCGCTGGCGCCGCTGCCCGGACTGCCAGGCACGGATGGAAAAGCTGGGAATTCCCTCCGAGGACGCGCTCCAGCGGTGGCTGGTGCTGGAA
>JAFRTK010000008.1 GCA_017427165.1 Clostridia bacterium
CTGTCCTGTACCGCCGTTCCCTGTCCCTCGTCAAAGGTCAGGTACAGGACGGCGGCATCCGGCCCGGCCGTCTCGCCGAAAGCGGGAACCGCCAGCAGCAGGGCCAGGAAAACAAGCAGTAAACTTTTCTTCATCGGTTTCCCTCCTGACTTCAGGGGCTGAAAGCCTGTCGGTTATTTCAGGTGATGCGCCTCCACCGAAACCTGCAACGGTGCGTCCGCGGCGAAGGTGATGTCTTCCGCCTCAAGGGGCGTTGGGATCAGGGAGGTGACCACGCGTTCGCCGCCGTTGATGAACATCTCCACGCTTTCCTTGTCCATCAGCAGGCGCAGCGTCAGTTTCCCTTTCCGCGCCAGTGCCTGCACATGGCGGGTATGCGCGATATCCCGTTGGGATCCGCCGTGGCTCCGGTCAAACACCAGCTCACCGCGGGCCAGGTCGCACCGGATCTTGACAAAGTGCCGGTCATCCTTTGCCACCAGCAGGACGAAGCGGCGGCATGCGCTGCCTTCGGTATGCAGCGTCACCGTCATGTCCAGCAGCCGTCCCCGGACGCCGGGCAGGGATGTTTCCTCGCAGACCGCCACCTGTTCATGGCGCACGGTATCCTGCCAGAGGCCTTCGATCTCCCGGACCGGGCGCTGGCACAGCCGCCCATTTTCCATAAACAGTTCCCGGGGCACGCTCATCTGGGCATACCACGGATGGCGGCGGGGCGCTTCCTTGCAGGTTTCCCAGTTGTCCATCCAGCCGATCATGATGCGCCGGCCGTCCGGCGCCAGGGTCGTCTGCGGGGCGTAGAAGGTCAGGCCGTGGTCCACCGGCTGGATGCTTTCCCGCACAAAGCGGTGGTCTTCCCGGTCATACCGGCCGATGATGGCCACCGTGCCGTAGCCGGCGTGGAATTCCTCCCGGGCGTACATCTGCTGCGGGCTGACGATCAGTACCTGTTTCCCGTCCATCGGGAAGAAGTCCGGGCATTCCCACATCCGGCCGTATTCATTGCAGCTGGCGTCCAGTTCCGTCACATAGTGCCAGTCCACCCCGTCCGGGCTTTCCAGCAGCAGGATCGCGCCCTGCTTCTCCTCGTGCCGGTTGGCGACAACCATGCGGTACAACCCGTCTTCGTACCAGACCCGGGGATCCCGGAAGTCGAAGGCGCTGTATCCCTGCGGCAGGTGGGCATGGCGGGCCACGGGGTTCAGCAGGGATTTTTCAAAATCCGTGCCGTCGCCGAAGGCCACGCACTGCGCCTGGGTTTCCCGGCGGAATGTGCCTGCCGGCTGTACGCCGGTATAGCAGAGCATCAGCCTTCCGTCCGGCATTTCCACCGCGCTGCCGGAAAAGCATCCGCCTGCGTCCGCCGCCGTATCCGGCGCCAGCGCGCAGGGCATATACGTCCAGTGCAGCAGGTCCTCGCTCACGGCATGGCCCCAGTGCATGGGGCCCCACTGCCGGGAGAACGGATGGTACTGGTAAAACAGATGATATTGTCCCTTGTACCAGCAAAAACCGTTGGGGTCATTCATCCAGCCGACCAGGGGCGTCAGGTGGAACATCGGGCGTTCATCCGCCGGCAGTTTCATCGCCTGTTCCCGCTCATATTCCCGGACCTGGTCCAGGGGTGTTGGATTCATGCTCATCACAGCCTCCGCTTGGTTTTTTTGAAAACCGGAGACCGGGTATCCGGTCTCCGGTATCTGGATCAAACGCGATTACTTCGCGGCCAGGTAGCGGTCATATACGCTCTGGTAGATATCCAGCAGTTCGCTCATACCGCAGCGGTTCAGGTAGTTTTTGTAGCTTTCCCATTCCGCGTCGGTGGGGCCGCCGTTCTTGATCCACAGGGCTTCCTGTTCGGAAACGGCGCGTTCGAAATCGGCACGGTAGAAGTCGATGTCATCCAGCTCGGTTTCGGTGAACACGCAGTCCTGCGGATAGAAGGTATAGTCCGTCACATACTGGAACCAGTAGTCGTAGATGTCCCGCAGGCGGTCCATCGCCCGGTCTTCCATGTAGAAATATTCGTTGTAGTACTCGGACAGGATCAGCTTCGGGCCGGCCACTTCATACTGGCCTTTCAGTTCACCCGCGGACTTGCCGAACTTCGCCTGGGCTTCGTCGTTGGTGATGGACTTCCACATGCCCTTTTCATCCTGCTCGGTGAAGTACACGCCGATGGGGCCGTACTGCAGCTGCATCACGATGTCGCCCTGGTACCACAGGTCGTAGAAGGAAAGCAGCTTGGCGGGATCCGTGCAGCGGTTGGTGATGGACAGCTGGCCGGAGTTGGTGGCGCCGCCGGTCCGCAGGTTCACGTTGCAGGTGCCGTCCGGGCCCTTCAGGATGGGCAGGTATACATAGTCTTTTGCGTAACTGCCGGTGATTTCGGGGATTTCCCACCAGGTGGTCACGCCCACGCGGCCGCCGGAGCACTTGGCGATCAGCTGGTTGGTGTCCTGAGAGAACATTTCCAGGTCCATCAGGCCGTCAGCGTACCAATCATGGAAGTAGGTCACGGCAGCGCGATAGTTATCATCGTCGGAAACGAAGTTTACCACGCCGTCCTGATTCAC
>JAFRTK010000009.1 GCA_017427165.1 Clostridia bacterium
CCTGCTGGTGGACCGGGGCAGCAGCCTGAACATCTTCCTGCCGGGATTCAGCATTGCGTGTATCATCCAGGGAGTCCTGATTGCCCATATCAATATTCCCGTGACGACCACCATGATGCGGATTGTGGATAAGGATAAGCTGAGCAAGGTCAACAGTATCGTCAATATCGGGTCCCAGGGAATGATCCCGATTGCTTCCGTGCTGGCCGGGGCAGTGCTGCAGGCCTTTGGCTCCACGGCGCTGCTGGCAGCCTGCACGCTGGGCTTCACGGTCACCGCCGTGCTGCTCCTCGTGAACAAGCCGGTGCGGGAGTTCTGAACCCGGGCAAAAGAAAAGCGGCAGGAAGACGGTACTCTTCCTGCCGCTTGCTTTATGGCTTCCGGTATTGCGGTTATTTTGCAGCTTTTTCCTTCCGGTGCATCCGGATGAGATTGAGGACGTTGCCCAGTGCGACGAACAACAGGCCGAGAGTCAGGAAGGTCCGGGATGCATTTTCATCCAGGATGGAAACCAGGATAAAGGCGATACCGGCAATTCCGAGGACCAGGATGGCAATTGTCATGGAGGTTTTGTACAGTTTACTGTTCATTTCCTTTTCTCCTTTTCGGCGGCTTATTCATGTAGCAGCCGTTCTTTTTCCAGGGATTCCTTCTTGCCGTGGATCCGGCCCAGGGCATACATCAGCAGGGTTGCGCACAGCAGGTTGATCCATCCGGCCCGGGACGGGCTGAAAACATTCATAAAGCCGATGACCAGGTTGGCACCGCCGATTACGGCGAGGACCTTGCCGATCTTGTCCAGGTGGCTGATCCTGGAATCGATGTCGGAGAACAGGTCAAACGGGCCGTCCTCCGTCTTTTTGCGGAAATAGATCCACATCATCATCCGGCCGATGTATTCCGCGCCGGTTTCCTCCATGAAGGAGACGTAGGATTCATCAAACGCGTGCATTTCCGTCCGTACGTTATACTCGCCCGGCTCACAGCGGACAAAATGGTAGGAGGCGAAACCGACGCTTTCCAGCACCCAGCCGTTCATGGCCATTTCATTCAGCCAGTCTTCTTCCTTTTCAAATTCCCATACCCAGAACCATTTCCGGACTGTTTTCCTGTTTTCCATCTTTTTATTCCTCCGCCAGTACTTTCTCTCCGTTGGCCGCGAGCTCCCGCAGGCGCGCCACCTCTCCGCGCAGTACCTGCATCCCTTTTTCCGTCAGCTTGTATTCCTTGCGCCGGCTTTCATCCTCCGCCGGGAGCTGGATAATCCAGCCTTTTGAGCACAACGCGTTCAGGGCGCCGTACAGCGTTCCGGCCGCCAGGTGAACCCGCCCGCCGGACAGCTCCTCCGTCAGCTGCATGATGCCGTAGCCATGCCGGGGCCTGGTCAGGGACAGGAGAATGTAGTAGGTGGATTCTGTCAACGCAAATCCGTCTGCCATGTTCTCACCTCAATCATTGGTTGATATATCGTCAACCGATATATCGTAATTGGATTATATCGCCATCCGATATAAATGTCAAGCATTCCATACAGGATTTTTTCCGGCGCGCGGCGAATAACAGAGAAATTCATATTCCGGCGTTCTGCCGGGAGGATCCGGGGTGAATGGAAATGGCCAATCTGATTGTGGTATGCGGCCCCCAGGCGGTGGGAAAGATGACGGTGGCGGAGAGCCTGCGGGACAAGCTCCGGTATAACATGATGATGAATCACGACAGCATTGAGCTGTCGGACCGGATCTTCGGCTTTGCAACGCCGGCCCAGAAGGAACTCAACGAGGATATCCGGGAGAAGGTATTCGCACTGGCGGTCAAGCATAATGTGGACCTGATCTTTACTTATGTCTGCGCGTTTGACGAGCCGGAGGAGCGGGAGTACCTGACCGGGCTGAAGGATCTGTTCGAAAAGGACGGCGGTCATTTCTACTTCATTGAGCTTTCCGCCGATCTTGAAACCCGCATCGCACGGAACGAGACGCCGCACCGGATGGAGCGGAAAGCCTCCAAGCGGGACGTGGCTTGGAGCAGGGCCGACCTGCTGAGGAGTGACGCGCGGTACCGGCTGAACACGGCGGATGGTGAAACCTGGTTTGAGAACCACATGAAAATCGATAATACCCATCTGGAGCCGGACCAGGTTGCGGACATGGTGATCGCGGAATACCGCCTGGTGCCGAACGAGAAGGATGAGAAGGAATACCGCTACGGCGTATGAGGGATGATATGAAAAACGCGATTGACGCGATGGTGAATGAGATCATCCGGATCATGGACGGGGATGTGTACGGCATCTGGCTGTACGGAAGTGTGGTGATGGATGATTTCCGGCCGGGATGGAGCGATATTGATTTTGTCGCGCTGACCTGCGGGGAAATCTCCGAAACCCGGGCGGAACAGCTGCTGATGCTCCGGCAGCAGATGCTGGAGAAAGACCCCGGGAACCCGTATTACCGTTCTTTTGAAGGGGTCATTGCGAACCTGGATGAATACCGGGAAGGAAAGTTCCGCCGGCTGGTCTACTGGGGAACCAGCGGCCAGCGGGTGACGGACCGGTATACGCCGGATACCTTTTCCGCATTCGAACTGGCAATGTACGGCCGGCCGGTATACGGCGGAAAACCGTGGATCCTGCCGGCGCCGGGCCGGGAGGAACTGGTCCGTGCCGTCCGGGAACATTATGAATCCATCCGGAAGTACGCGGTGCAGACGAATGAGTCCCTCTATTCCTGCGGCTGGCTGCTGGACATTGCCCGGTGTATTTACACATTGCGGACCGGGGATGTGACTTCCAAAACACAGGCGGGGATCCGGGCGCTGGAGGAGCATCTCTTTCCGGATGAGGCGCCGCTGCGGAAGACGGTTGAAATCCGGCAGGATCCGCAGGATTTCAGGGACCGGAATGATGTGAAGCAGTGGCTGAAGAGCCTGGGACCGGTGGTGCAGCAGTATGCGGATGTGCTGGAGGCGGAACTCCG
>JAFRTK010000049.1 GCA_017427165.1 Clostridia bacterium
GACTGCGGCAGCTGCGGAAGCCCCACCTGCCGGACGTTTGCGGAGGATATTGTGCAGGGGGATGCGACGAAGATGGATTGCATCCATAAGATGAAAGAGCAGCTGAGGGTGATGGCTCAACAAATGGTTGATCTTGCCCAAACGACCAGAGAGTAATCTCTGTTCGATTGTGAAGATCATCTATGACGGCGATTGTGGGTTTTGCCACTTCCCCTACACCCCTTCTCCGTGCTGTAACAAGTATTGTGCGTGAGAAGACCGGCACGGAGAGGGGTATATTTTCTTGAGTGGGGCTTCGCCCCACGGCCCCTTTTAGATGGAAACCTCTTCCCCTACACCCCTTCCCCATGCTGTATCGTGTACAGTTTGCAAGTTGACTTGCATGGGGACGGGGATAGTTAGTAGGGTGGGGCTGCGCCCCACACCCCAGCCCCGGCTGGTATCAAACAGGCAGCCATTCATGAAGATGAATTCTTCTTTATGCTGACAGAAAGGACCTAAGAACAATGACCGTTAAGGAAATGATTGAGCTGATTGAGGCGGAGAATATGACGCCGGAGACAGATGTGAACGCGGAGGTTTCCTGCGGGTACACATGCGACCTGCTGAGCTGGGTGATGGCCCACGGCGCAGCGGGGATGGCCTGGGTGACGGTACAGACGCACATGAACGTGATCGCTGTGGCGAGCCTGATGGAGATGGCGGCGGCGATTATTCCCGAAGGCATCCAGATGGAGCAGCCCTCGCTGGAAAAGGCGAAGGATGAGGGGATTACCGTGCTGCAGACGAAGCTGACGGCGTATGAGATCTGCGCGCGGCTGGCAGCGGCCGGACTGGCCGGAAAGTAATTGCTGATTGAGTGAGATGAGGGGAGGGATGACATATGTTTGTGGATCTTCATATGCATTCCTGCCTGAGCCCATGCGCGGATGACGACATGACGCCGGCGAACATCTGCGGGATGGCGTATATCAAGGGCCTGCAGGCGATTGCGGTGACGGATCACAATACGGGACGGAATCTGCCGTATGTGAAGGAAGCCGCGGACCATTACGGACTGATTTTCATGCCCGGGATGGAGATCACCACGAAGGAGGAAGTGCACCTGCTGGGGTACTTCAAAGACGTGGAGACGGCGGTGGAGGTCGGGGAGATCTTCAGCAGCCACCTGCCGCCGATGAAGAACAAGCCGGATTTCTTCGGAAACCAGCTGGTGATGAACACGGATGACGAAGTGGTCGCTGTGGAGGACCGGCTGCTGATCGGCGCGACGGACCTGGACCTGGAGGAGTGCACGAAGATCATCCGGGAGCACGGCGGGGCGGCAGTGCCGGCGCACATCAACCGCGGGCACGGGCTGCTGACCAACCTGGGCCTGTTTCCGGCAGAGCCGGAATTCCCGGTGGTCGAGGTGCGGAACGAACTGGACCTGAATGATAAGCTGATCGGGGACCGGAAGAGGCTGCAGTCCTCCGACGCGCACCACCTGGGAGATATCATGGAGGCGGTTTTTGACCTGCCGACGGACCGGTTTTCGCTGGGCGGGCTGTTCGACTATGTGAGCGGAAAGGCGTAACGGCGCGAAACGTTGCCGGAGAAGGGTTTGGGTTAGTTTATGCTAACCCAAAAAGCTTTTTTGGGCTTAGAAAAAAAGCTTTTCAAAGGGTTTAAATTATGGTACTATTTATAGTCGGAATACGGCGGGTTTCTGTCTGCCTTCAGACGGGGATCCGTTTGAGAGATTACAGTTCAAGGAGGTCTAGGACGGTATGCCTGACAACAAGGAAAAGTACGCAAAGTTGCAGGAGGTTATTGAAAAGCGCAAAGGCGAACGCGGCGCTGTGATGCCCTGCCTGCAGGAGGCCATGAACATCTTCGGCTATGTGCCCCAGGATGTTCAGGAGATGATCGCGGATGGGCTGGGCGTGACCCTGTCCGAAGTCTACGGTGTTTCCACCTTCTATTCCCAGTTTTCCCTGAAACCCAAGGGAGAGCACGTGATCGGCGTATGCCTGGGCACCGCCTGCTACGTAAAAGGCAGCCAGAAGATTATCGATAAGCTCTCTGAAGAACTGAAGATTCAGCCCGGCGACACCACGGATGACGGAAAGTTCACGCTGAACGCCACCCGCTGCCTGGGCGCCTGCGGCCTGGCCCCGGTTATGATGATCGGTGAAGAGGTTTACGGCCGTCTGACACCCGACCAGGTGCCTGCCATCCTGGACAAGTACCGTGCGTGATCTGAGTCTGCATCTGCTGGATCTGGCCCAGAACAGCATCACCGCCGGGGCAGACCTGGTTACGGTGCGGCTGACGCTGGCGGAAGACGGCATGCTGACGATGGAACTGGAGGATGACGGCAAGGGCATGAGCCCCGAGCTGCTCGCAAGAGTGACGAGCCCCTTCGCGACGACGAGGACGACCCGCAAGGTCGGCCTGGGCATTCCGATGATGAAGGAAAACGCCGAAAAAGCCGGCGGGACCTTCACCCTGGAAAGCACGGAAGGGAAGGGCACGAAGCTGACCGCGAGCATGGACACGGGCAACATTGACTGCCTGCCTCCGGGCGACATCAGCGGCACGCTGCTCAGCCTGATGCTGACCAATCCCCTGCATCCCGATTTCCGGTTTGAAGGCAAAAGCCCGAAGGGCGAAGGCGCCTTCGATACCCGGGAGGTACGGGCGGTACTGGGGAGTGACATCCCATTCAATGAGCCCTCCGTAGCCGCATGGCTGAAGGAGGCGCTGGACGAGGAAATGAATTCAATCTTTGGAGGTGTATTGATATGAAGTCTTTGGCAGATCTGGAAGCCATCCGCGCCAGAACACTGGAGAACATCAACATGCGTAAGGATGAGAACGCGGCCCGCGTTGTCATCGGTATGGCCACCTGCGGTATCGCCGCCGGCGCCCGTCCCGTAATGCTCGCTTTCATGGATGAAATCCAGAAGCGGAACCTGCAGCATGTGACCGTGAGCCAGACCGGCTGCATCGGCATGTGCCGCTATGAGCCCATGCTGGACGTGATCCTGCCCGGGCAGGACAAGGTAACCTACATCCACGTGACCCCCGACATGGTACCGCGGATCGTAACCGAGCACATCGTTAACGGCCGTCCGGTGGAAGAGTACACCATCGGCGCCGCGAAAGACTAATCAACGACAAAGAGGAGGAACACCCAGATGGAGCTTTATCGTTCTCATGTGCTGGTCTGCGGCGGTACCGGCTGTTCTTCATCCGGCTCTGCGAAGCTGATTGAACGCTTTGAGGAGCAGCTGAAGGAAAAGGGCCTTGACAAGGAAGTCAAGGTGGTCCGCACGGGCTGCTTCGGACTGTGCGAAGCGGGTCCCGTTGTTATCGTTTATCCCGAAGGAACGTTCTACAGCCGCGTCAAGGTTGAAGACGTGGACGAGATCGTTGCCGAGCACCTGCTGAAGGGCCGCCGGGTACAGCGCCTGGTGTATGTGGATCACAAGACCCACGAGTCCACCGTGCAGAAGAGCCTGAGCGAGATCGGGTTCTACAAGCAGCAGATGCGCGTTGCGCTGCGGAACTGCGGCGTGATCGATCCCGAGAACATCGATGAATATATCGCGTTTGACGGTTACAAGGCGCTGGCCAAGGCGCTGACCGAGATGACTCCTGACCAGGTCATCCAGGAGATCCTGGATTCCGGCCTGCGGGGCCGCGGCGGCGCTGGCTTCCCGACCGGCAAGAAGTGGCAGTTCGCCAAGGCGACCCAGGCGGAGCACAAGTACTTCGTCTGCAACGCTGACGAGGGCGACCCCGGCGCGTTCATGGACCGCTCCCTGCTGGAGGGCGACCCCCACGCGATCCTGGAAGCCATGGCCATCGGCGGATACGCCATCGGCGCGGACGAAGGCTGGATCTACGTCCGTGCGGAGTACCCGATCGCCGTGAAACGGCTGGAGAAGGCCATCGAGCAGGCGCATGAATACGGCCTGCTGGGCGAGAACATCTTCGGCACCGGCTTCAACTTCGACATCCACATCCGCCTGGGCGCCGGCGCGTTCGTGTGCGGCGAGGAAACCGCCCTGATGGCCTCCATCGAAGGCAAGCGCGGCGAGCCCCGGCCGAAGCCCCCGTTCCCGGCGGTGAAGGGCCTGTTCGAGAGCCCCACCAACATCAACAACGTTGAAACCCTGGGCAACGTCGCCCAGATCATCCTGAAGGGTGCCGACTGGTTCAAGAGCATCGGTACCGAACGCTCCACCGGTACGAAGGTATTCGCGCTGGGCGGCAAGATCAACAACACCGGTCTGGTGGAAGTGCCCATGGGTATTCCGCTGCGGACCATCATCGAGGACATCGGCGGCGGCTGCCCGAACGGCAAGAAGTTCAAGGCTGTGCAGACCGGCGGTCCTTCCGGCGGATGTATCCCGGCCGCGCTGCTGGATACCCCCGTGGAATATGACACGCTGACCGCGATCGGCGCCATGATGGGTTCCGGCGGTATGATCGTCATGGACGAAGACAACTGTATGGTGGACATCGCCCGGTTCTTCCTCGACTTCACGGTTGACGAGAGCTGCGGCAAGTGCACCCCCTGCCGGATCGGTACCCGCCGTATGCTGGAGATCCTCGAGCGGATCACCCAGGGCAAGGGCGAGGAAGGCGACATCGAAAAGCTGCAGACGCTGGCTGAGAACATCAAGAGCAGCGCCCTGTGCGGCCTGGGCCAGACGGCTCCGAACCCCGTGCTTTCCACGATCAAGTACTTCCGCGATGAGTATGAGGCGCACATCCGTGAGAAGCGGTGCCCGGCGCATCACTGCCAGGCCCTGTTGAACTACGAGATCACCGACGCCTGCCGCGGCTGCACGGCCTGCGCGCGCAAGTGCCCCGTGAACGCGATCAGCGGCAATGTCAAGGAACGCCACGTGATCGACCAGACCAAGTGCATCAAGTGCGGCAACTGCATGGCGACATGTAAGTTCGGCGCTATCATCAAGAACTAATCGCGCGAGGAGGAAACAACACAATGGAAAATCTCGTTAAGCTTACGATTGACGGCGTCAGTGTTGAAGTTCCGGCCGGCACGACGGTTCTGGAAGCCGCCAAGAAGGCGGGGATCAACATTCCCACGCTGTGCTACCTGAAGGACATCAACCAGATCGGCGCCTGCCGTATGTGTATCGTGGACACCGGCGCCCGCGCTTTCGGCGCGGCCTGCGTGCTGCCCGTTGCCAACGGCATGAACGTCAAGACCAATACGCCCAAGATCCGGGAAGCCCGCCGGGTGAACCTGGAGCTGCTGCTCTCCAACCACGACAAGAAGTGCCTGGAGTGCCCCCGCAACCAGAAGTGCGAACTGCAGCAGATGTGCAACGACCTGGGCGTTGAGGATGTGGACAAGTACAAGGGCAAGATGAACCAGTACGACATCGACGACCTGAGCCCGTCCATCGTCCGCGACAACAACAAGTGCATCCTGTGCCGCCGCTGCGTCGCCGCCTGCAACAAGACCCAGGCTGTCGGCGTCATCGGCCCCATGGGCCGTGGCTTCAAGACCCAGATCCGTTCCCCGTGGGACCAGCCGCTGAACGACGTGGCCTGCATCAACTGCGGCCAGTGTATCGCGGCCTGCCCGACCGGCGCCCTGTATGAAAAGGACTCCACGAAGGCGGTCTGGAACCTGCTGAGCGACACCACCAAGCATGTGGTGGTGCAGCCCGCTCCCGCCGTGCGCGCCGCGCTGGGCGAGGAATTCGGCATCCCGATGGGCACCTCCGTGACCGGCAAGATGGCCGCCGCGCTGCGCCGCCTGGGATTCGAAAAGGTGTTCGACACCGACTGGGCTGCTGACCTGACCATCATGGAAGAAGGCACCGAGTTTATCGGACGGCTGAAGAACGGCGGCGTGCTGCCGATGATCACCAGCTGCTCTCCCGGATGGATCAAGTTCTGCGAAACCTACTATCCGGACTTCATCCCGAACCTGTCCAGCTGCAAGAGCCCCCACGAAATGGAAGGCGCGATGATCAAGAGCTACTGGGCACAGAAGGAAGGCATCGATCCCAAGGATATCCGCGTGGTCTCCGTGATGCCCTGCACCGCGAAGAAGTTCGAAGCCAAGCGGCCTGAGCTGGGCCACGACGGCATGCAGGACGTGGACGAAGTTATCACGACCCGTGAGCTGGCCAAGATGATCAAGGAAGCGGGCATCGACTTCGCGAACCTGCCGGATGAAGACTTTGATCCCATGCTGGGCGAAAGCTCCGGCGCCGGCGTCATCTTCGGCGCGACCGGCGGTGTTATGGAAGCTGCCCTGCGTACCGTGTACGAAGTTGTGACCGGCAAGACCCTGGATAAGGTGGACTTCACCGCGGTCCGCGGTATTGAAGGCGTGAAGGAAGCGACCATCAAGGTCGGCGACCTGGACGTGAACGTGGCCGTTGCCCACGGCACCGCGAACGCCGCCAAGCTGCTGGACAGCGTGAAGAACGGCGAGAAGACCTACCACTTCATCGAGATCATGGGATGCCCCGGCGGCTGCGTTACCGGCGGCGGTCAGCCCTTCGTCTCCGCACAGAAGCGGATGGAGTGCGATCCCAAGGTGCTGCGTGCTCAGGCACTGTACACTGAAGACGCGAACAAGCCTGTTCGGAAGAGCCACGAGAACGCCTCTGTCAACGTACTGTACAAGGAGTTCCTGGGCGAGCCCAACAGCCACAAGGCGCACGAGCTGCTGCACACCACGTATGTGAAGCGGCCGAAGTACACCAAGTAATCAGGCTTACGAGCCGGTATTCCCCAAGCGGGAATACCGGCTTTTTGTTTGGCTTCCGCATGGTATGAAACATTCGCCTCAACCCGGGGTATATCGTTTCGGGACACGCTCTCGCTGTGTTTCGCACGCAGCAGATTCTAAACTCTGACGTCGGCTTCGCCTCGTCAATCGTTAAGAACTGGCGTGTTCAAAAACGTCCCGAGAACGAAACACCCCGGGCTTCGGCTTGCAAGCGGGCTTAGAACGAAAAAGACCGTCCCTGCGTTCCCCGTCCCTCCGTACGAAAATCGAACGAAAGGAACCGTCCCTCCGTTCGATTCCTGTTTGTGCAGATACTCTATTTATGGTAAAATATTTTAGTTAGGAACCTGGAAGAGACAGTGCAACAGGACCGTTATTTGGAGGGGAATATGATTCAGGAAATCCGGATTGAGAAAGTGGAAGACCTGATGCCCATGCTGAGTGAGCAGGAGTATCGGCCGGAGCTGGGACGGAACCGGAGCGGATACCTGTACCGGGGAATGCCGAACTCCACCTACAGGATGCGGACAAGCCTGAGCCGCTGCTGCAAGGATAAGCAGAAGATGCTGGAACCGGCGATCCTGAACAATTTTGCGAAGTACGCAATTGAGGACGATCCGACGGTGGCACAGAGTGTGTGGAACCGGATGATTACCGGGCAGCACAACGGCCTGCCGACCCGGCTGCTGGACTGGAGCCACAGCGCACTGGTGGCACTGCACTTTGCCACGACGGAGGAGAACCTGAATTCGATGACCACCCACGACTGCGTGGTGTGGCGGATTGACATGTATGAGCTGATTGCCCACCTGCCGGAGAAGTACCGGCTGGCGGTGGGACGGGAGCAGAGCACGCTGTTCAGCGTGGAGATGCTGAACGGGCTGGCGCCGACGCTGGAGCAGTATGACGAGGACATGGGCGACCATTCTATGGTCATTATTGAGCCGCCGAGCACCAACGAGCGGATTATTACCCAGTATTCCTTCTTCAGTGTGATTCCGACGGGAATGGACATTGAGAAGTTCCTGGACGAGCGGACCGAGAAAACCGTGAAATACGTGATTGACAGGAACCTGCGGTGGCGGGTGCGGGATATGCTGGACTCGCTGAACATTTCGGAACGGCTGTTCTTCCCCGGGCTGGACGGGCTGAGCAAGTGGATTGCCCGGCATTACTACGTGAAATAAGGAAACGGCGGAAGAAAGGGTATGAAGCGGAGAATCGTGACAGCGCTGGCCGCGGTATGCTTTATCCTCGGCGCACTGATCCTGGTCCTGACGGACTGGTATACGGCCAAATTCAATACGAGCTTTGCGGGGCTGCTGTTTACGCTGATGACGCCGGTGAAGGGCGTGGGCGGCGGGTTCTGGCAGGACCTGAGCGCCGCGATCCTGCCGAAGCTGGTTCCGGCGGCGGTGATCTATATCCTGCTGCTGGGCTGGTTCCGGGGGCATATTGCGTATGACGCGGTGAAAAAGCACGCGGCGTTCCTGGAAAAGACCGAACGGATCCGGACGGTGACCGGGAAGCTGCTGGTGGCGCTGGGATTCCTGATGCTGGCAGGGGCGCTGGTTTTCTGCTGGGTGAAGCTGAATGTGAGCGATTACCTGCGGACGCGGAACGAGCAGACAAGGATTTATGAGGAGCAGTATGTGGACCCGTACTCCGTGGCGGTGACCGCGCCGGCGAACAAGCCGAACGTGATCTGGCTGGTGCTGGAGAGCATGGAGACGACATATGCCTCCCGGGAAGAGGGCGGCATCCAGGACGCCAACTACATGCCGAACCTGACGAAGCTGGCGAAGGAGAACATCTCCTTCTCAAACACGGAAAAGCTGGGCGGACTGCACACGACGAACAACACGAACTGGACCATGGCAGCGCTGTTTGCCGGGACCAGCGGGCTGCCCTTCGGCTTCCCGGTGGACGGGAACAGCATGAACAAATACACGGAGTTTGCGCCGGACATCGCGGCGATGGGCGACATCCTGAAGCGGGACGGATACGTGAACGAGTTCCTGTGCGGCAGCGACGCGGCCTACGGCGGACGGGCGCTGTATTTCCGGGACCACGGGGCGTATGAGATTTATGACCTGTTCAAAGCCCGGGAAAACGGGGATATCCCGAAGGATTACTACGTATTCTGGGGCTTTGAGGACCGGCACCTGTTCCGCATCGCGAAGCAGGAGCTGACGCGGCTGTACAAGGCCGGACAGCCCTTCAACCTGACGATGCTGACGGTGGACGCACACCACCTGGGCGGGTACACCTGCGAGGAATGCGGAAACGAGTATCCGGAACGGACGGCGAACGTGATTGCCTGCACGGACCAGCAGGCGGGCGAATTCATCGAATGGTGCAAGGCACAGCCATTTTATGACAACACGGTGATTGTGATCACGGGGGACCATCCCCGGATGGACACCTTCCTGACGGAGGGCGTGGACTACCAGGACCGGACGATCTACAACTGCTTCCTGAACGCGCGGAAGGCGCCGGAGGGCGGCACGGAAAACCGGACGGCCGTGATGATGGACCTGTATCCCACAATGCTGGGCGCAATGGGATACACGATTGAGGGAAACCGGCTGGGGCTGGGGACCGACCTGTTCTCCGGCACGGAAACGCTGGCGGAAGAAATGGGATACGAAGAACTGAACGAAGAGGTATCGAAGTATTCCGAATACTTTGTGACCCACTTCGCGAGATAACAGGGAGAAGGTATGAAACGAAGGATCTGGATGCTGGCTGCACTGTGCGCAGTGTTCCTGCTGTTGGCCGGGACGGCCGGGGCGGACGTGATCATCAACGAGGTGATGGCCAGCAACGGCACATATGAAAACGGCGAGGCATATGACTGGGTGGAGCTGTATAACGACGGGGACAAGGCCGCGGACATCAGCGGCTGGTACCTGAGCGACAGCAAGAAAAATCCGCTGAAATGGGCTTTCCCGCAGGGGACGAAGATCAAGGCCGGCGGATATGTGACGGTGTTCTGCACGGGCGAAGAGGTGAAGAATGCCGGCAAGGGAAGCGTGTTCTACACGGACTGGGCGATTTCATCCTCCGGGGAGACGCTGATCCTTTCCGACGCGGAAGGCGCGGAGCTGAGCCGGGTGAAGATGCCGGAGCAGTACGGCAACGTCTCCTGGGGACGGCCGGCCGGCGGCGGGGAATACGGCTTTTTTGAGACGGCGACCCGCGGCGCGAAGAACGCGAAGGAAGCATACGGCGCACGGACCGGGGCGCCCCGGATCCTGACAGCCGGCGGATTCTACAACGACAGCGTGGTGGTGTACGTATCCGAAGAGAGCGGAACGACGCTGCGGTACACCACGGACGGCGAAACGCCGACCCAGAAGAGCAAGCAGTTCCCGGTGGAAGGCCTGGTGCTGAAGAAGACCACGCCGCTGCGGGTGAAGGCATTCCGGGAGGGGGAGGTTTCCTCCGAGACGGTGAGCGCGACATATTTCATCAACGACGTGCAGCAGACGCCGGTGGTGAGCCTGATTACGGACGACAAATACCTGTTCAACAAAAAGACCGGGATGCTGGTGAAGGGCAGCGGGAATACGCCGAACTACTCGAAGGGATTCGAGTATCCGGTGCATATTGAGTACTTCAACGGCGAAGGCGCGCAGGAGATCAGCCAGAACGGCACGATGACCGTTTCCGGCCACAGCGCGCGGATCAACGCACAGAAGAGCATTGCCCTGTATGCCCGGAAATCCTGGGGCGCGGGGACGTTCCAGTTCAACCCCTTCCCGACGCGGGACTACACGGAATACAAGAGCCTGCTGCTGCGGGCGGCGAACAGCGACGCCTATGCGACGCGGGTGCGGGATATCGTGGCGAGCTCGCTGGCGGAAGGACAGAATATCCTGTACCAGGACCATGTGGTGATCCAGGTGTACATCAACGGCGAATACTGGGGCCACTACAACCTGCGGGAGAAGATCAACAAGCACTTTATCGCGGCCTACGAGGGCGTGACGGAAGAAGCCCAGGTGGACGCGATCGACATCCTGGCGCGGACGGGGACGGACCAGTTCCTGCAGAACGGGGACAACACCGACTGGCTGGCGCTTTGCGACTACTGCAAAAAGCAGGACCTGAACGACCCGGAGAAGCTCGCGTATGTGGAAGAGCAGCTGGACATCGACAACATGTTCACGCACGCGGCCTACGAGATTATCCTGGGGAACGTGGACTTCACGAATGTGCGGGTGTACCGCGTACCGGGCGGGAAGTGGAAGTACCTGCTGTTTGACGTGGAGGCCTGCTGGCGGAACCTGGACAAGACGCCGATTGAATACTACATCAAGCCGCTGAACGCGAAGATCCAGGGATTCCGGCACGAGCCGCTGAACGCGCTGCTGAAGGTGCCGGAGATGAAGGCACGCTTCCTGCGGCGGGTGAGCGAACTGCTCAGCACGGTGTTCCGCTGGGACAACGTGGAAAAGCACTTTGACGACATCCTGGCCCAGGTGGAGCCGATCCTGCCGCGGCACATTGCCCGGTGGAAGAATATGAAGCTGGGCAACTGGCAGACGAACATCAAAGCGACGAAGTATTACGCGCGCGTGCGGCCGAAGGAAATTCCCGGCATGCTGAAGGACGCGATGAAGCTGACCGGCGACGAGATGGAGGAATTCTTCGGCGAGACGCTGCGGCTGCTGGAGGAAACAAACAAAAAGCCGGAATGAGGGAGATGGACCCATGCTGAAATACCCGTGCCTGGTGCTGGACCATGACGATACGACGGTGAACTCCACCGCCACGGTGCATTATCCCTGCTTTGTGGAATACATGGAGAAATACTTTCCCAATGTGCACCTGACGCTGGAAGAGTATTTCAACTACAACTTCGACCCCGGCGTGATCGACCTGTTCACGAAGATCTGCGGGATGACGTGGGACCAGATGATGGACGAGGAACGGTACTGGAAGGCCTATGCCTCCACCCACGTGCCGAAAGCCTACCCAGGCATCCGGGAAATTATGGAAGAGCAGAAAAAGCGGGGCGGGAAGGTGTGTGTGGTGAGCCACTCCTTCCGGGAAAATATCCTGCGGGATTACCGCGAAAACGGGCTGCCGGAGCCGGACCTGGTGTACGGATGGGAATGCCCGCCGGAGCAGCGGAAGCCCGCCGTATGGCCCCTGGAACAGATTATGGCGAAGTGGGGATACAAACCCGAAGAGCTGCTGGTGGTGGACGACCTGAAGCCGGGATATGACATGGCGAAGGCCGCGGGCGTGCCCTTTGCCGCCGCCGGATGGGCCAACGACATCGAAAAGATTGAACAGTTTATGCGGAAGAACTGCGGACTGTACTTCAAGACCGTGGAAGGACTGCGGAAATACCTGTTTGAAGACTGAGGAGGACGGAAGGATGAAACAGCAGATTACCGGGAAGACGGTGCGCGTGCTCGGCCGGACGGCAGAGGACGGGGGCATGCTGTGGCTGATGTCCTCCCTGAGCGAGGCGGGCTTTACCGTAAGCGGCGCCGCTGAAGTGAAACTGGCGCTGAAGGCGGACGACACGGTGGGCGATCCCGCGCGGCTGGACCTGCGGCCGCGGTACGCCGTGCACGTGGACGGGAAAAGGATCCTGGACGCCCGGATGGAAAAGGATGAGGAAACCCTGACTGTGCTGACGGATGCAGCGAAGGGCACGCATACGGTGCGGCTGGTGAAGCTGAGCGAATGCACGCAGAGCCTGATGGCGCTGAAGGAGATCATCACGGACGGGACGGTGGAGCCGCTGAATGATGCGGGAAGCCGGATCGAGTTTATCGGGGACTCCATTACCTGCGGATACGGCGTGGAGGAGAGCGACCCGGAGAAGGGCTTTACCACCGCGACGGAAAACGCGGAGAAGAGCTATGCCGCCATCGTGTCCGACCGGCTGGGGATGGACCGGGTGCTGGCCAGCTTCAGCGGGCACGGCATCGTGAGCGGATACACGGGGGATCCATCGGTGCGGAACGGATCGGAGCTGGTGCCGCCGTACTACGAAAAGGCCGGACGGAACGGATATAAGCTGCCCTCCGGACGGGAAGCGGAAGAGATCCCGTGGGACTTCAGCCGGTTCCGGCCGGACGTGATTGTGATCAACCTTGGGACGAACGACCTGAGCTGGTGCGCGGGGCGGCCGGAACGGTGCGCCGAATACCGGAAGGGTTACGCAGGATTCCTGAAGACCGTACGGAAGGACAACCCGGGGGCGGAGATCCTGTGCATCCTGGGTGTGATGGGCGAAGGCCTGAACGACAGCATGGAAGCCGCGGTGCGCGACTACAAAGCGGAAACGGGAGACGAAAAAATCCGCTCCCTGGCCCTGCAGGAGCAGGACGGAAAGCGGAACGGATACGGGGCCAACTACCACCCCAGCGAACAGACGCAGCGGGAGCTGGCCGATATTGTAACGGAGGCGGTCAGGCCTCTCTGCCCAGGAATTCAGAAATGAGTTCGGAGGCCCGGGAAACCGGGTCTTCTTTCATATCCAGCCAGATGATGCGCGGATCCCGGCGGAACCAGGTCATCTGGCGCTTGGCAAAGCGCTTGATGGCGCTGCCGAGCTCCCCGACCATCTGCTCATAGCCGATCTTTCCGGTGAGGTACCAGGTGAGGTATTTATACTCGAGACCCAGCTTGACGAGGAATTCTTCGCTGACGCCGTCATCGAGCATAGACTTCACTTCATCCACCATGCCCTGCTGCAGGCGGCGCTCCAGGCGCTCGTCGATGCGCTGCTTCAGGATTTCCCGGGGCCAGGTGACGCCGAGCTTGAGCAGGGAATAACGCGGGGATTTGGTGCCGGGGGCGGCGTCACCGGCGGCCAGCTTTTCCAGCAGGCGCATGACGCGGTGGCGGTTCTTCGGATCCACGTCTGTATCCGGCAGCTTTTCCTTCAGCATATCATAGAGCTCGGGGGTAGTGTAGGTTTCCAGCTCCGCCCGGAGGTCCAGGTCCGTCGCCTTGTCGGTGAGGACATAGCCGTCGGCCACGGAATCCACATAGAGCCCGGTGCCGCCAACGAGGAAGGGCACATTCCCGCGGGCAATGATGCCGTCGATGGCTTCATAAGCGAGGCGCTGGAAATCCGCCATGGAGAAGAATTCCCCGGGTTTGCGGACGTTGAGCAGGTGGTGGGGGACGCCGCGCATCTCCTCCGGCGTGATTTTGCCGGAGCCGAGGTCCAGCCGCTCGAAAACCTGGCGGGAGTCGGCGGACACGATTTCCCCGCCGAAACGGGAGGCAAGCTCCACCCCGAGCGCACTCTTTCCGGAGGCGTTGGTTCCCTCAATGACAATCAGCTTCGGCAGCATGGCCGCATCCCTCCAAAGTATAAGGATTCCGTACACAGGGCATCTTACCACAGGATGGGCGGCGGCACAAACCCCAATCGGCCGGAAAAGTGCCCGGGGGCCCCCGAAAAGGGCATTAAAAATGTCCCAAAATGCCGGAAAACCGCCATTTGAGCGAAAAAAAGCTTGACAGAAAAAACGGTTGGGATATACTGAGAAGGCAAAATAATGCAAGGAGGGTTCCCTGAATGAATAAAGGTGAACTGATCGCTGCCCTGGCAGCCAAGACCGAAATGACCAAGAAAGAATCCGAAGCAGCCCTGAACGGCGTTCTCGACGTGATCGCTGAGAGCCTGGCCAAGGGTGACAAAGTGCAGCTGATCGGCTTTGGCACTTTCGAAGCGAAGAGCCGTCCTGCCCGCGTGGCCCGCAACCCCCGCACCGGCGCTGCCGTGAAAATTGCTGCCTGCAAGGCTCCCGCTTTCAAGGCCGGCAAAGCCCTGAAGGATGCTGTGAACAAGTAATTCCGCTTCCTTTGGAACCCGAGGCATTACTGCCCCGGGTTTTTTGTATGCCCGGAAACCTGTATAGAAATGCATAAGGAGTACGGGCGGCAGGAGGTGCCGCCTGACCCGCCCGGCAGCCGGAAACGCAGCAATGGCGCGGTGCGCCGCCGGGAAATAAAAGTTACATAGGGGCTGAAAAACAGTTGCAAACGATGGGGGATTATGGTATATTTACGGTAACTGTTGACGGTCACACAAGGGGGAAAAGATATGTTTGCAGGTAAACACGGCAAACTGGTTTTGGGCATTTTTGCCATGCTGGTGCTCGTTGTGTGTACCTTTGTTTTTTCCCTTTCTGAAGTGCTGATGCCCGTCGCTTCCGGCAAAAAAGTATTAAAAGCAGACAAACTGACCGTGGACGCGAGTAACGCGGACCAGGGTTATATTATGGTTAAGGGTCCGAAGACCAAGACCCGGCTGAAGGTAACCGTTGAGATCACCGGATCGAAGCTGCAGTATGACCTCAACGGCGACGGTGAATACGAGGTTTTCCCGCTGCAGCTGGGGCGGACGAATTACACGGTCAGCCTCTGGCGGCAGGTGGAAGGCAAGAAGTACGGCAAGATCGGCCAGGTGAAGGTTGCGCCCAAGATGGAAGACGAGCTGAGCTGCTTCCTCTACCCGAACCAGTACGTGAATTACAAAAAGGATTCCCCGTGCGTGAAGGAAGCGAACGAGGTCTGCAAGGGACTTGAAACCAACAAGGAAAAGTTCTACGCGATCTGGGACTACATCGTCAGGAACTTCCAGTACGACTACGTGAAGGCCGTTACGGTCGCCGGTTCCTCCGGCATGCTCCCGGATATCGAGGGCTGCTGGAAGGGCAAGAAGGGCATCTGCCAGGACCTGTCCGCCGTGGCCTGCGCCATGATGCGGAGTCAGGGTATTCCCGCACGGCTGATGATCGGCCAGCTGGGATCCGGCACACCGCACGCATGGGTGATGGCCTGGGTGGACGGCGAGGATATCTTCTTCGACCCGACGGCGGAAAAGAACGCCAGCAACAAATCAGACAGCTATACGATCCTGCGGTGGTATTGAGAACCGCGTGAACTACGCCTGAAAGATGGAGGGAAAGACCAATGGCAACCGGAGGCAAAAAGAAAGGCAGAATCATGTCCTCTGAAGAGCTGAGCAGCTTCTGCGACCAGATCGCGCTGATGCTGAGCTCCGGCATGACGCTCCGCGACGGCATCGAGATGCTGGCGGAAGACGAAATGAAGGACAAGAGCCTGAAGCACCGTCCGTATACCAACCTGTACAAGACAGTGGACGAGACGGGCTCCCTGTATGTTGCCCTGAAGGAAAACGAGGAAGACTGGCCCAGCTACATGATCGAAATGGTGGACATCGGTGAACAGACCGGCCGCCTGGAAGACATCATGCTGAGCCTGTCCACGTACTACCAGCGCGAAGGCCGGATCCGGTCCGCCGCGGTGAGCGCGATTACGTACCCGCTGGTGCTGGGCGTGATGCTGGTGGTCATTATCGGCATCCTGCTGTGGCGCGTGCTGCCGATCTTCCGCCGTGTGCTGGCGTCCCTGGGCGTCGGCGCTTCCAGCAGCGGATCCGTGCTGATGCAGATCGGCACCTACGTCGGCTGGGGCGTACTGATCCTGATCGGCGTGCTGGTGCTGGCTGCCATCGTGATTGCCATCCTGCTGAAGACCAAAGCCCGCGGCGGTGTACTGAAGTTCCTGAAGAACCTGTTCCCGCCGGTACGCCGGCTGACCGAGAAGCTTTCCGCCTCCCGCGTTGCCGGTATCCTGAGCCTGATGCTCTCCAGCGGCTTCCCGATGGAGAACGCGCTGCAGATGGCGCCTGCCGCCCTGGCGGACCAGGAATCCATCGACAAGGTCGCGCAGATCCGCAAGGACATGCAGGACGGGGATACCTTCTCCGACGCGCTGTCCAAGAGCGGCCTGTTCGCGGACTTCCATAACCGCATGCTGAAGGTCGGCGCGGCTTCCGGCCATGAACCCCAGGTGATGGGCAAGATCGCCGAGATCTATGAGGAGCAGGTGGAAGACGGACTGGATCACCTGATCTCCATTGTGGAGCCCACGCTGGTGGCCCTGCTGTGCGTCGTGATCGGCGCCATCCTGCTGAGCGTGATGCTGCCGATGGCCGGCGTGCTGAGCGCCATGTAAGATTCCCGGCGGAAGCCGGAAAAAGACACTGGAAACGAAGAATACCCGGAAAGGAGCGGACGAGATGAGCATCAGTAAAAAAGACATCGGAGCGATCCTCATTTTCGTCGTTCTGATCATCGCTTTCATATTCCTCGTGAACACGATCACCACACGGGGCGACGGGCGCGAGCTGGACATCGTCCGCGACGCCGTGAAGAACGCCGCCCTGACCTGCTATGCCGTGGAAGGCATGTATCCCGACGATATCCAGTACCTGCGGGACCACTATAACCTGTCCTTCAACGAAGACAAGTACGTGGTGTATTACGAACCGTTCGCATCGAACGTGATCCCTGCCATCAAGGTTGTGGAAAGGGGGTCGGCTGACCTGTGAGCAAACGCGCCGCCCGTTCCCCCAAGATGATCCAGAATGTGTTTGTCCTGCTGCTGCTTTCCGTTTTTGCGATCCTGAGCACCTTCCTGGTGACTGTCGGCGCCCAGCTGTACCGCAACACAGTGGACAGCGCTGAAAAGAACAACAATACCCGCATCATGACCGCGGTGGTCCGGAGCGCAATCTGGGCCGAAGACGGCGGCCTGGTGGAAGTGGAACCCCTGAAATACAGCGTGGAAGACGGACCGAGCGGCGAACTGACCGCCCTGTCCATCCTGCATGAATATGA
>JAFRTK010000050.1 GCA_017427165.1 Clostridia bacterium
CGGACAGCGTGCCGGCAATCTGCTTTTCGCGTTCCTTCAGCCGTGGGAAGAAGGAGTATACATGCTCCATGGATTCCTGCAGTTCCTCGTTCGGGCGGGAGAAGCCGCCCATCACCAGGTTGTCCTTTACGGTCATCTGCTGAAAAATCCGCCGGCCTTCCGGGCACAGGCTCAGCCCCCGGTACACCATTTTGGATGCCTGGATTCCGTCCACTGGCATCCCGGCAAAGGCGATGGAGCCCTGCCGGGGCTTCAGCAGCCCGACAATGGTATTCAGCGTGGTGGACTTTCCGGCGCCGTTGGCGCCGATCAGGGTGACGATTTCCCCCTCGTTCACTTCCAGCGTAATCCCCTTGATCGCGTGGATCGCGCCGTAATAGACATGCAGGTTGTTGACCTTCAACAGCGGAAGCTGGTTCTCGCTCATGCCTGCGCCTCCTTCTGCTTGCCCAGGTAGGCTTCAATAACCGCGGGGTTCCGCTGGATCTCGTCCGGCGTGCCCTTGGCGATAATCCGGCCGAAGTTCAGCACACAGATATCCTCGCAGATGCCCATAACCAGGTTCATGTCATGCTCAATCAGGAGGATCGCGATCTGGAACTGGTCGCGGATCCGGGTGATATTATCCATCAGCTCTTCGGTTTCGTGCGGGTTCATGCCGGCCGCCGGTTCATCCAGCAGCAGCAGCTTCGGATGCGTCGCCAGGGCGCGCACGATCTCCAGCCGGCGCTGTGCGCCGTAGGGCAGGCTGCCCGCCCGCATATCCGACATCGATGCCATATCGAAGATGTTCAGCAGCTCCAGGGCTTCCTCATGCTGTTTCTTCTCCGCCTTCCAGTAATTCGGCATCCGCAGGATTCCGCTGAACATGCCGTACCGGATCTGGTTGTGCAGGCCGATGCGCACGTTCTCTTCCACGGTCATGTTATCAAACAGCCGGATATTCTGGAACGTCCGTGCGATACCCGCCTTGTTGGCGTCGACTGTGGTCATGGAACCCATGTCGCGCCCTTCCAGCATCATCGTGCCGCGTGTCGGCTGGTACACCCGCGTCAGCAGGTTGAACACCGTTGTCTTTCCGGCGCCGTTCGGGCCGATCAGGCCGGCGATTTCCGTCTTGCCCATGATAACATTGAAGTCATCCACGGCCTTCAGGCCGCCGAAATCAATTCCCAGGTGGCTGCATTCCAGCACCGGAATGGACCCCAGGTCGCGTTCTGGAACGATTGCGCCGGAGGGATAGGGCACCATCGGCGTCTGTTGTCTTCTGTTCCCGTTCATGCCTTCAGCGCCTCCTCTCCGTTATCCTTCCGGCCCGGAATCAGCCTGCGCCACAGGTTCTTCACCATCGGGTTGTTGCTCAGCAGCATCACCAGGATCAGCAGGATTGCATAGGCCAGCATCCGGTAATTCTGCAGGAAGCGCAGCGTCTCCGGCAGGATGGTCAGTGCCGTGGCAGCCACGATCGATCCGGGAATATTCCCGATGCCGCCCAATACCACGAACACCAGCACATTGATGGATTCGTTGAAGCTGAACTTGGTCGGCACCAGCGTAGCCATGCTCAGGCCGTACAGCGCGCCTGCCATACCCGCCAGCGCCGCGGCGGTCACAAAGGCCATCATCTTGTACTTGGTAATGTTGATTCCCATGGCCTCCGCCGCGATGCGGTTGTCCCGCGCCGCCATGATCGCGCGTCCGGAGCGGGAATTCACCAGGTTCAGCACAATCACCAGCGTCACCATCACCAGGATAAACCCGGCGGTGAACGTGGAAATCGCCTTGACCTTCACCGCTCCCATCGGGCCGTTCAGCAGCAGGGTTCCGGGCAGCGCGCTGTTCAGGAACCCGAAGTGGAGCGTCGTTCCTTCCACAGAAGTGTAGACGCAGTTCATCACGTTCTTGATAATTTCACCGAAGGCCAGCGTCACGATGGCCAGGTAGTCGCCCCGCAGCCGCAGCACGGGGATTCCGATCAGGGCGCCGAAAATCCCGGCAATCAGTCCGCCGGCAATGATCGCCAGCAGCAGGCGCAGGGTGGTATCCTCCATTCCGAATCCGTTCAGCAGCCAGCCGGAAATCACAATTCCCGAGAATGCGCCGATGCTCATGAAGCCGGCATGGCCGAGGCTCAGCTCGCCGCTGATGCCGACCACCAGGTTCAGGGAAACCGCCATCACAATCCAGCTGCAGATCGGAATCAGCTGACCCTTCAGGGTCCGCGTGATGGATTTGTTGTTGATCATGACCGTCAGGATGATAAACAGCGCGATCAGTACGCCATAGGTGACGGCATTGGTAATCAGCCGGGCTTTCTTCGTCTTCATGCCGCCCACCTCACACTTTCTCCCGTACAGGCTTGCCGAGCAGTCCGGTCGGCCGTACGAGCAGTACGATAATCAGCACCGCGAAAACGATCGCGTCGCCCAGTTCCGTGGAGATATAGGCTTTCCCCAGGATTTCGATCACACCCAGCAGCACGCCGCCCAGCATGGCCCCGGGAATGGAGCCGATCCCGCCGAACACCGCGGCGGTAAACGCCTTGATGCCGGGCATGGAGCCGGTCGTCGGCTGGAGCATGGGATAGGAGGAACACAGCAGCAGGCCGGCAACCGCCGCCAGTGCCGATCCGATGGCGAATGTCACGGAGATCGTGGTGTTCACATTGATGCCCATCAGTTCTGCGGCACCCTTGTCCTCCGATACGCAGCGCATGGCCTTGCCCATCCGGCTGCGGGAGATAAACAGCGTCAGCGCCACCATGATCACAATGTTGACCAGGATGGTGATCAGTGTCTCACCCTTGATCAGCAGCTGCCCGCCGAACAGGGAAATGGATCCGATGTTCAGCATGTCCGGGAACACCTTCGGGTTAGCGCCCCAGATCAGCAGCGCTGTGTTCTGCAGCAGGTAGCTCATGCCGATGGCGGTAATCAGCACCGCCAGGCTCGTCGCCTGCCGCAGCGGTTTGTAGGCCAGCTTCTCAATGGTGATGCCCAGTGCCGTGCTGACGAGCATTGCGATCAGCAGCGCGGCCGGAAACGGCAGCTGCCAGTAATGGGCGGCGCAGAAAATAATGTACGCGCCGACCATGATGACATCGCCGTGGGCAAAGTTCAGCATCTTCGCGATTCCGTACACCATGGTGTACCCCAGTGCGATAATCGCGTAGATGCTGCCCAGGCTGACTCCGTTCACCAGGTTGGACAGGAATACCATGCTTGTTCTCCTCCCCTGTCATGCCGTTGCGGAAACCTTGCTGCCCTTGAAAAAGAGGAATCCGGTTCGGGGAAACCCCGAACCGGACAGGCAGCGGGATAAAATCAGTTGTCCAGTCCGACGTAGGCGCCGTCCTTGATCACCATGGCGGTAGGCACCTTGTCCACTTCGCCGTTGGCACTCCAGCTCATCGTACCGGTCAGTCCGGTAATCTCCAGTTCCTGCATGGCCTGAATCATGCCGTCGCAGATGTCTTCCGCGGCGTCACCGCTCTGGACACCGGCCTTCTGGGCCGCTTCCACCAGCGCGTACACGCAGTCATAGGCATCTGCCGCGAACTGGTTGGGCACTTCGTTGTACAGTTCCTGGTACTTCGCCACGAAGTTCACGGTCAGTTCGTCCTTCGCGTCCGCGACGAAGGGGGTCAGCAGCATCACGCCTTCGGCCAGGCTCGTGTCAAACCCTTCGATGGCCAGGATGCCGTCCATGCCGTCCACGCCGAAGAAAGTCGGCGTGTAACCAATGCTGTTGGCAGCAATCAGGATCTGGGAAGCGGGCGTGTAGTAGATCGGCAGGAACACGAGATCCGCGCCTTTGTTCTGCGCGTCCGCGACCTGCACGGAGTAGTCGGTGGTTTCATCGGTGAACGTGGTGGTGGAAACGATTTCCAGTCCCAGTTCAGCAGCCTTGTTCACGAAGGTCTGGTAGATGCCGGTGGAGTAGGCATCTGCGTTGTTGTAGATCACGGCGATCTTGGTGCCCAGGTTCCGTTCCTTGATAACGGCTGCGGAAGCGGAGCCCTGGTTCGGGTCCGTGAAGCACAGCTGGTAAACGTTGTCCTTGTCCGCAGTCACATCCGTGGAAGAAGCGGAGGGGGTCAGCATGAACACGCGTTCTTCGTACGCCTTGGCGCCGACCGCGATGCAGGGAGCGGTGGTCGTGGTGCCTACGATCATCTGTGCGCCTTTCTCCATCACGCTGTTATATGCGTTCACAGCCTTCTCGGCGTCATGCGTGTCATCTTCGTTCAGCAGCACAATCTTGATTCCGTTGTCCGCAGCGGTAATCTCATCCGCCGCGATCTGCGCGCCGCGGTAGGTCGCCAGGCCGTAAACGGCAGCGCCGCCGGTCTGCGGGCCGATGTGCGCGATGGTCAGGGTAAGGTCTTCGGCGGCAGCTGTCGCCATGCAAAGGATCACAGCAATCACCAGGCACAGTATTCTGAGGGTCTTCTTCATTTTCTTTTCCTCCTTGCCGGTTAATCTCTTTCAGCGGTGTTTCCGCATCGGATGCTTCATTATACTCGCTTTCCTGCCGTTGGGATACCGCCGGGACTGTATATTCCTTGTATTTCCGCCAAAAAACAACCCGGGAATTAAAAAAACCGCGGCGCTCAGATCGGGCAGCCCCGCAGCACATCTCTCTAACGCTTACTGCTGCTTCCGTCAGGACCTGACAGGGTTCACGCCGGGAGATCGCACAGGACCCGGTCTTCATCGCGCACGCGGCACTTTAGTATATCCGTTTTTCCCG
>JAFRTK010000051.1 GCA_017427165.1 Clostridia bacterium
CCGGCTTTTTCCCGCAGGTTCACGCCGGTGGCGGTGGTCTTCACATAGCCCTTGATGCCGGTGGACGGCGTGGGGGACGGGGTCGCGGTGGGCACGGGAACCGGTGTGGGCGTCATGCCCGCGGGTGTCGCGGTAACGGAAGGGTCACCGACGATCTTCACGCAGTCGCTGCGGACCCAGCCGTAGCCCTTCTCTGTCTGGATATAATACCAGGTATAGCCGTTTGTGCTGACGGGAGCGGCCACGTAGGGATAGGTCGTTCCTTTCTTGTCAATCCGGGAGAGAATGTGGCCGGCGGCCTTCTCCCGCAGGTTGACCGCGTTCTTGGTAAGCTGCACATAGCCCGCTGCGGCGGCCGTGGGGGTCGGGGTGGCGGTGGGAACCGGGGTCGCGGTGGGAACCGGCGAGACCGTCGGCACGGGCGTGGGGGTCATGCCTTCCGGCGTCGCGGTCGGCGCGGGAGTCGGGGTCATGCCCGCGGGGGTAGCAGTCGGGGCCGGGCCGTTTACGACCTTCACGCAGTCGCTGCGCAGCCAGCCGTAGCCGTATTCCGTCGATGCGTAGTACCAGGTGTACTTGTTATAGATCTGGGTCTGGAAATAGGGATAGGTCTTTCCCTTCGAGACGGAGGCGAAGATGGTGCCGCCGGCGGTCTTCCGCAGGTTCACGCCGCCCTTGATCGTCTCGATGTAGCCGATGGTGTTCATCGGCGCGGCGGTCGGGGTGGCCGTGGGCACGGGAGTCGCGGTGACCACCGCGCCGCCGGTCGGGGTGGCGGTGGGGGCCGGGGTGCCGACGACCTTCACGCAGTCGCCGCGCAGGTAGCCGCGGTAGCTGTCCGCCTGGACAAAGTACCAGGTATAGCCGTTCTTGCTGACCGGCTGGACCAGGTACGGGAATGTGCGGTTGCGGGACACGGTGGTAATCGTGGTGCCGGCAGGGGTCTGCCGCAGTTTCACGCCGCCCTTGGTGGTTGTGACGTATCCGACGACGCCGGAATCCGGCACGGGGATGGGCGTGGGCGTGGTCACAGGAGAGGGCGTAATGGTGCCGTCACCGTTCAGCTTCAGGTAGGTGGACATGACGAAGCCTTCCGTGCTGCCGTAGCGGACCCGGTAGAAGGTCTGTTCGCTCTCGACTGCCGGAATGGTGATCACCGTCACCACTTCCCCGCGGTTCAGCTGCGTGATGGCGTCAAAGCTCTTGCCAGGGCCCTTCCGCAGGTTGGTGCCGCTGGACGTAACCGTACCGGTGGTGCCGGCCGGCGCATCCGAACTGGCATAGATGGACTGCGGCACCGGCGTCGCCGTGGCGGTGGAGCCGACAGGCGGGATGGGCGTCGGGGTCGCAACGGTCATTGAGGCTTTGTATACAGAGGCCTCCTGGTCCGTCAGGGGGGTGAAGTAATTTCCGTTCACATACCCGATATAATAATGGTCATTATCCTTCTCGGGGCTCTGGAATTCCACCTTGTACCAGTGGATTTTCTCGGAAGTGGATTCCCCCTTGATGGTTCCGACATATCCGGCTTTCGGAATCTGGAACAGCAGCTTTGCGGAGTTGCTGTCGCTGACCCGGACGTTCACCTTGTCAATGGTGGTCTTGCCCAGTTTCTCATCTTCTGCGAAAGCGGACATGATCCCCATGGGGACAAGGGAAATCAGGATCGCCAGAACCAGTACGAAGCAGATCAACCGGCAGCGTGAAGATGCCATAACGGTCTCACCTCATTAGTTTTGATCGTACACAGGTGTACAGAGTCATTTTATTACGAAATTATTACAGTGTCAACATAAAAGTTTTTATTTTGTACTCAAATCAGGATTGCGCAACTTGTCCGTATCCGGGAGGACGAAAAACGGGATTATTCCGGAGAGGAATAATCCCTTGAAATCCAATGCTTTCGGGTTATTTCACCACGATGTTCACGATGCGGCCCTTGACGTAGATTTCCTTGACGATCGTCTTGCCGGCGATGGTCGCCTGGACGTTCTTCATCGCATGGGCCTTCTCCAGCACGCTGGCCTGTTCCTCTTCCACGCCGATTTCCACCGTCGCGCGGACCTTGCCGTTCACCTGCACGGGGATCTGGATCGTATCCTCGCGGATCATGTCCTCGCTGTATTCCGGCCAGGGCTCATACGCGATGGTATCTTCATGGCCCAGCAGGCTCCACATCTCCTCGCCGATATGCGGGCAGATGGGGCTGATCATCTTCACAAAGCCTTCGGCATATGCCTTCGGGCACTTGCCGGCCTTGTAGCAGGCGTTCACGAAGATCATCATCTGGCTGATCGCCGTGTTGAAGCCCAGGCTCTCAAAGTCGGAGGTGACCTTCTTCACGGTCTGGTGGTATACCCGGTCCAGCGTTCCGTCGTTCTCCGCGGTGATGTTGTCCTCGTTCATGAAGAACGTCCACACGCGGTTCAGGAATTTGCGGGCGCCTTCCACGCCCTGCGGGCTCCAGGGCTTGCTCACTTCCAGCGGGCCCATGAACATCTCGTACAGGCGCAGGGTGTCCGCACCGTACTGGTTCACGATGTCGCTGGGGTTCACCACGTACTTCGGGAAACGCTTGCCCATCTTGATGCCGTTTTCACCGAGGATCATGCCCTGGTGCACCAGCTTTTTGAAGGGCTCCTTCACGGGACTCAGGCCCTTGTCGTACAGGAAGCGGTTCCAGATCCGGCTGTACATCAGGTGGCCCACCGCGTGTTCCGGTCCGCCGATGTACAGGTCTACCGGCAGCCAGTGCTTCAGCAGTTCGTAATCCGCGAACGTCTCTTCGTTGTGCGGGTCGATATAGCGCATGTAGTACCAGCTGGATCCGGCGGAGCCGGGCATCGTGCTGGTTTCCCGCACGCCCTTTACGCCGTTTTTGTTGTACTGCTTCCATTCGGTGGCGTTTTCGAGCGGGGCCTTTCCGTTCTTTCCTTTATAATCCTCCAGCTCCGGCAGGATCAGCGGCAGCTCATCGTCCGGCAGGGGGTAAATCTTTCCGTCTTCGGTATGCACCATGGGCACGGGCTCGCCCCAGTACCGCTGGCGGGCGAAGATCCACTCGCGGAAGTGGTAGTTGACGGTGCGTTTGGCAACGCCCATCTTCTCCAGCTTCGCGGTGATCGCTTCCTTGGCTTCCTCCACGGTCAGGCCGGTGAACTCCTCGCTGTTGATGAGCTTGCAGCCCTTGCCGAGATATTCGTGCTTCTCAAAGGCGTGTTCGCTCACGTCCGCCCCGTCGATCACCTGGATCATCGGGATGTTGTGGGCTACGGCGTACTCGAAGTCGCGCTGGTCATGGCTCGGAACGGCCATTACCGCGCCGGTGCCGTAGCTCGCCAGCACGAAGTCGCCGATGAACAGCTCCGCTTCGCGGCCGTTGGCGGGGTTGATGCACTTGACGCCCTCCAGGCGGCAGCCGGTCTTGCCCTTGTTCAGCTCCGTCCGGTCCATGTCGTTCTTTTTCCGGGTTTCCTCGATGTAGGCCTGCACCTCAGCCTTGTTCTGAATCCGGGGCATCAGGTCCTGCACGAGCTGGCCGTCCGGCGCGAGCACCATGAAGGTGATGCCGTAGATGGTCTCGATACAGGTGGTGAAGATGCTGAACTCGCCGCCGCCGACGATCTGGAACTTCACCTCAACGCCCTCGCTCTTGCCGATCCAGTGGCGCTGCATGTCCTTGGTGCTTTCCGGCCAGTCGATTTCTTCCAGGCCCTCCAGCAGCTTCTCGGCGAAGGCGGGCTGGTTGATGACCCACTGCTTCATGTTCTTGCGCACCACGGGATAGCCGCCGCGCTCGCTCTTGCCGTCAATGACCTCGTCGTTGCTCAGCACGGTGCCGAGTTCCTCGCACCAGTTCACGGGCATATCGATATACTGGGCGTATCCGTCCAGGTACAGCTGCTTGAAAATCCACTGGGTCCAGCGGTAGAAGTCCGGATCGCTCGTCGCGATCATCTTGTCCCAGTCATAGTCAAAGCCCAGCTCCCGCAGCTGCTTGCTGAAAGTGGCAATATTCTCTTTGGTGAAGCCTTCCGGATGGTTGCCGGTGGTGATGGCGTACTGCTCCGCCGGCAGGCCGAAGGAGTCGTACCCCATGGGATGGAGCACGTTGTATCCCTGCATCCGCTTCATCCGGCTCACGATGTCCGTGGCGGTGTATCCTTCCGGATGCCCCGCGTGCAGGCCGACGCCGCTCGGATAGGGGAACATGTCCAGCGCGTAGAACTTGGGTTTGGAGAAGTCATGCACATCTGTCCGGAAGGTCTTGTGGTCCTCCCAGTACTTCTGCCATTTCGGTTCGATGGTTTTCGGGTCGTATACGCGTTCCATTTGCCTCACCTGACTCGCTTTATTTCCGCTCCGGGATGGAAAAAACAACAGGCGCGCGTCGGGACGCGCGCCCGAATGAATATGCATATTATAATGAAAAAAACGAAGTTTGCAAATAGTTAATAGTATATCAGAAGGAATAATCTGCCTTTTTCCGGTTCAGTCGGCTGCTGTAGCACGGATCATGGGGGTTGTTTCCCCACTTGGTATGGAAGCGGAGCAGGTCTTCCCGGTCCCGGGTGCGCCCGCTCAGCAGCATCGGGCACTTCTCGCGGATGGCGGTCGCGTGCGGCGTCACCACATACCGCCGCCCGGCGCGGCGCTGCCGCAGGCCCAGGTGCGCGCCGACCAGGCCGGTCCGGTACACCGGGTCCAGGTCCACCCACGCGTCCCGGCGCACCATCATGCACACGGGGCTCACCGCGGTAACGTTGTGGGCCTTGTTCATCACATCGTACATTCCGCCGGCGCCGGCCTTCAGGCCTTCATGGATGCACGCGGCGCCGCCGGTCATGCCCACCGCGAAGCCGCCGTGGGTAATCCGTCCGCGCCGGTCGGTCAGTACCGGCGCGCATCCGGCGATGTTGTCCATCTGCGCGTACATCATCAGCTCACGGATAAAATGCCGGCTGAAGCCGTATACGCTGGCATCGATCACCAGCAGGTAGTCGGCCTGGCTTCCGGCGGCTGCCTCATTCAGTGAGGAGATGCGGTTCGTCTCATCCGTCACCACCAGCGCGGCGGAGAGGTTCCGCCAGGAACTGTCGTCCTCCAGCGCTGCCAGGCACTGCCGGCAGGCGTCCTCGCTCGGCCCGAAGATCAGGGCTTCGACCGTCGCCTCCGGGTCCACGTCGTACCACAGGCGGATCGCCTTGTTCACCGGCAGGGCGGATACGGTCCGCCCCATCCGGGCTTCATGCTCCTCCACCGCACGGCACCCGGCCTGCAGGCAGGTGTCCAGGTCCACGTGGCTCCGGGAGGACTGCACCTCCCGCCAGGTATACAGCACCTTCGGGATATGGCAGAATTTGTCGGTCTTTTCGCTCAGGCGCAGGAACAGGTCGTGGTCCTGGCTGCCGTCAAAGCCGCTCCGCAGCCCGCCGATCTCGTCATACAGCGCCTTGCGGATCACCGCCAGGTGGCAGATATAGTTGTCGCCGGTCAGCGTTTCCGGATTCCAGTCCGGCTTGTAGTGCGGGTCCATGTGGTGCCGGTTGTTTTCCATCACCCGGTCCTCGTCGGTGTAAACCACGTCCGGGTGTTCATTCGCGATGGCTTCCGCGGCGCGCCATACGGCGTCCGGCGCCAGCACGTCGTCATGGTCACACAGGGCGATATATTCGCTGCGGGCTTCCCGCACGGCGGCGTTTGTGTTTCCGCTGATGCCCAGGTTCTTCGTTCCCCGGATCACCCGGAAGCGGGGATCCTTCACCCGGCCGAGCACCTGGTTGGTCTCCTCGCGCGTTCCGGCATTGTACAGCACCACGTCGATGTCCGCATAGGTCTGCACGGTCAGGCTTGTAATCAGCTCGTCCAGCATATCCGGGTCGGTGTTGTATACCGGCACGACAATGCTGATGGTGCCGGCTTCCGGCTGGTGCGTCCGCTGTTCCGCTAGCTCCGCGTCCGTCGCGGCTTCCTTTTCCCGTCGCCGGTCGTAGGTGCCCAGGTATCGCTGACGGAAAACCTGCCAGAGGCGGCGCAGGGTATAGCCGGCCCCGTGGCCTTTCAGATACTCCCGGATCCGCGCGAACGCGCCCATGCAATTACCTCCCCTGATCCTTTGAAAAATCCCGGTCAGCCGCATTGACAAACCAGGCGGCGGGTTGTATACTTCGGTTGGGTTGTCTTATCTGGTCAAAATTCGGTGAGTTTTGTCGGAGGGATTCACATGAAATCATACCTGCTTTCCAATATACCGGAAAACATGGAGCCCCTCGCAGTGGAGGGTTACCACAAGCCCGGCAGCTTGACGCTGGCCAGCGGCGCGTGGATTCACGCGGCCGGCGCCTTCTCCCTCGGGAAGGGCACCTACACCGTCAACGACCATGAGCAGTGGGTCTGGCTCGTGGTGGAAAAGGGCAGCATCCTGCTCCGGTGGGACCAGCATGACCTGGCGCTGGATGCCGGGTCCACCTGCTTCCTTCCCGGCGGGGCGAAGCCCTGCTCCATTACGACGGAAGAACAGGTGCGCTGCCTGTGGATCGCGCTGGAAGGCCCGCTCAGCCCCATGGTGGTCCGGAAGATGGGCGCGCTGCTCCATATGCCGCTCAAGCAGGGAGCCCTGCCCAGCCAGATCTACCTGGCCGAGCAGATCGTGCAGGTGATCGTCCGCCATTCCGGCACTGCCGATGCGACCTACCAGCTGCAGCACCTGATGTACGGCATGATCGCGTCCCACTGGGGCCAGCCCGTTGCGATGGACGCGATGCTCTCCCACGAAATCGCCAAGGTGGTGGACACCCTCCGGTCCAACCAGTACAAGGATAATTTCTCGCTGGCCGACATGGCGGCGATTTCCCGGATGCCGATGGAAACCTTCCGCAAGCGCTTTGTGGCGGAGGTCGGCATGCCCCCGCTGTCCTACGTGCTCCACTGCAAGATGGAGCGGGCGAAGGAACTCCTGCGGGACCAGAACTGCTCCGTGCGCCAGGCCGGCGTCGAGGTCGGGATGCAGGATCCCTACCATTTCTCCAAGCAGTTCAAGCATATCGTGGGCATCAGCCCGAGCGCCTTCATGAAGCAGGCGTCCGTGCCCGCCGCGACCATCCGCGGCGTCGCGCCCAGGAAGTCCAAATCGAAAAACGGATAATCCCGGGGAAATCCCCTTACGGTTCCGGCACGGCCGGAGCCGTTTTTTTCTGCCGTCCTGCCCGGATCCGGTCCATCAGCTTTCCGCCCGGCTTCTCGATGAGGTACGTCACCAGGATGGCCAGCGCCAGGGAGATGCCGAAGCAGGCCAGGGTGTACTGGGTCTGCCAGGGCTGTTCCCCGACCTGGTTCGGGTATTCCGAAAACGCCTCGGGAATGTTCAGCCGCTTCAGGTGGACAGCCACGGTCTGGTGGATCAGGTAGTAGTTCATGGAGACCGTGCCCAGGAACCGGGTCACCGGGTTGCCGAGCAGCTTCCGCAGCGGCAGCAGCGCGAACGGGGCGGAGATGGTCATGCATCCGAAGCACAGCGCGAACACCGGCCGGTAGATCATCTGGTACCGCTGCAGGTCGCTTCCGGTCATGGACTGGACCTCCAGCATCCGGATGAGCCCCCACAGGCTCGCGAGGAACAGGATCGTCGCGGCGGCCTGCCGGATATATTTTGCCTTTCCCTCCTGCTTTCCGCACCGGTCCCGCAGCGCGGGATACACGGTCGCCAGCAGGATGCCGAGGGCGTATACATCCAGGAAGTTGATCAGCTGGTTGACCACCATCCGGAAATCGGTCAGCCCCCACAGGCACCAGGCCCGGAACGCGAAGGCGGTCAGCGCCAGCGCGCAGATGGCCACTGCCGGCCGCTTCTGCGCCCACCGCGCGACGAACGGGAACAGCACATAGCCCTGCACCAGGATCGCCAGCGTCCAGGCCCCGCCGCCGAGGTTCGTCATCAGGTAGGTGTCGCTGAACTGCGTAAAGGTGAATGTCAGGTGTGTCACCAGGTCCTTTACCAGGAACGGGCTGTTCTGGCCGTACAGGCCGTATGGCAGCGCCACGGCGAACAGGTGCAGCAGTACGATGAACCAGTATCCCGGGATCACCCGCCGTGCCCGGCGCCAGTAGAATTCCCGGGTATCCGGGTTCGGGGTGCTGTTCCGCTTTGCCTCTGCCCAGGGCAGGTACAGCAGGAAAACGCTCAGCAGCACGGTGCCGTCCACCCAGATATACCCGGACCGGACCAGCCAGTCCAGGGACCACTGGATGTTCAGGAAATCAACCGTGATCCACGGCTGCAGCCAGCTCTGCTGCCAGATATGGTACCAGCTGACCACGAAGATCATCAGTACCCGCAGTCCGTCCAGCTCCGGGATCCGAACCCTGCGGCCGGCCATTTACTCACCGTCCTTCACGGCGTACTCGTTATCCTGCGCGGGTTCCGCGGGGGTTTCCGCCGCCGGTGTTTCAGGCGCCGGCGTTTCAGGCGCCGCGGCTGGCGCTTCGGTGGCTTCCGGGACGTCCTGTGCCGCCTGTGCGGCCGCTTCGGCGGCTTCCTGGGCCTTCTGGATCTCCGCGTTCACCTGGTTCAGGATCCGCTGGGCGTTCTTGTATTTTCCCGCGGCTTCCAGCAG
>JAFRTK010000052.1 GCA_017427165.1 Clostridia bacterium
GCCTTTTCCATAAGCTCCTTGAAGTCATATGTACCGGATACCGGAGCCGGACGGGATACAATATCCTCTTCAGAGATCTCTGAAAGATAAGTGATCTCATCCTTACCGATCCCTACCGCAAAATACTTCGATGCAACCCGGACTATTGCTATGTACTTCGAAGGAGTGACCTTCGCAGAGTCGATGATCTCTATATTGCCGGTTGCAACCTTGCCTTTGGCATATCCTCCAACGAATCTGGTAGTGAAGTAGGTAACAACAAGCACAAGGGCGAATATGGCAAGGACAGTAACAAGCTGTACGATGCCCTCAGAGCCCAATCAACCCACTACTTTCTTTACGGCCTCAAGGACTCTCTCTGCCTGGAACGGCTTAACTATGAAGTCCTTAGCGCCGGCCTGTATAGCCTCGATAACCATTGCCTGCTGACCCATTGCGGAACACATGATCACAAGCGCTGCGGGATCGGCACCTTTGATAGCCTTAAGAGCCTGGATACCATCCATCTCGGGCATGGTGATGTCCATAAGGACCAGATCGGGCTTAAGCTCGTTATACTTCTCTACGGCCTTCGCACCGTTCTCTCCGAATGTGTTTTTTTTATTGGTATTATGATAAACCACCTTGCATCTGCTGCACAGCGTAAAAGAAGCCTCGCCCCGTTCGTCCTCCCCGGCGCCGAAGTCTTCCGGAATGGCCATCTGGTCTTCGATAGTCCGCGGGAACCGCTTCCCCGCGATCCAGGCGCCGGCCGCGATCACCGCCGCGCACAGGAATCCGTTCAGCACGTTCGCGGTATAAAGCCCGTTCATCTTCATCGACGGAATCAGGATAAAGCTGAACAGCACCACGCCGACCACCCCGTCCACCACCGGCAGGATGATGGACATTGCCTTTTTCTCCATCGTCTGTGCGTAGCTGGCGTAATGCAGGCTCCACATCGCCGGCAGCATGCACAGCGGCAGGATCCGGAATCCCATCACCGTCATCCCGAAAACCGGATCGGACGGATCCTGGTAGAACAGCCTCGTCAGCGGTTCCGCGAACACGATCAGCAGGATCACGATTCCCGTCATCACCAGCATGCCCCGGGTCATCACAATCCGCATCACGTCAATCAGCGACCGCCGGTCCTCCTCGCCGATGCTGATGCTGAACAGCATCCGGGCCACCGCCACCATGCCGAAGGGCACCGCCCAGATCACCGCCAGCAGCGAGTTCGACGCGGCAAAGGCCGAAAGTCCCACGCTGCCCACATACGTCAGCACCAGGAAGTTCACAATCAGGCACCGGAAGGTTTCCACAAACCGGGAAAGCGCGCCGGGGTATCCCAGCTTCGCGATCTTCAGCGCGTCCCCCCACCGGCATTCCCGCAGGGAGAACTTCCATTCGGATTTTCCTTTCAGGTACCATACCGCCAGCACCGCCAGGAAAGCCCAGCTGGCCAGCGACGAGCTGAGTCCCAGCCCGAACGTGCCCATATTCAGCACCGCGATAAACAGGTGGTCCAGCACGGCGTTCACCGCAAAGCAGGTGATGCTGGCCGCCATGGTGCGCTTCGTCTGGTTCTCCAGGGAGAGGAAGGCAAACAGCTGCTGCCCCAGCACCAGCGCCGGAATCCCGATTGCCTGCCCCAGGATATACTCGTTGAGCATCGTCAGGTCCGGCTCCTGGTCCACCAGGATCCGGGTTGCCCCCGTCACCGCGCCGATGGCCAGCAGCGCGGATGTCAGCAGCGCCAGCCCGGCGGAGATGATGATGTTCACCGTAAACAGGCCGCTGATCTTCTCCCGGTCCTTCGCCAGGTACCTTCCGTACAGCATCTGCGATCCGCTCACGAACATGATCGTCACCGCGTACAGGAAATGGTTCAGCGGGCCGAACAGCCCGATCGCGCTCATCGCGGCCTTCCCGATCACGTTGCTGGCATACAGGCTGTCCACGATTCCGTTCACCGCGCTGATGACGATCAGCAGCACCTGGAACGGCAGCAGCCGGAAAAACAGCCCGGTCAGCAGCTTGTGGTCGGACGGGTTTGCTTGCTTCATCTCACAGGTCCCTCCCCTGCGTCGGTCGCTTATATACAGGGATCATCCGTGCAGCCGCGGAATGCGCGCACAGGTTCTCCCGCCGGATGCCTTTTCAGTTTTCCGCTTTTCAATCCGGCTTCAGCATACCACACATAATACCCGCAGGCAACAAAAACCGTCGGTGCAGGAAAACGGGCCGGGAGTCCATCCTCCCGGCCCGTGTATTCTTTCCTTATTTTCTGCCGTTTTTCTGGCTGCGCTTGTGCGCGTACATCAGCTGGTCCGCGCGCCGCACCACGTCCGCGGCGGACTGGTCCGTCTCCGGATCATATTCCGCCATGCCCCGGGCGACGTTTGCCTTCTCCCACGGGTTCTCGGCGATCGCGTGCAGGTCCTTGCAGCGCTCGTCAAACAGCTCCAGCAGCTCGTGCCGCTTCTCGTAATCCCCGTGCTGCAGCACCGCGGCAAACTCGTCCCCGCCGATGCGGAACACCGGGCTGTGGGCGAACACCTGGCAGATCGTCGTGCAGGTGGACTTCAGGTACAGGTCGCCCTTCTCGTGGCCGTACCCGTCGTTGATCACCTTCAGGTCGTTGCAGTCAAAGAAGCAGACGGCGTATTCCAGCTTTTCCCCGCGGCTCTCCGCCTGCTCCGGCAGTCGCTGCAGGTACAGGTCGAAGGCGCTCTTGTTGCGCACCGCGGTCAGCGCGTCGCCGTAGGCCTTGTCCTTCAGGTCGCGCACGTAGGATTTCAGGTGGGCCACCAGGTGGCTGAACGCCCCGGTCAGGATCCCGACCTCGTCGTCCCCGTGCGGTACCAGCTCCACGTCGTAGTTCCCGGCCTCCACTTCCTCGGCGGCCTTCGTCAGGTCGGTCAGCGGCTTCACAATCCGCCCGGACAGCTTCACCGTCAGCAGCACAAAGGCCACCAGCAGCACCGCGGACGCGGCGCAGTGCTCGATAATCCACCGCTGCCAGTCCTCATTGATTTCCGCCATCGGCACCGTCACGTTCAGCCGCATGCCGTTCGCCAGCGGCAGCCACACAGCTTCCTTCTCCACACCTTTCCAGGTGTACCTGATCAGGGAATTCTCCGCCAGCATCCCGGTGGGCGACTGCCGGTTCCGTTCCAGCTCCAGCTCCTCGTCCGTCATCTCCGGATGATATACGATATATCCGGTGTCGTCGTTGATGAACGCGTACCCGTCGTCATACAGCCGGATATGCTCCACATGGTCCGCGATGGCCATATAGTCCAGCTCAATCCCGATCACGCCGACGAACGTGCCGCCGCAGTATACCGGCATGTTGTAGGAAAGCACCGTCACATCCAGGTTGTCCGTCACATACGGCGGCAGCCACACGGCCTTTCCCGTCGCCTTCGGCACGGTGAACCACACCAGGGCGGATGTGTCGGACGTGTCGTAATGGGTGATGTCCGTCACCTCGTGCTCCACAAAGCCGTTCCCGTCCAGGTTTGTATACCAGAAGCCCTTCGTCTCCTGCGAAACTGCCGGATCAATGCGGTAGTAATACGTCAGGATCCCCTGGGTCTTGCTCGCGGTCTTCGCGAAAATCGTCCGCGTCCGGCTCACATGCTCCGCCAGTTCCGCCTCTTCCAGGCTTTCCAGGTCCTCCCCCACGAAGCTCGCCACCATCTCCACGGACTGTTCCGCGCTGGTGAAATAGGAGTTCAGGTGCTTCTGCCCCGTTTCGCACAGCAGCCGGAGCTGCTGCTCTGCGCTGCTCCGGCCGATTCCCCGGATCGCGTAGGCGCCCTGGAAGGTCGTAATCAGGATGGTCGCGATGATCGCGCATGCTGTCACCAGCGTAATTTTGGTCCGGATGGATTTTGTACGTACCGCTTTCGCTGCCATGTCATATCTTCCCAACTTGTCATAGTTCCAAGGTTCTTATATAGACCCGTTCCCGGCTTTTGTCAACCCTGCGCGCCGCTTTTCTTTGCCTTTGCAAAAAACCGGCAGCGAAGGCAATCTGCCTTCGCTGCCGGTTCCCTTCTGCCCGTGCCTTACAGCGTGCAGTCCAGGGCGGCCAGCGCGTCCTTTACGTACTTCACCACGAAGTCCGCGGCCTCGCCCGCCGGGATGATTTCCTTCATGCTCTTGTCGCGGGAGGCGATTTCGATCGTGCCGTTGCCCAGTCCCTTGGGGCTGATGACCACCCGCAGCGGAACGCCGAACAGGTCCGCGTCGGAGAACATCACGCCGGCGGAAACCGCCCGGTCGTCCCACAGCACTTCGATGCCCTTCGCCGTCAGCTCGTCATACAGCTTTTTGCTGGTTTCCGCCACTTCGCTCTGGTCCGCGCGCAGGGAGCAGATCTCCACATGCCACGGAGCAATGCTCATCGGCCAGATGGGGCCGTAGTCGTCCCGGTGCGCTTCGCACACGCTGGCGGCCAGCCGGCCCACGCCGATGCCGTAGCAGCCCATGATCGGGTGCTTCAGCGTGCCGTCCTGGTCCAGGTAGGTCATATCCATGCTCTCGGTATACTTGGTGCCCAGCTGGAAGATGTTGCCCACCTCGATGCCGCGGCTGGTGTAGATGCTCTTCTTTCCGCACACGGGGCAGATGCCGCCGTCAATGGCCTTCGCCACGTCCACATATTCCACCTTGCCGATATCCCGGGCAATGTTGAAGCCGATGTAGTGCTTGTCCTCCTCGCAGGCGCCGGTAGCGAACCACTCGATGCCCTCCAGGCTCCGGTCGTACACCACGGTCACGCCCTCCGGCAGGCCGATCGGTCCGGTGAATCCGGCATGGATGCCGCTGCCTTCGGTGATCACGGCGGGATGGACTTCCGTCTTCAGGTAGTTGCGCAGCTTGGTCTCGTTCACGTCCAGGTCCCCGCGGATGAACACGATCACGATGCTGTCATCCTGGTTCCGCTGGTACATCACGGCCTTGCAGGTCTGCTGCGGTTTGATCTTCAGCAGCGCGCACAGGTCCTCAATCGTCTTGGTGTCCGGCGTGTCCACCTTTTCCAGCGGGGCGATCTCGCCGGGCTCGTTGGTGATCAGGCAGGGCGCGGCTTCCATGTTCGCGCGGTAGTCGCAGTCATGGCACAGCACAATCGTGTCCTCGCCCACGTCGGTCAGCAGCATGTACTCGTGGCTCACCTTGCCGCCCATCATGCCGCTGTCGCTGGCCACGGCCACTACCTCCGGCACGCCGCAGCGCGCGTAGATGCGGTTGTAGGCTTCGTAGCAGCGCATATAGTACTGCTCCAGGTCCTCCTGGCTGGTATGGAAAGAGTACGCGTCCTTCATCGTGAACTCGCGCACGCGGATCAGGCCGCCGCGGCAGCGGGGCTCATCGCGGAACTTCGTCTGGATCTGGTAGATCATAAAGGGATACTGGGTATAGGAATCCGCCACGTCCGTCATCAGCTGCACGGCGGCTTCCTCATGGGTCATGCCCAGCACCATGTCGCCGCCGGAGCGGTCCTTGAACCGCAGCAGCTCGGATCCGATGCTGTCATACCGGCCCGATTTCCGCCAGATGTCCGCCGGCATCGCCACGGGGAACAGCACTTCCTGTCCGTCGATGCGGTTCATCTCCTGCCGGATGATGTTCTCAATCTTCGCGGTAATGCGCTTGGTCACGGGGAACAGCGTGAAAATGCCGTTGCCCACGGGCTTGATGTACCCGCCGCGCATCATCAGCGTCTGGCTGGGGATCACGCAGTCCGCCGGGGTTTCCTTGAAACGTTTGGATACCAGGTTCCTTACCTTCATAACTCTTCCTCCGCCTTGCCGTCCGGCCTCGTCGTTTTGCAAAAAAACAGCCCGCCCCGCGCAGGGGCGAAGCTGCTGCTTCGCGGTACCACCTTGCTTGGAACAGGTTTTTCCCGTTCCGTCTCTCTGCCCTGTAACGGGGGCTGCCGGCGGAATTGCCATCCTGCGATGTTCTTCCGCGCACTCGGGAAGCGGGAGCCTTCCGCCCGGGAATATGCGCCTTCCAGCCTGGGGCGCACTCTCTGGGATACCCTTTGCACGGGGCTTTCTCCGTCATTGTGCGTATGCCATATTATATTCAATATGTAGAAATAGGGCAAGGGGAAATTTTTCCCCCTGCCCTTTCCGTTTTTCCTTACGCCTTTGCGCCGATCTTCCGGTTGAATGCTTCAATCCTCTTCTTCGTCGAGAAATACGATACCACCCAGATCACCGCGTAGATCGCCACGAACTGGACGAAGTAACCCAGCACGCCGCCCACGCTGTGGTTCATCCACCGCATCAGGTACGCCGTCGGGAACGTGGCGGCCGAGCAGATCAGGAAATGCAC
>JAFRTK010000010.1 GCA_017427165.1 Clostridia bacterium
CGTGGTGGTTCCGGTCGTCAGGGCGGCCATGTACCGGTCCACCATGTTGACCACTTCCTGGAGGTCCGCTTCCGCCAGCAGCGGGACGCCGTGCTGGCCGGCATAATGTTCGTTCAGCTTTTTGATGGCATATATATTGCTCCGGATCTTCGCGAGGATCGAGGCGGAATCCGCGCCGGCCGTGCGGCTGAGGCTGGTCGTCTGGCGGGAAGCCTCTTCCGCTTCCAGCTGGAAACGGTGGATATAGATTTCCCGCTCCTCGTTCTGCCCCCGGAGTGTGGGAACCAGGAATACTGCCATCGCGATCACCGCCGCAAGCAGCAGCAGGATCACGATGTCCTTGATCCGGTTCCGTTTCATCTGCGTCAGCGAAAGACCGTCACCGTTCCGCTGGGAATAGCGCCTGTACATCTCCTGTACCTCCGTTCAGGGATATTCTATCACACACCCGCTTTTTCGTAAAGCAAAGCGCCGGGAGCAAAATCCCGGCGCTTTCCGTACAGTGTGCTCAGCCCTGCTTCTGCTTGTGCTTCGGATTCTCGCAGATGACCATAACACGGCCTTTCCGCTTGATGATCTTGCACTTTTCGCAAATGGGCTTTACGGACGGACGAACCTTCATCGTCTTTCCCCTCCTTATCAGGATCAGTTTTTGCTGCGCCAGGTGATCCGGCCTCTGGTCAGATCATAGGGCGAAAGTTCAATGGTGACCTTGTCTCCGGGATAGATCCGGATGAAGTTCATCCGCATTTTACCGGAAATATGAGCCAGAATCTGGTGTCCGTTCTGCAGTTCCACCTGAAACATGGCGTTCGGCAAAGCCTCGACGACCTTACCTTCCATTTCAATTACGTCGCTCTTTGACAAAAGATCAGCCCTCCTTGCGCAGCGAGCGTTCCCGCGTGAATCCATGTGCTTCCAGCGTCTTTCGGATATCGCTGTCCTGCACCTTTCCGCCTTCCGGGCGGATTGTTCCGAAATCAATCAGAACGGGTTTCGCGCGAAGATGTTTCGTCTTCTTCCTCTTTGGATGATCCAGGCGGTGTAAATCCCCGTCGGCAATCATCACCAGTCCTTCTCCGGCTTCTTCCGTTACCAGGAAAAAGTTTCCCCGGTCGCGGCCCTGAGTGCTCTGAACCACCCGGCCCTTCTCAAAGCTCAGCGGTTCTTTCATGCTTCCGCCTCCCAGCTGAAACCGGGCAGCGTCAGGATTTCGGGGAGGCCTTCTTCCGTGATCGCGATCGTGTGCTCATAATGGGCACAGATGCTGTGGTCCACGGTTCTGGCGCACCATCCGTCATCATCAATGCTCAGGTGCCAGTCACCCATCGCAATCATCGGCTCCACCGCGATCGTCATGCCGCGCCTGAGCCGGAGTCCCCTTCCGGGGTCCCCGAAGTTGAATACCGATGGGTCTTCGTGCATTTCCCTGCCGATCCCGTGGCCGGTAAACTCGCGGATTACGCTGAATCCGTTTTTCCGGGCGTGCGCGTCAATCGCGTGCCCTACGTCTCCCAGCCGGTTTCCGGCAATGCACTGCCGGACGCCTTCCCAGAAGCATTCCTCGGTTACCCGGATCAGCTTCTGTGCTTCCTCGCTGATCTGGCCGACACCCGCGGTAAACGCGGAGTCTGCCTGCCAGCCGTCCTTCAGCAGCGTGCAGTCAATGCTGACCACATCGCCTTCCTTCAGGATCCGCCTTTCACTGGGGATCCCGTGCACCACCTCGTCATTGATGCTGGCGCAGATGGAGCACGGATACCCCTCGTAGTGAAGGGAGGACGGAATCGCACCGTTCTTCCGGATCAGCTTCTCAGCCAGGATGTCCAGCTCGGCGGTGGAAACGCCGGGGCGGATATGTTCCCGCACCTCGTCTTCCACTTCCCGGAGGATCTTTCCGGCTTCCCGCATTTTGGCAATCTGCCCCGGGTTTTTCAGACTGATCATGCTTGAGCTCCCAGTTCCTTCATAATCGCGGAAAAAGTGTTTTCCAGGCCCTGGGCGCCGTCTACCTTCTTCAGCAGGCCCTTCTGCTCGTAATATCCGATCAGGGGCGCTGTCTGGGCGTGGTATACCTTCAGCCGGTTCAGCACGGTTTCGGCCTTGTCATCGTTCCGCTGGACGAGCTCGTCGCCGCACTTGGCGCACTTCGTCTCGCCGTTCAGCATGCTGATATGGTAGGTCGCGCCGCATTTCAGGCAGACGCGCCGTCCGCTCAGCCGGTCCACCAGCACCTGGTCGGCCACGTCGAGATCGATCACGCTGTCAATCGTCGCGAAGGTGTCCAGCGCTTCCGCCTGGGGAACCGTCCGCGGGAAACCGTCCAGGATGTAACCGTTTTTGCAGTCATCCATCTGGAGGCGTTCCTTGACGATGTCGATAATGACGTCATCGGGAACCAGCTGCCCGGCGTCGATAAAGCTCTTCGCCTTCAGGCCGGTTTCCGTGCCTTCCTTCATGGCGCGGCGGAGAATATCTCCCGTGGAGATCTGGGGGATCTTCAGCGCGTCGCAGATGCGCTGCGCCTGGGTTCCCTTGCCCGCTCCGGGAGGTCCCAGAAAGATGATATTCATAGGATTTCCTCCTCTTGAAGTCTCATACAGTCTGTAGAAGATATTTGCATATCCTCATGCGATCGCTATTACCCATTTCCGCTTCGCTTTCAGCTCGCGGCAATGGACAGCTGTAGCATGGGACGTGTTACCCAAATCAAAGATTTGGACACGTCCGCATTACATAAACCCAACGTTGTCCATATCCATGTCGATGCCGCGCACGCCCATCTCGCCCTGGATGGTCCGGATGGTTTCAAGCGATACGCTCACAGCAATCAGGATAGAGCTGGCCGCGAAGGGAATCGGCACTCTGGCCAGGGCCAGGAGCAGGGACGGAATCACAGACAGAACCGCCAGGAACAGTGCGGCGAACAGGTTCAGCCGGGTCACTGTGGTCTGCAGGTACTGCCGGATATTCTTGCCCCGCTGTCCGGGGATCACCGCGCCCTGCTGCTGCAGCTGCTCCGCCTGCTGCTTCGGATCGAAGCTGATGGAGGAGTAGAAGAACGTGAAGGCGATGATCAGCAGTGCGGAAATGATCAGGTACATGGGCTGGGTGCCTTTGGTCATGTTGTTTTCCCACCATACAGCAAATCCGCTCTTGCTGTTGATCATGTTCGCGATTGTGCCCGGGAAGGACATGAAGCTGTAAGCGAAGATCAGGGGCAGCACACCGACGGCAACCACTTTCAGGCTCATGTGGGTGTTCTGTCCGCCGTATACCCGGCGGCCCTTCACCTGCTTGGCAATCTGCAGGGGAATCCTGCGCTCGCCCAGCTCAACAAATGTCACAACAACCGTCATCACAATGCAGGTGATGATGATCACGACGAGTTCAACCCATCCGCTCAGGCCGGCATTCATCATACCGGTGCCGAACGCGTTAACGATTCCGTTCGTGATGTTGGAAATGATACCGACAAAGATCAGCAGGGAGATACCGTTGCCGATTCCCTTTTCGGTAATCCGCTCGCCGATCCACATGGCCAGGGCGGTACCGCCTGCCATGGTGATGCCGACCAGCGCGTAGTTCAGCCAGCTGCTGCGGTCCAAAACCTCCAGGGCACGGACCAGGCCGATGGCCTGCAGCGCAGCCAGGACAACCGTCACATACCGGGTAATCCGGTTGATCTTCTGGCGGCCGTCCTCTTCCTTGCTCAGCCGCTCCAGCGCGGGAATCGCGATGGTCAGCAGCTGCATGATAATGCTGGCGTTGATGTAGGGTGTAATACCCATAGCCATGATGGACATCCGCTCGAAAGCGCTGCCTGTCATCATGCTGAACAGACCGAATGCGCCTCTGCTGGCAGTTCCCAGTGCGAGCTGTTCCTTTACGGCCGCCAGGTCAACGCCGGGCGCCGGAACCACACTGACCAGCCGGAACAGAAGCAGCATCAGGAAGGTGTAGATGATTTTCCTTCTGAGTTCGGGGATCTTCCACATTTTCCGGATACTTTCGATCATGTCAGATCACCTCGGCCTTTCCGCCGACCGCCTCGATCTTTTCCTTCGCGGAGCCGGTGAACTTCGCCGCCTGGACCGTCAGTTTCTTGGTCAGCTCGCCGCCGCCCAGCACCTTGACGCCGTCCATTTCCTTGCGGATGATCTTCTTCTCGAGGAGCGCCTGGGCGTTCACGACGTCGCCGTCATTGAACACTTCCAGCCGTTCCACATTCACTTCGGCATATTCCGTTCCGAACACGTTGTTGAATCCGCGCTTCGGAACCCGGCGGTACAGAGGCATCTGGCCGCCTTCAAATCCGGGCCGCTTGCCGCCGCCGCTGCGGGCCTTGGCGCCCTTGTGACCTTTACCGGAGGTCTTGCCCAGACCGGACCCGTTGCCGCGGCCCAGCCGCTTCTGAGCGGCAGTGGACCCTTCAGCGGGATGCAGTTCATGGAGTTTCATAGGGGATTCCCTCCTTTATTCGTCGACTTCCTCGACCTTCACCATGTGCTTCACGGCAAAGATCTGTCCCCGCGTGGCGGGGTTGTCCGGCTGCGTAACGCTCTGGCCGACCTTGTGCAGTCCCAGGGCAGCAACCGTCGCCTTATGCTTCGGGAGGCTGGCGATAGGAGACTTAATCAGGGTAATCTTCAGGCTCATCTCGTCGCTCCTCCTTATCCAAGAATCTCTTCCACGGTCTTGCCGCGCATCTTGGCGACCTGCTCGGCGCTGCGCACCTGCTTCAGGGCTTCCAGCGTGGCCTTGACCATGTTGATGGGATTGTTAGTTCCGAAGCTCTTCGTCCGGATGTCCTTCACGCCCGCCAGTTCCAGTACGGCACGGGCGGCACCGCCGGCGATCACGCCCGTGCCTTCCGGCGCGGGGATCAGCACGGACTTGGCCGTGGAGTAGTATCCGGTCATTTCATGGGGAATCGTGGTGCCGTCCAGCGGCACATTAACCAGGTGCTTTTTCGCGTCTTCGTTCGCCTTGCGGATGGCTTCCGGAATTTCCGCAGCCTTGCCCATACCGGCGCCGACACGGCCGTTCTCGTCGCCAACGACGACCAGCGCGCTGAACCGCATGTTGCGGCCGCCCTTAACGGTCTTGCTGACACGGTTGACGGCAACCAGCCGTTCTTTGAATTCGCTCGCCTGTTCAAACCGTTGCATCTTGCGCTTTCCTCCTCAATCAGAATTCGAGTCCGGCTTCCCGGGCGCCGTCGGCGACACTCGCCACACGGCCGGTATACATGTAACCGCCCCGGTCAAAGACCACGGTCTTCACGCCCTTCTCGGCGGCGCGTTCCGCGATCAGCTTGCCAACGAGCTTCGCGGCACCCTTCTTGTCCACTTCCTCCAGCTGGCCCTTCAGCGCGGGATCCATCGTGGACGCGCTCACCAGCGTGATGCCCTTCGTATCATCGATAATCTGGGCCTGGATGTGCTTGTTGGAACGGTAGACGCTCAGGCGCGGTACCTCGGGGGTGCCGCTGATCTTTTTCCGTACCCGTTCGTGACGAATCACGCGAATTTCATTCCGGTCACGTTTTTTGAACATTTGCAGTCACTCCCTCTCATTACTTGCCGGTCTTGCCTTCCTTGCGGCGGATATGTTCGTTCTGATACTTGATGCCCTTGCCCAGGTAGGGTTCCGGCTTCCGGATCGCGCGAATGTCCGCGGCAAGGCTGCCAACCTGCTGCTTGTTGCTGCCCTTTACCAGAATGGTGGTCTGGTTCGGGGTCTCATAGGTGATTCCTTCCGGCGCTTCCAGGATCACGGGATGGGAGAAGCCGATGTTGATCGTCAGCGTCTTGCCTTCCGCGCTCGCCCGGTAACCGGTACCGACCATCTCAAGGGTCTTGGTGAAGCCGTCAGTCACGCCGACGACCATGTTGTGCACCAGCGCGCGGTACAGACCGTGCATGGCCCGATGGTTCTTGTTGTCCGTAGGACGCTCCAGGGTCAGGACATTGCCTTCCTGCTTGATGGTGATATCGGGATTCACCTGCTGGCTGAGGGTGCCCTTGGGGCCCTTCACGGTCACCAGGTTGTTCTCGTCCACCGTCACCGTCACGCCTGCGGGTACTGTGATCGGAAGCTTTCCGATTCGAGACATTTTCTCATTCCTCCTCTAACGTGTCGGTGATTACCAGATATAGGCCAGCACTTCGCCGCCGATGGCGTTCTTCCGCGCTTCCTTATCGGTCATAAGCCCCTTGCTGGTGGAGATGATGGCGATGCCAAGACCGCCCAGCACCTTGGGGAGTTCCTCGCTGCGGGCATACACACGCAGTCCGGGCTTGGAGATCCGCTTCAGTCCGGCGATAACCGGCGTCTGCTTCCCGTCCAGATATTTCAGGGTGATTTTGATCTCTCCCTGCAGTCCGTCGTCAATGTAGTCCACCGCTTTGACGTATCCTTCGTTCAGCAGGATCTTGGCGATGGCCTTCTTGGTATTGCTGGCGGGCATGGTCACGGCGTCGTGCCGCGCAACCTGTCCGTTACGGATGCGGGTGAGCATATCGGCGATGGGATCGTTCACTACCATGGTTGTAAACCTCCTTCCATTGTTCCCCCGCTTACCAGCTGGCCTTGCGGACGCCGGGGATTTGTCCCTTGTAGGCCAGCTCTCTGAAACAGATACGGCAAACGCCGTACTTCCGCAGCACGCTGTGCGGCCGGCCGCAGATGCGGCACCGGGTGTAGGCACGGGTGGAGAACTTCGGGGCTCTCTGCTGCTTGAGTTTCATGCTCAGTTTCGCCATTTTTCTTCCTCCTCCTTATGCCTGTTCGAAGGGCATGCCCAGAGCGCTCAGGAGCTCTTTGCATTCTTCGTCCGTCTTGGCCGTCGTCACGAAAATGATTTCCATGCCGCGGATCTTCTCGACCTTGTCGTACTCGATTTCCGGGAACAGCAGCTGTTCACGGATTCCCAGGGCGTAGTTGCCGCGGCCGTCGAAGGCCTTGGCGCTCACGCCGCGGAAGTCGCGCACGCGGGGCAGGGCGACAGAAACCAGCTTGTCCATGAACTCTTCCATCCGGGCACCGCGCAGGGTGACCTTCGCGCCGACGTTCATGCCCTCACGGACCTTGAAGTTCGCGATGGACTTCTTGGCCTTAGTGACCAGGGGCTTCTGGCCCGCAATCGTGGTGAGCTCGTTCACAGCCATCTCCATGGCCTTGGCGTTGTCCTTGCAGTCGCCCAGGCCCATGTTGATCACGATCTTGCTCAGTTTCGGGATTTCCATTACGTTCTTGTAGCCGAACTTCTGCTTCAAAGCAGGAATCGCCTCGGCCAGGTATTTTTCCTTAATACGGGTTGCCATGTGGCTCTTCCTCCTTTATCAGTCAATTTCGGCGCCGCACTTCTTGCAAACGCGGATCATGCTGCGGTTCATCTTGCCGTCATCGCCGGCAACCTTTTCGACCTTGCGGGTCACCCGGGTCGCCTTGCCGCACTTGGGGCAGACCAGCATGACGTTGCTCGCGTCAATGGGCATATCCTTGTGGATGATTCCACCGGGCTGCGCGGCACTCCGCGCCTTCTGGTGCTTGGTGACCGTATTCACGCCTTCAACGGTGACGCGGTTCATCTTCGGGAAAGCGGCAACGATCTTGCCCTTCTTGCCCTTGTCCTTGCCACTGATGACGATTACGGTATCCTTTGTCTTAACGTGCATCTTACCGTCGCCCTCCTTACAGTACTTCCGGAGCCAGGGAGACGATCTTCATGAAGTCCTTCTCACGCAGCTCGCGAGCCACGGGCCCAAAGATACGGGTTCCGCGGGGCATTTTCTGGTCGTTGATGATGACGGCGGCATTATCATCAAACTTGATGTAGCTGCCATCGGGGCGGCGCTTGTTCTTGCGCATCCGGACGATAACGGCCTTCACCACTTCGCCCTTCTTCACGGTGCCGCCGGGGGTCGCGGACTTGACGCTGGCGACGATTACATCGCCGATGCTGCCATCCCGCCGGAACGAACCGCCCAGCACACGGATGCACATGATTTCTTTGGCGCCGGAATTGTCGGCTACCTTAAGCCGGGTTTGCGGCTGAATCATAGCGATTTCCTCCTATTACTTGGCTTTCTCGATAATCTCGACGAGACGCCAGCGCTTGTCTTTGCTCAGCGGACGGGTTTCCATCACCTTGATGGTGTCGCCGATTCCGCATTCGTTGTTTTCGTCATGAACCTTCAGCTTGCTGGTCTGGTTCATGATTTTGCCGTACAGGGGATGACGCACGCGGGTCTTGATCTGGATGACACAGGTCTTGTCCATCTTGTCGCTGACCACAACGCCGATCCTGGTTTTTCTAAGTCCTCTTTCTTCCATGTTTCCAGCTGCCTCCTTTCCTTACTCAGGCCTCTTCCTTCTGGCGAAGGATCGTCTTGCACCGGGCGATGTCCTTCCGGACTTCTCCCAGGCGCATGGTGTTCTGCAGCTGGCCTGTGGCGAGCTGGAAGCGAAGGCCGAACAGCTCGCTTTTCAGTTCCTTCACTTTGGCCTCCAGCTGTTCCTTGTTCATGGCGTTCAATTCGCTAGCCTTCATGCTTCTTCACCACCCGCTTCAGTTGTCGGTTCATCCTGTTTCATGATGAACTTGGTCTTCAGGGGGAGCTTGTGGCTCGCCAGACGGAGTGCTTCACGGGCGATCTCTTCGGAGACGCCGGCGATTTCAAACAGCACGCGGCCGGGCTTGACCACCGCTACCCAGTATTCGGGAGCACCCTTACCGGAACCCATGCGGGTTTCAGCGGGCTTCGCCGTTACCGGCTTGTCGGGGAAAATCTTGATCCACACCTGGCCGCCACGCTTGGTGTAACGGGTCAGGGCGATACGGGCGGCTTCAATCTGCTGGCTGGTCACCCAGTGGGGTTCCATGGCCTGCAGGCCGAACTCACCGTAAGCAAGGAAGTTACCGCGATGGGCTTTGCCCTTCATGCGGCCGCGGAACTGCTTCCGGTGCTTCACTCTCTTGGGCATCAACATAGCTTACTTTACCTCCTTCTGGGCAGGGGCTTTCTTGGCCCGGGGCAGGATCTGTCCCTTGTAGATCCAGACCTTGATGCCCAGCCGGCCGTAGGTGGTTTTCGCTTCCGCGAAACCGTAGTCGATGTTGGCTCTCAGGGTCTGCAGCGGAATGGAGCCTTCGTGATAGTGCTCACTGCGGGCGATATCCGCGCCGCCGAGGCGGCCGCTGACCGAGGTTTTGATTCCCTTCACTCCGGGAATCTTCATGGAGCGCTGCTGCGCCTGCTTCATCGCGCGGCGGAAGCTGATGCGCTTCTCGAGCTGCTGGGCGATGTTCTCGGCAACCAGCTGGGCGTCCGCGTCCGGCTGCTTGATCTCCATCACGTTGATGTGGCAGGGACGGCCCAGGAACTCCGTAATGTTCTTCTTCAGCTCTTCGATGCCGGCACCGCCGCGGCCGATGATCATGCCGGGCTTCGCAGTGAAGATGTTCACCGTCATGGTCTGAGCCGTGCGCTCGATATCGATGTGGCTGATACCGGTGGAGTAGTACTTTTCCTTCAGCATCTTACGAAGCTTGTAGTCTTCCACCAGGTTGCTCGCAAAATCCTTTTTCCCGGCGTACCAGCGGGTGCTCCAGTCGTAGATCACACCGACCCGTGCGCCATGGGGATTAACTTTCTGACCCATGTGTTCTCCTCCTTCGCCTTACTTCTGGTCCAGCACCACGCTGATGTGGCTGGTGCGCTTGAGCATCGGGGACGCGCTGCCGCGGCTGCGGGCTACATAGCGCTTCAGCGTGGGACCGGGGTTCGCGTAAACCTCGGCGACATAGAGATTCTGGCGGTTCAGTTCCTGGTTGTTCACCGCGTTTGCGATCGCGCTTTCCAGGACCTTGGACACCACGGGGCTCGCGGCCTTGGGGGTGTACTGCAGGATCGCCAGGGCTTCGTCCACGTTCTTTCCGCGGATCAGATCGATCACGATCTTCACCTTCCGGGGAGAGATGCGAACGTATTTGGCATGGGCCTGGGGCCGCTTGTCGGCATTCGCCTTACGGGCCGCCGCTTTTTCCTTGGTACGGGTAGCCATTTGGTTCACTCCTCTCTCTTACTTACGGTTGCTGTTCTTGTCACCCGCATGGCCGCGGAAGGTCCGGGTCGGGGCAAACTCACCCAGCTTGTGGCCCACCATATCTTCCGTCACATAGACCGGCACATGCTTGCGCCCGTCATGAACGGCCACGGTGTGACCCACAAACTCGGGGAAAATCGTGCTGGAACGGCTCCAGGTCTTGACGACCGCTTTCTTGCCGCTCGCGTTCATGTCCTGAATGCGCTTCATCAGCGCGCCCTCTACATAAGGGCCCTTTTTAATGGAACGACTCATTGTTCAGAGCGTCCTCCTTTCTGTAACTCCTGTTCCGGAAGTCTCAGCGCTTACTTGCTTCCGGCGCGCTTGACGATCATCTTGTTGGAATACTTCTTGTGCTTCCGGGTCTTCAGGCCCAGCGCGGGCTTACCCCAGGGAGTCACAGGAGCAGGCATACCGACGGGGCTCTTGCCCTCGCCGCCGCCATGGGGGTGATCACAGGGATTCATGACCACGCCGCGGACGGTCGGGCGGATACCCATGTGGCGCGTCCGGCCGGCCTTACCGATCCGAACGTTCTCATGGTCCGTGTTGCCCACGGTTCCGATGGTCGCCTTGGCATTCAGCGGCAGCTTCCGCATTTCACCGCTGGGAAGACGCACCTGCGCGTAACCGTTTTCCTTCGCCATCAGCTGGGCGCTGTTGCCGGCGGAACGGACCAGCTGGCCGCCGCGGCCGGGCTTCAGCTCCAGGTTGTGGATCAGGGTACCGACAGGGATGTTCGCGATGGGCAGCGCATTGCCCGGCTTGATGTCCGCGTTCTCGCTGGAGATCACGGTGTCCCCGACTTTCAGCCCCAGAGGAGCCAGGATGTAGCGCTTCTCGCCGTCCGCGTAGAACAGAAGGGCGATGAACGCGCTGCGGTTGGGATCGTACTCGATCGCATTCACCTTCGCGGGAATGTCAATCTTGTCACGCTTGAAATCAATGATGCGGTACTTCTGCTTGTTGCCGCCGCCCTGGTGCCGGACCGTGATCTTGCCCTGCTTGTTCCGGCCGGAGTTCTTCTTCAGGGTCTCCACCAGGCTCTTTTCAGGAGTCTTCTTGGTGATCTCCTCATAAGTCAGAACCGACATGAACCGGCGGGCGGGCGAAGTCGGCTTGTAAACTCGAATAGCCATGTTTTCGTCTCCTCCCTATCGTTACTGGGCCATGCCTTCGAAGAACTTGATCGGCTTGGAATCCTTCTTCAGGATCACGTAAGCTTTCTTGGTCTCCGGGGTCATACCCTGGGTGCGGCCCTGCCGCTTCATCTTACCGATGGTCCGGACGGTGTTCACCTTGGCCACCTTCACGCCGTCATCCGCGAAAACCGTTTCGATGGCGCTCTTGATTTCGGCCTTGTTGGCCCGGATGTCCACTTCGAAGACGTAACGCTTGTCTTCGATGCCTTCATACGCCTTTTCCGTCAGAACGGGGCGCTTGATGATATCATGAGGATCCTTCATTATGCGTACACCTCCTCGACGGACTCCTTGGCGGCCTTGGTCAGCACGACCTTGCCCGCGTTCAGGATGTCATACACATTCAGGGTGTTCACGTAGCTGATCTTCGCCTCGGGCAGGTTGTTGGTCGCGCGGATCACGGTTTCATCCCGCTCCGGCAGAACCACCAGCGCCTTCTTCTCGGCGTCGAGGGCCTTCAGCACACCGGCCATCAGCTTCGTCTTGGCTTCCTTCAGTTCCAGGCTGTCCACGATGACGATCTCACCGGCGTTCAGCTTGGAGGTCAGGGCGCTCTTGAAGGCCAGGCGGCGAACCTTCTTGTTCACGGCCAGGTCGTAATCACGGGGCTTCGGCGCGAACACCACGCCGCCGTGGCGGAACTGGGGTGCGCGGTTGCCATGGTGCCGGGCGTTGCCGGTGCCCTTCTGGCGGTAGATCTTCCGGCCGCCTCCGCGGACTTCGCCGCGGGAGAGGGCGCTCTGGGTTCCCTGCCGCTGCGCGGCCAGGTAGGAACGGACCATCAGGTGCATCGCAGCTTCGTTGATCGGCGCGGCGAAGATTTCCTCGCTCAGCTCGATCTCTCCGATGGCCTTTCCTTCCATATTATATAATGCAGTCTTAGGCATCTTTCATTATCCCCCTTACTCAGCTTCAGGCCTTGCAGGTGTCACGGATGATCAGCAGACCTTCGTTGGGGCCGGGCACAGCGCCCTTGACCAGCAGCAGGTTGCGTTCCGCGTCCACCTGGACGACTTCCAGATTCTGAACCGTCACCCGGTCCACACCGTAATGGCCCGCCATATGCTTGTTCTTGAACACGCGGGAGGGGTCGGAGTTCGCGCTCAGGGAACCCACGCCGCGGTGATACTTGGAACCGTGGGCCATGGGGCCGGTGTGCTGATTCCAGCGCTGGATGGCGCCGGTGTAACCGTGACCCTTGCTGGTGCCGGTGATGTCGATCTTGTCGCCGCTGGCGAACTGATCGCACTTGAGAACGTCGCCGACTTTGTATCCGCTGCAGTCATCGAACCGGAACTCCCGCAGGGTCCGCTTCGCTTCCACACCGGCCTTCTTGAAATGTCCGAGTTCCGGCTTGGTCAGCAGCTTCTTGGCGCGGTTCTCGGCCAGGTCGCCGAAACCGACCTGAACGGCTTCGTAACCGTCGGATTCCTTGGTTTTGGTCTGCACTACCGTGCAGGGGCCCGCTTCAATCACGGTGACCGGAACGAGACGGCCGTCTTCGGTGAAGACCTGCGTCATGCCGATCTTTTTACCAACGATCGCTTTCTTCATGTTCTTCGTTCCTCCTGCCTTACAGTTTCATTTCGATTTCGACACCAGCAGGAAGATCGAGCTTCATCATGGCGTCCACCGTCTTCGGGTTCGGATTGTTGATGTCGATCAACCGCTTGTGGGTGCGGCGTTCGAACTGTTCGCGGCTGTCCTTGTACTTGTGCACAGCGCGAAGGATGGTGACGATCTCTCTCTCCGTGGGGAGCGGGATCGGTCCGGAGACACGAGCGCCGGTGCGCTTTGCGGTTTCAACGATCCGCTCTGCGCTCTGGTCGATCAGTTTGTGCTCGTAGCTCTTCAGCTTGATACGGATTTTCTGGTTGGCCATTCCTTGTAACCTCCTCAATTTCGTTCTCTTGTGCGCTCCCGGGATCCACTGCAGGTGCAGATCCTCTCGGCGCCTTCGAGTCCGTCGCCCGATTAGCGGGCTGGTCCATGATAATTACCCGTCTGGCCTGACGGCAACTTACCACTTCATCCCTGAACAGACAACACTCGAATTATACATGATACCTTTTTTGATTTCAATAGGGTAAACACGATTTTTTAAATTTTTTTTTGATATTTTTGAC
>JAFRTK010000053.1 GCA_017427165.1 Clostridia bacterium
CACACCCGGATGGCACAAGGGCTATGACACGGAGAAGCAGGCGGCCTGGCTGTTCAATGACGACCCGGCTTCCCCGAACTACCTGGACTTCATCACCTATGACAGTGCTGAATCCCTGCAGGCCAAGCTGGACTACATCAACGAAAACAAACTGGGCGGCCTGATCGTATGGCAGGTGCACGGCGACAGCATCGACAACGACTGGCCGATGATCACCGAAATGCACAAGGGACTGCACCCGTAAGGCAAAACGGAAAACAACACTTCAAACCCGCGCGGCCGGAGCTTTTCCGGCCGTGCTTTTTGGCGTGTAAAGAAGCTTTGACACAGGAGGCACGGGCGATGTAAAGTATATTGGATGGACAGATTTCCCGGATTTTGCCAGGATATGCCTGCAAGGAGGACACAGGAATGGAACTCGGAAAGCGGCTGAAGGAATACAGGGCCCGGGCAGGCATGACCCAGGATGAACTTGCGGAAAAACTCTTCGTTTCCCGGCAGACGATCTCCAGCTGGGAAAACGACAAAAGCTACCCGGACATCCACAGCCTGCTGATGCTGGGCGACGTATTCGGTGTCTCCCTTGACACACTGGTGAAAGGGGATATCGAAATCATGAAGGAAAAAATTGACGGGGAAACCATCCGGAGCTTCAAACGGGACAGCAACATCTTCGCGGTGCTGCTGGTGGCAGTGGCGGTGTCGCTGATTCCGCTGAGCCGGTGGGCCGGCATCTGGGGAATCGGCGTATGGGTGCTGCTGTTTGCGGCGGCGATGTTCTACGCTGTGAAGCTGGAAAAGGTGAAAAAACAGCAGGATATCCGGACGTACAAGGAAATCGTCGCGTTTACCAACGGCGAAAAGCTGGACGGAATTGAGAAGGCCCGGGAAGAGGGCAAGCGGAACTACCAGAAGGGGATTGCCGTGCTGGTATGCGCCGCGGCCGGACTGCTGGTTACCTGGATTATCTCGCTGATTATCCGCTGAAAAGGCGGAACGTAAAAAACCTGGAATATACCGGTCTGCTGACAACACTATCATACAATCAAAATAGGTGATATATTAGGTTGATTTTTGCCTATGTTTGAGCTAATATAGGGTTGGAGGTGTGCTTTGATGAAGATCGATACCGGTGCAATTGTCACGGCCACAGAAGCAAACCAGAATTTTTCCAGGGTTTCAAAACTGGCTGAGAAGAAAGGGCATATTGTCGTATTCAAGAACAACAGGCCAAAGTATCTGGTCATTGACCTGGATACTGAACCGCAGATCGAAATGACTGAAGATGAGAAGATCGACTTCGTTGCGGCGCGGATTCTCCGTGAACACAGAGCTGCCTTTGAGGAGCTGGCAAAATGATTAAATTCTCAAAGGAAAAAGTAAAGCTTCTGCATCAGCTGCTTGCGGAAGCAACCGGCGGAAGCGTCGGTGTACGGGACGAAGGGCTGCTGGATTCTGCACTGGAAAGTGCGTTTGCAGGCTTCGAAGGCCAGGAGTTCTATCCGTCAAAAGAGGAAAAAGGAGCCAGGCTGGGGTATGCGCTGATTTCCAATCATGCGTTTGTCGATGGAAACAAGCGAATCGGCACATATATCATGCTGACTTTCCTCGAAATGAACGGTATCCGTATCCAATGCACAGACGGGGAGCTGGTCCATATCGGGCTTTCTGTTGCGGACGGCAGTATGAAATATGAAGAGCTGCTTCAATGGGTCAGAGAACACGAATGATGCCTATCTGTCCGGAAACCAATACCGCGGTCGTGGTCCTGTCCAACCTGGCCCCGAACGACCGGATCCCGGCAACCGTGCTCGGAATCAAAAAGCTGCAGGAACTGAACCGGTAGTTCGGTTCCCGGCTTTGAATATCTGAACCATAAAGGAGATCACCGGAATGAAAGCCAGAAAAATGATCAGCATCCTGCTTGTTTCCGTCTTCCTTTGCTGCCCGGCATTCAATGCCTGCGGCGAAGCAGCGGAACCGGACTATTACCGGATCGGCCTGGAAGTGGCCGGCCTGATGGATGAGATGGTGGACAACGAAGATTACCTGTCCATGTTTCTCAATGTGGACGCATTCGATGAAGTACGGGAAAGGGTCAACACCCATGATTATGACCGCCCCGCGGCGGTCTATTCCATCAGCGTGAACGATCCGAAGTCATTGCTGGAAGAAATGCTCCGCAATGACCCGGAGAGCTTCCGGAAGTGGGAAAGCCTCCCTCCGGATCTGCAGGACCAGCTTCTGCTCCGCTTCTCCCTGCCGGCCTTACTGAACAATGCCGATGCCCGCGCGGGGGCGGTATACTTGGCGTTTTTCAGCGCCGCGAATGCTTTCGTCCGGAACGAAAGCCTGACCGGAGAAGAACAGAGCTACTATCTGTACTTCTTCGAAAAAGGCGCTCCGATCCTGGTGACCTTCAGTTATCATACCGCATCCGGGCGGTTCCTCTCTGTTCCCGGGGAATACCGGAACAGTCCCCAGGATATATGCGCATACCTGGGCCTGCCCGGACTGGAACTCGTTCCCGTCCAGGCCGCGGAATCCGCGGCCCCTTCAGCCGGCGGCCTGGCTGATTTCGGCATTGATCCGGAAGAAGCGCTGGGGAAAATGAACCGGCGGATCGGGGAAACCTTTCCGCCGAGCGGAGGGTTCGGATCGGACCGAAATGAGCTGTTTGACATCACGGGAGACGGGTGCCCGGAAATGTTCAAATGCGTCACCTGGGGAAGCGGCATGGTCCGTACGGACCTGATCGTATATGACCCGGCCCGGGACGAACTGTATGTGCTGGATGGATATAACTACGATTACCTGATCGACCGCGTTACGGAAGACCGGATTGTGATCATTGAAAAAGGACCCAACGGGTACAACGATCCGGTTACGGAAACATACGGCACGGTGAAACTGGAAAACCGGAAACTGGTTTTCATTCCGGACACGGAGGAACCATGAACCCCGGCGGATCAACCGGTTATGGTCGAGGTAACGAAAAAACGGTTGTAATCCTGGAAAGAAAGTAATGAAGTAATGAAAAAGGCGCCTGCGGATGCAGGCGCCTTTGCTGTGTCTGTGTGGTGGATTATCCGAGGGAACGGACGGCCACGATTTCGTAGTACATGGGGGTAAATCCCTGCGGGGCGGATTTGAGCAGTTCTGCCAGCAGCGCTTCATCCGTCACCTTGGCCAGGGTCATGCGGGCACCGGAGGTGGGGTAGGTGGCGCCTTCCGCCGGCAGCGCGCCGTACATGGCGACCAGTTCGCTTCCGTTATCCACGTTTGCGGTGGTCTGGTTGGGGGCCAGGCCCAGCTGCAGGTAGTACTTGTCCTCTACCTTGACGCAGCCGTAGATGTAGAAGCCGAGGTTGGGCGTTCCGTCCGGATTGACGGAAGCGACCGCGTAGAAGCCGGTGTAGGAGTTGATGGCGTTCATCAGGTCATCCCCGGTGAGGATGCCGTCACCGTAGTAGTCCGCGACGGAAGCGGAGGTCACCGCGTCCGGGGCGGTGGTTTCGGCCATCACGGGCAGGACCGCGAGGCACAGGGCCAGGATCAGGATCAGTGTCTTTTTCATGGGAAGACTCTCCTTTCTTATTTCCAGCGCTTGTTTTTGCGCGGGTTATCTGAGGATCCGTTCCAGCACGGGGGTGATCCGCCGGAAGCCGTCTTCGGTGCGGCTGGCGGAAAGGACCATTTCGGCAATGATTTCGGGAAGGAAATCATCATACATGAGATCAAACCGGAGGAGCGTTTCCTTTACGGCGGCGGCAATCTCGCCAATGACCTGGCGGTGGCGGCCGGCCATGCTGGCGAGGCTGTTTTGCTCGCCGGCGTAATGACGCCATACCGGGGCATAGCGGGAAGTGAACCGGCGAAGGGCAGCTGCGGTTTCGCGGACAGCAGACAGGGGATCCGCGCCGGACACGGCGCCTTCCTTCATCTCCCGGCAGCATTTCAGCCAGTCCGGCATGATGACTTCCGCGATGAGCGCTTCCTTGGAAGGAAAGTAGTTGTATACGGTTCCCACCGCGGTGCCGCATTGCTGTGCCAGCTGCCGCATACTGAGGTCATGCGTTTCGGTTTCCAGCAGGCTCTTCCGGGCGGCCATAAGAATGGATTCCCGCAGCTCCGGAATGATCTTCGGCATGACTTCAGCTCCTTTTATGAACGCGTTCATAAACCTGGATAGATTATACGATTGATTCCGGATTTCGTCAATAACGATACCCGGAAGACGAAAAAACCGGACGGAAAAGGCACTTTTCCGTCCGGCTCCCTATGTCCGGTTACCGGTCTGATCCGGAATCCGGATCATGCTCACTGCCGGCGCGTTTGGCTGAACGCCGTTCATCAAGATATTCCATGAGAACGTAGCCAAGGAAGGCGAACACACCAAAGGAAATCATGAGGCCCAGGAACCATCCAAAGCCGGCGTTGGCCAGCTCATGGAATAAGAGCACATAGAGAATGATCCCGATGGCTCCGAAAAGGCCAATGGGAGCATTGACCGCTTTCTCTTTCTGGACGTTAAGGTGCATCTGCGTATGGGCCAGCAAAGTTTTGTTGACTCCGTCCTGCTTTTCTTTCTGCCTGTGATCCATGGCGCTTCTCCTTTCAGCCGGGTCTGTTTACAATCAGAATATAGAGCAGAATGTGATTATAATACAGAATCAAAAACGAAAAATAGAAAAGGTTAATTTTCCGGAACACAAAAAGGCACCTGCGGATGCAGGCGCCTTTGCTGTGAACCGGCTTTGCTTACCGGATCCGTTTTACCGGGATAAACGGAGGATCTTTGATTTCCCTGAAATCCGTTTCATCTTTCCCCCTGCCCATAACAGTCAGGTTGAAGGCATCGGGGAATGAACCGGTCAGGCGGAGGGTTTCGCGGGTCAGGATCGTTCTGCCTTCTTCCGTCACATAGCTCTTGATGGGAGTGGGGGCACCATACTTGAAAAAGGGTTCAGCATCCAACCGCCAGTACTGGTAAACCAGGCCGGTGTGCAGCTGGGAACGGATTTCCATATACTCTGCCCGGGAGGTGCGGAAGAAGGAGACGGTTACGTCGGATTCCTGCAGGTCCGGCGCTTCTCCGGTATCCACGCAGTATTCCGCCAGGATTTCCGGGGTTTCCGTTTCCCCGGTGACAGCCACATTGATATAGCCAAAGTTGTCTCCTTTCCAGTTCTCGTAGGAAAAAGAGCTGCCATTCTCAGTTTCCTGCGGCGGGATGTCTTCAGTGCCGGGATCCCGGACCCAGAACCGGTAGTACAGGAGGTATCGGTCCGTATCGGGAAGGACACCGCCATATACATTCAGGGTTGCACTGCGCGGAGTATAAGACCGCAGATAGGGATGGCAGTTGGCTTCATAGCCGGGCTCGCCGGCAGGGGAGAAGATTTGCGCTTCCAGCAATGTACACTCATGTTCGTCAGCCCACTGGAAGAGAGTCTGGTCCTCCCGGTCCGAAGCCAGGCCAAATTCCTCCGGACGCGAATTGAACCGAAACGGTCCGTTATCAATGATCAGGGTTTTTTCATTCTTCGGTGTGATTTCAAAGGACAGGAAGAGGCCGAAACCGTCCGTTTCCGCCTGCTTCAGCGAAACGGAAACCAGGTCCGTTTCCATATGGGTGAAGCTTTCAGGCTCACCGGCCTGTGCCGCGGGCGTCGGGTTGACCGCGTCCACCCGGCCGTCCGTCAGGTGCCGGGCG
>JAFRTK010000054.1 GCA_017427165.1 Clostridia bacterium
GCCTGAACCGGCACCGGCTGTACCGCGTTGCCCTGAGCATACTGCGATCCCCGGCCGATGCGGAAGACGCGGTTTCCACCGCAACAGAGCAGACATGGAAAGCCCTGCCGCGCATCCAGGATGAAGACCGCCTGCCGGTCTACCTGATGCGCTGCACAGTCAACGCAGCCCGGACAGAACTGCGTAAACGCAGGAAAACCGAACCGCTGGAGGATTACCGGGATACCCTGGCCGCGCCGGATTCCGGCTCGCCAATCCGGGAATATGTTTCCGGGCTGAAGGAAAAATATCGTACGCCGCTGATCCTGAAATTCCAGGAAAACATGCGGGAAGAGGATATCGCAGCAATTCTGCAGGTACCGCGGGGAACCGTTTCCACCCGCATCACTCGGGCCCTGAACATGCTTCGGGTAGATGTCAGGAAGGAGGACTGAACGCTATGACTCAGAATGAACTGAAAAAAGAGCTGCAGATGAATCTGCCGGAACCTCCTGAAGGCTTTGACGCGCGAAGCGAAGCAACGCTTGCAAAGCTGATTATCGAGGAGGAACCCCAAGTGAAGAGAAAAATATCTGTCGGGCTGGTTTTTGCCCTTATCCTTGCCCTGCTGTCCCTGACGGCTGTCGCCGCCACACTCAGCGGATGGAATATCACCGACTATGTTCTCCAGCTCGACCAGGGAGACGTGCCGGAGGACTTTGAATCCGGCTTCGATCAGGAACTGGAAATGGAAGTTGAAGGCGTCCGCTTCCGGATCCGGGACGCCTACGCCACCAGCCGCCATGCGGTCGTCCTGGCGGAGGTTTCAATGACAGACGGAAGTCCGGCCTTCTTTATCCCGGCCTGCGACAACCCGGAGACAGAATATGTGTACGCCTACCTGGTCAACCGGGATGAGCCGGGATTGGAATCACTGACCATCGCAGAATATGCCAGGGAGAAAAACCTGCCTGTTATCCCGATTGATGTAACCACTGTCATCCCGAACTACTCCCATCATATGTACTTCTACCCTTGGTCTGAGGACGACTGCCATGCGGTATACATGATCGACTGTTACTATACGCCCGATAACCGGACGGAAATTGAACTGGAATGGACCGCGGAAGTTTATTCCAACATGGACGCATACTGGACCTGGAATACGGACCATGTCCTGCCTGACGCAAACAACAGTTCCGTATCCCGTTTCACGCTCCCCGTTGCGGACGAAAAAACCTGGACTGTCCCGGTCGGGAAGGAAATTCACGGCACCTCCAGTCTCCATGAGCGGGAGGGGAATCCTTCCCTTTCCGGTCCGGTCACCCTGGATACGCTGACCGTCACCCGGACGCCGATTGACACCGTTCTGGAGTATCGGATCCACATGGACAGTGACAACGCCCTGGACCTGCAGGCGTTGAAAGAATTCAAACTCTGCGCTGTTGACCCGGAAACCATGCTGCCGTACTCCTATTCCTTCTCCACGGACTACGATGCAGATCCCCCGGTGTATGACCTGGACCGGGAAAACCATCAGATCACCGGAATTATCCGGCAGACGCTGAACCTTCCCGAGGACGCGGATACCGTCTGCCTGGTTCTCAAAGGCGGAGCCGGCTACGAGGATATCAAGCCATGGATGGAGATTCTGGAAGTCCGGCTCACCGAGCCCTTCGGATCCCGATCCATGCTGGCCTGGTATCTTAATCAATAACAACAGACAGGGCATTCCTGTGCCCTGATAAGGAGAATATCGCCATGAAAAGAAAACTGTTCATCTGCCTGGCCCTGGCGCTGGCGCTGATTATTACGGCCGCGGCATCCGCCGAAGCGCCGGGAGCCCTGCGGGTCGGAAACTATATCCGCCTGTGTGAATTCGGTGAAGTACCGGAGTCCTTCGACAGCGGTTTCAACCGGATCGCGGAAGCGGAACTGAACGGGGTGCTCTTCCGTGTTGTCGACGCCTACGTCACCCCTTCCCATGCCATCATCCTGACCGAGATCCGCATGGCGGACGGCAGTCCGGCGCTGTTCCGGGATTCTTCGGTTGATCCTGATACGACCCAAATCGCCCAGCTGCGATACGGCCAGTCCGATGAGGATCCGAGGACCCTCCGAGAATACGCGGAGGAAAAAAACCTGCCCATCATTTCCGTCAGCGTGGACGGTTCCATTTTCGAATGCTTTTCAGGAACCAGCGATCTGTACCTTCCGGACGACTCCTCCGCGATTGTCGCGACCAACATCTGGTTCCGCAGCGGCAATGACCGGACCGTTGATGCCTCAGTAATCTTTGTCACCAATCCCCCAAGTCCCTACAGTGGCACCGAAAAGCAGCCGGACAACGGAGAAGAAATCCGGTTCATGAAGCTCCCGGTCCACGGGGAAGTGTCCCGGTTTATCCCTGTCGGGCAGACTGTTTCCACGGTCTTCGGCCCGGTGACACTGGACTCCCTGACCGTCCGCCGTTCCTCCATTGAAACCATTGTGGACACGGCGTTTTACCTGAACGACCTCGGAACGGATGTTTCCGCAATCCCGGAAGACCTGCGGGGATACAGCTTCGCACCCATTGAAACGGAATACATGGATTCCGCCTGGAAGCTCTTTTCCACCGGAGCCATTTATGACGAACAATACGGAATCGACCCGGAAAGCCAGCGGATCCTGTTCTTCCGGAACTGTTCCGTCAGCCTTCCGGCGGACGCTGATACCCTCACCCTTGCCTTTATCCGAAACGGGGACGTTGTCGGAGACGCGGAACTGCTGACCGTCAGCATCCCCAAAGCAGAATAATCATCCTGCAAAAAAGCGCCCTGTTCAGCCTGAACAGGGTACTTTTTTCTGTACTTTACGGCAGTTCCATCAGCCGGCAGCTTTCGATTCCGGCGCTCCAGAACTGCGAAACGGGCAGGCCTTTCCGCCGGCAGACGATGCTGGAGTTCATGGCGCCGTGCCCGACGATCAGCACGTCCTTGCCCGCCGCCAGGAGGGGATCCACTTTTTCCCGCAGGAATTCCCCGGTACGGGCAAACAGTTCCTCCAGGCTTTCGGCGCCTTCCGGCAGGTCGGTATACTTTTCCGGTTCCCGGAACAGC
>JAFRTK010000055.1 GCA_017427165.1 Clostridia bacterium
AGCCCTTGACCGGATGACAGCTGTGTGCTATTTCCCGTGCTTTCTCTAAAGAAAATCTCTGGCAACCGTTGTTGGTCACCAGAGATTTCTTGTCCCGGTTTTGTTTTTTGTTTCACTGTCCACTTGACGGGATGCAGTTCAGTTCAGGACAGGGCTCGTTCATTTTTGGTCGCTTTCAGCACCCAGAATCCGCCGGATTTCGCGGTCTTTTCCACCTCCGGAAACAGTGTCTGCAGGTACCTGATACAGCTTTCGGCTCCCTGCTGTTTCCGGATCACCAGGATCAGCGAACCGCCCGGCCGCAGGCATTCTTCCGCGTCGGCAAACATGCGGTAGATCACCTGTTTTCCGGCCCGGATCGGCGGGTTGGTAATCACCATATCAAACCGTTCACCCTTCACGGCTTCCATTCCGTCGCTTTCCAGGCACCGCACCTCCGCGCGGTTCCGCTTCGCGTTCTCCCGTGAAAGTTCCAGCGCCCGCAGGTTGACATCCGCCATGGTCACCCGGGTCTCCGGCCAGCGCCGGGCCACACAGGTCCCGATCACGCCCCAGCCGCATCCCAGGTCCAGGATGTCGCCGGATATTTCCTCCGGCAGGGATTTCAGCAGCAGGTCCGTGCCCGCGTCCACTTCCCCCCTGGAAAAGACACCCGCGTCGGTCCGGAACACCAGCGGGATCCCCCGGTAGGTGTATTCACATTCCACCGGCCGGGATTCACTGGCCGGATTTCTCGTGTAATAATGATCGTTCATGCCTTTTCCGTCCGGTCCTCCATACAGGCAGCCTGCCTGAGCGCTTTCAGTTCCCCGTCCGTCAGCTCCCGCCATTCGCCCTCCGGCAGCGCCGGATCCAGCTCCAGCGGTCCGAAGGAGCATCGGTGCAGCATCCGGACTTCATGCCCGGCTGCGGCAAACATCCGCTTGACCTGGTGGAACTTACCCTCTGTGACTGTAACCTCCGCCAGCGTTGTGCCGGATTCCGCGTCTGTCCGCAGGATCTCCAGGCGGGCCGGCAGCGCGGTAAAATCACCCAGGTCGATTCCCCGGGAAAACAGCGCCGTATCCGTTTCATCCATCACGCCGGAGGCCAGCGCCCGGTACCGTTTTTCCACATGCCGTGCCGGGCTCAGCAGGCGGTGGCTCAGTTCCCCGTCGCAGGTAAAAACAAGGATACCGGTCGTATCCTTGTCCAGCCGTCCAACCGGCATGCATCCCATACTGCGGTATTCCGCCGGCAGCAGATCCATCACCGTCATCTGGCGGTTGTCCCGGGCAGCCGTCAGCACGCCCGCGGGTTTATGCATCATCACATGGCGCATGATCCGGCCGTCTTCCGCAGTTCCGCGCAGGGACAGCGTATCCCGTTCCGGATCGCAGTCAGCCGCCGGATCCCGGACGGTCTGTCCGTTCACGGCCGCCTGCCCGTCCCGGATCATCTGCCGGACTTCACTGCGGCTTCCCTTACCGAGCGTCGCCAGCCACTTGTCCAGTCTCATCCGATTCTCCAATTTTCATCACAGCTGCCGTAATCATGCTGCGGACCGGCAGCAGGGGCAGCGTCAGCAGTGCGCCGGCTGCCAGGATTATCAGCGTTTCCCGGGTGGGCGGGATCTTCACGGAGCCGGCCATCAGGCCGCTCACATCGCGGATCACCGGCACATACCGCATCACCGCGATCACAATCGCGGCCAGCACCGGGAGCAGGGTCACCTGCGCGCAGATCCAGCCCAGCAGGTTTTTCCCATGGCGTCCCTTCATCCTCTTCACGCTTCCCTGGGCCCTCGCGTGCCGCGCGCCGCTGTGGAAGCCGAAACCGATCACCAGGAACAGGATCATTGCCAGCAGGATCAGCAGGATGTACAGGATTCCCGTCATGAAATCCCCGCCTCCGAACTGCTTGATCATCGCAAGCAGCGTGAAGCCGTCCACCAGCCCGATAAAATGCCGCCAGGCATAGATGGCGGCCACGATCAGCGGCGACGCCCACAGCAGCAGGAAGCCCGCCCGTTTCAGCCCGCACAGCACCTTGTCCCCCCAGCGGGAGGGATCGGCCAGCCGCCAGCTGAAGAGCCTTCCGTCCCGCAGGCTGTCCTGCATGGCCTCTGCCGCGTTCATTCTCGCAGGGAACATGACCAGGATCCACAGGGGGACGGCCAGCACCGCCAGATACCGGAGCTTCGCTTCGGCAGCAAACAGCACCGGCGCAAGGCAGATCAGTATCAGGCAAAGTTCCGTGGCCAGGAACTTCAGCGTATCCGCCGGATGGCGGAAGCAGGTCCGGAACGCGTTCCGGAATGCGGATGAAATACTCATCGGGTTTCTCCTGTAACTTGTGTCGTCAGGCCTGGTTGCGGGTGTAATTGATCAGTCCGCCCGCCAGGATCATGCCGCGCTGGCGCTCTGTCAGCGGCAGGCTGACCCGGTAGGACTCACCTTTCGTTTCATTTCTCAGTTCCAGCTCATCCTGTCCGGCGGCAATCTTTTCCCGGACACCCGGCAGGCTCAGCGTGTCCATGGGGTCGATCCGGTCATAATCCCGCTCATCCAGGAAGGTCAGGGGCATAATTCCGTTGTTGATCAGGTTTGCCTGGTGAATCCGGGCAAAGCTCTTCGCCGCCACAGCGCGGATGCCCAGGTACAGCGGTACCAGTGCGGCGTGCTCCCGGCTGGAGCCCTGGCCGTAATTGGCGCCGGCTACCAGGAATCCGCCCTTTTCCGCTTTCGCGCGGGCAGGGAACGTTTCGTCCACGGGCGTCAGGCAGAAATCGCTCAGGTGCGGAATGTTGCTGCGGTAGGGCAGCAGCTTCGCGTTGCTGGGCATGATATGGTCGGTCGTAATATTGTCTTCCATCTTCAGCAGCGCCTTGCCGCTGACCGTGTCCTCCAGGTCATGTCCCAGCGGGAACGGCTTGATGTTCGGGCCGCGGACAACCTCCACTTCGCTTTCCCGTCCTTCTTCCGCAGGCGGAATCACCAGGTTGTCATTCACTTCAAACTGTGTCGGCTGTTCAACCGTCAGGTCCAGGTCCAGGCACCGGGGATCCGTCAGCACGCCGGTCAGCGCTGTAACGGCCGCGGTTTCGCAGCTGGTGAGGTAGATGCCGGCAGAAGCAGTCCCGCTGCGGGCATAGAAATTGCGGTTGTTGGTCCGGACGGAGACCGCGTTGGTCTTCGGGCTCTGGCCCATGCCGATGCAGGGGCCGCAGGCGCTCTCCAGGATCCGGGCGCCGGCGCCGAGCATATCGGCCAGTGCGCCGTTGCGGGCCAGCATGGTCAGCACCTGCTTGGAGCCGGGGCCGATCACGAGGCTGACATCCGGATGTACGGTTTTCCCCTTCAGGATCCGGGCCACCCGCATCATATCCTGGTAGCTGGAGTTCGTGCAGCTGCCGATGAATACCTGGTCCACCTTGATCGGGCCGACGTTCTTTACGGTATCCACGTTGTCGGGCATATGGGGCTGGGCCACCAGGGGCTCCAGCTCGTCCAGGCAGATCTCCACGATTTCATCGTATTCCGCGTCCGGATCCGCCTTCAGTTCACGGAAATCCGCTTCCCGGCCCTGGGCCTTCAGGAACGCGCGGGTTACCTCATCGCTGGGGAATACGGAAGTGGTGGCGCCGAGCTCCGCACCCATGTTCGCGATGGTTGCGCGCTCCGGAACGGTCAGCGTTTTCACACCGTCGCCGATGTACTCCATCACCTTGCCGACGCCGCCCTTGACGGACAGCCGACGCAGGACCTCCAGGATAATGTCCTTCGCGGCCACCGCATAGGGCAGTCTTCCGGTCAGCCGGATACCGACCACCTTCGGCCAGGTCAGGAAATACGCGCCGCCGCCCATGGCCACCGCCACGTCCAGGCCGCCCGCGCCGATCGCGATCATGCCGATTCCGCCACCGGTGGGCGTATGGCTGTCACTGCCGAGCAGCGTCATTCCCGGAATGCCGAACCGTTCCAGGTGCACCTGGTGGCAGATTCCGTTGCCGGGCTTGGAGCAGAAGATACCGTGCTTTTTCGCAACGCTCTGGATATACTGGTGGTCATCCGCGTTTTCAAAGCCGGTCTGCAGGGTGTTATGGTCAATATAGGCGACGCTCTTCCTGGTCTTGACCCGTCCGATGCCCATGGCTTCAAACTGCAGGTAAGCCATGGTACCCGTGGAGTCCTGTGTCAGGGTCTGGTCAATCCGGATGGAGACTTCCTCTCCGGCTTTCGGGGTGCCGCTGACAAGATGCGCGCTCAGGATTTTCTCAGTCAGATTCATGTTTCATCCTCCGGCAAAAAGGACGGTCACTCTTGCGGGTGACCGTTCCAGTTGTTCTGATCCTATTATCTGCTGTCACGCTTGATTGTCAACGTTTCCGGTATGGAAAGAACACGAAAAGAACGGCTGTGCCGCTTTCGGCTCCTTATCCGATATGGTCCTTGCCGCCCATGTACATCCGCAGCGCTTCGGGAATGGCAACCGTGCCGTCCTCGCGCAGGTTGTTCTCCAGGAAGGCAATCAGCATCCGGGGCGGGGCCACGCAGGTATTGTTCAGGGTATGGGCAAAATACTTCTCGCCCTTGTCATTGCGGACACGGATCTGCAGCCGCCGTGCCTGGGCGTCTCCCAGGTTGGAGCAGGAGCCGACCTCGAAGTATTTTTTCTGCCGGGGAGACCACGCTTCCACATCCAGGCTCTTCACCTTCAGGTCCGCGAGGTCGCCGCTGCAGCACTCCAGCGTGCGCACCGGGATATCGAGCGTGCGGAAGAAATCCACCGTGTTCTGCCACAGCCGGTCAAACCACATCGGGGATTCCTCAGGCTTGCAGATCACGATCATTTCCTGCTTCTCGAACTGGTGGATCCGGTAAACGCCGCGTTCCTCGATTCCGTGCGCGCCGACTTCCTTCCGGAAGCAGGGGCTGTAGCTGGTCAGGGTCTTCGGAAGGTCCTTTTCCTCCAGGATTGTATCGATGAACTTGCCGATCATGCTGTGCTCGGAGGTGCCGATCAGGTAGAGATCTTCCCCTTCGATCTTGTACATCATGTTTTCCATCTCGGCAAAGCTCATCACGCCGGTCACCACGTCCCCGTGGATCATGAAGGGCGGAATCACATAGGTAAAGCCGCGGTCGATCATGAAATCGCGGGCATAGCTCAGGATGGCGCTGTGCAGGCGCGCGATATCGCCCATCAGGTAGTAGAAACCATTGCCGCTGGTCTTCCGGGCGGGATCGAGGTCGATGCCCTGCAGGCGTTCCATGATATCCACATGGTACGGAATCTCGAAATCCGGCACCGCCGGTTCGCCGAAGCGTTCAATCTCGACGTTCTCGCTGTCATCCTTGCCGATCGGGACGCTGTCGTCGATGATGTTCGGGATCACGAGCATCCGCTTGCGGATTTCCGCCTTCAGCTCTTCCTCCTTCACTTCCAGGGCCGCCAGTTCCTCCGCGATCGCGGCAACTTCCGCCTTGCGCTTCTCGGCTTCTTCCTTCTCGCCCTTTCCCATCAGCGCGCCGATCTCCTTGGAGACCACCTTGCGCCGGTTCCGCAGGGCGTCCGCCTGCTGCTGGGCGTCCCGGTATTCCCGGTCAAAACGGATGACCTCGTCCACCATCGGCAGCTTCTGGTCCTGGAACTTTTTCCGGATATTCTCCCGGACTTTCTCCGGGTCATTGCGGAGCAGGTTAATATCCAGCATAATTCATTCGCCTCCGTTATTTCTTGTGGGTAATCACCACGTGGCGGTTCGGTTCGTCGCCCTCGGAGTGGGTGGTTACACCCTCGTTCTGCTGCAGCGCAAAGTGGATAATCCGCCGTTCATAGGGATTCATGGGTTCCAGGGAAACCTTCCGGCCCGTGCGCAGCGCGCGGTTCGCCATCCGGTTCGCCAGGCGGATCAGGGTATCCTCGCGCTTGGCACGGTAGTTCTCCGTATCCAGGGTCACACGGGTGTAGCTGTCACGGCCGCGGTTCACCTTCAGGCTGGTGAGGTACTGCAGCGCGTCCAGCGTCTCTCCGCGGCGGCCGATCAGGATGCCCAGGGTATCGCCGTTGATGAATCCGTATACATTGCCCTCGGCGTCCGTTCCCATATCAATGGTCACATCCACGCCCATCAGCTTTGTCAGCTCCGCAAGGAAGGCTTTCGCGATCCCGGCCGGGCTTTCCGGATCCAGGTTTTCCGCGGCAATCATGGTCACTTCCGGCTTTTCCAGCGTCCGGGGTTCCGGATTCTCCGCCGGTTCAGCCTTCTCCGCGGCAGGCTTTTCCGCGGGCTTTTCCTTCTTCTCCGGTTTGGCGGCGGGTTTCTTCGCCGCTTCTTTCTTTTCGGCGGGTTTCTTCACCGCTTCCTTTTTCTCGGCAGGTTTTTCCGCCGGTTTCTTCGCGGGCTTCTTTTCTTCCAGCAGGTTGCCCAGCGGATCCTCCTCGGAGGCCTTCACGGTCAGGCACACCTTGGCCATCCGGGATCCGAACAGTCCGAACAGTCCCTTGCTGCCTTCTTCCACGACACGAACATCCACATCACCGATGGAAACGCCCAGTTCCTGCAGGCCGAGTTCAATCGCCTCTTCCACGGTCCGGGCGGAAGCTTCATACTGTTTCATTTGACGGTCCCCTCTCCGGCCAGCATGGCCTGTTTTTCACGGTTGTCAAGAATCTTGTTGATAATCAGGGTCTGTCCCATGCTCACCAGGTTGCCGGCCACCCAGTACAGGGCAAATGCGGCACTGTAGCCAAGGCAGATCCACAGGGAGAAGATGGGGAAGAACCACTGCATGAACTTGCCGGTGTTCGGCTGTCCGTTCGCGGCAGGCTGCTGCGGCTGGTTTCCGGACATGACCTTGGTCATCACGATCTGGCTGACTGCGGACAGGATCGGCAGCAGCAGGAAACCGTTGTACATCACCGGAATGGTGCCCAGCAGCGGAACGCTGTAGGGAGTGTTCGCCACGGCCTTCGTATAGAACGGCACCTGGGCCTTCATCACATCCACAATGCTCTGGACCGTCGCGCCCAGGGCGGAACCCTCAAAACTGGCATCCGTCAGGTTCAGGTCCTGCAGCATCGCCGGCAGTCCGGATTCCGACAGCTTATGGAACCAGGGCAGCCACTGGTCGGTGGGAATGATGCGCAGGGTGTTCACATCCGGATAGGCGGTATTGAAAATGTTATCCGGCATCCACAGGTTTTTGATCCACAGGAACGGTTCCAGCGCCGGTTCCTTTCCCTGCAGGATCTGGCCCAGCTGGATCAGCAGCTGCTCATTGGCGGCCATGCGCATCGCGCCGAACACAGCGATCAGGATCGGCCAGGTCAGCAGCAGCGGCAGGCAGCTGGACAGCGGGTTGATATGCTCCTTTTTGTACAGTTCGGCAGTCTTCGCATTCAGCTTGTCCTTGTCATTGGCATACTTCTTCTGCAGGGCCTGCAGCTGCGGCTGCAGCTTGGTGGTCTTCCGCATGCTGACACGGCTCTTGAAGTCCAGGGGAGAAAGCACCAGCCGGACCAGTACAGTAAATACGATCATGGCGATGCCCCAGCTCCCGACCCAGCTGTTGATCCAGGCCAGGAAGTTGTAGAGAAATTGGTTCATTCCGGATTATTCCCTCCTTAAGGTGGTATTCGGATCCTCCGGTACCGGGTCATAACCGCCCTTGCTGAACGGATTGCAGCGCAGCAGCCTCCATGCAGCCATCCGCCCGCCCTTCAGTGCGCCGTACCGTTCGATGGCGGTCACGGCATACTCGGAGCAGGTCGGGATATAACGACAGGTCGGATGCTTTTTCCGGCGGCTCAGGTTCCGGCGGTAAAAGCGGATCATGGCGAGCATGAGCTTTCTCATCTGGCGCGATTCCCTTCTGTTCCCTGTTCATGAAGGAATGCCTGCTGCTTTTTCAGCAGATACGCGACATCCTTCCGCAGCGTGTCAAAGGTGGCCTCGGCGGCCGCAGGCCTGGCGACAATCACGTACAGCCCGTTTTTCACATCCCCCAGGTGGGGCCGGAAGCATTCCCGCAGGCGGCGCTTGACCTTGTTCCGGGTCACGGCGTTGCCTACTTTCTTGCTGACGGAAAAACCGACCTTCTTCTCCCGGCCGGGGGCCAGGAGCAGAACCAGGTTCCGGCAGGCGCAGCTATGTCCCTTGCGGTAGACATACTGAAACGCCCGGTTTTTTTGCAGCCGATAGCATCTTTCCATGCTTTCCAATTCCTTCCGCTTTCTGCGGATGATCCATATAGCGGAAAAGCCCGCCCGGTTCGAAAAACGGGCGGGCCTCATCCTTGCTTAAATGAAGTCAGCTTTCCGGTGCTGAAATCAGACCGTCAGCTCCTTGCGACCGCGGCGGCGGCGCGCAGCCAGAACACGACGGCCGTTCCGGGTCGCCATGCGGGCGCGGAAACCGTGGACCTTATTGCGCTGACGCTTCTTGGGCTGATAAGTACGAAACATTTTGAACACTCCTCATTGATCGACATTCTTCAGGGCCTGCTGCCCCGAAGATTTACAGAACAGCCTTTATAGTATATCGAAGCGGTTTATGCTTGTCAAGCTTGATTTTTCATCTCTTCTGGTCATATAATAAATTGTTGGGTATAAAGCCGGTCCCGCCGGTTCCCGTCCCGGCAGCAGGCCGGGCGGTCCGGGGAACCCGTTATTATCAAAGGAAGGGGTACTCTCTCATGAATAAGATTCTGGTTGAAACCTCCGCCCGTCACGTACATGTGACAAAAGAAGATCTCGAAGCCCTCTTCGGCGCCGGCCATGAGCTGACGGTCAAGAGCTGGCTGTCCCAGCCCGGCCAGTTCGCCAGCGAGGAGCAGGTCGATGTGGTCGGCCCCAAGAACACGCTGAAGCGCGTCCGTATCCTCGGGCCCGTTCGTCCCGCGACCCAGGTGGAGCTTTCCCTGACGGATGCCCGTTCCATCGGCGTCACCGCGCCTGTGCGTGAATCCGGTGACATCGCCGGTTCCGGTGCCTGCAGGCTGGTCGGCCCGGCCGGTGAAGTGGAAGTCGCTGAAGGCGTGATCGCCGCGAAGCGCCACATCCACATGACCCCCGCAGATGCCGCGGAATTCGGCGTGAAGGACAAGGATGTCGTGTCCGTCAAGGTGGACACCAACGGCCGTGCCCTGGTCTTCGGTGATGTCGTGGTCCGCGTCAGCGAGAAATTCTCCCTGGCCATGCATATCGACACGGATGAGAGCAATGCCGCCTGCGCCGTAAACGGCACCATGGGCGAGCTGATCAAATAATCCAGCCGGAAATCAAATCCCCCGGAGCGAAAGCTCCGGGGGATTTTCATTATCCCGGTCCTCAGATGCCGGCAGCTGCCTTCAGGGCATCCGTCATGTCTTCCTTCTCCCACGGCAGGTCGATATCCGTCCGGCCGAAATGGCCGTATGCAGCCGTCTGCCGGTAAATCGGCCGGCGCAGGTTGAGCTTCCGGATGATTTCCGCCGGGCGGAAATCAAACACGCGGCTCACAATCTCCGCCAGCTTTTCATCATCCAGCTTCCCGGTTCCGAAGGTATCCACCAGCACTGACACCGGTTCTGCCACGCCGATGGCGTAAGCCAGCTGGATCTGGCAGCGGTCGGCAAGTCCCGCCGCCACGATGTTCTTCGCGGCATAGCGGGCGGCATAGGCCGCACTGCGGTCCACCTTGGTCGGGTCCTTGCCGCTGAAGCAGCCGCCGCCGTGGGGAGCGGATCCGCCGTAGGTATCCACGATGATCTTCCGGCCGGTCAGTCCGGTATCCCCGGCCGGTCCGCCAATCACAAACCGTCCCGTCGGGTTCACCAGGATACGGGTCTTTTCCGTCAGGAGCTCCGCCGGGATAATCGGCCGGATCACTTCCGCGATCACGCCTTCCCGGATCTGCTCCTGCGTCGCGTCCGCCGCATGCTGGGTTGAAACCACAACCGTATCCACGGCCGCTGGTTTTCCGTCAATGTATTCAACGGTCACCTGGGTTTTTCCGTCCGGATAAACGAAGGGCAGGATTCCCTGCTTCCGTACCTCAGCCAGCCGCCGGGCCAGCCGGTGGCTCAGCGCGATCGGAAGCGGCATTTTTTCCGGGGTCTCATTGCAGGCATAGCCGAACATCATTCCCTGGTCGCCTGCACCGGTATCGGCTTCGCCCTCCGTGCTCCGGGTTTCCAGCGCGTCGTTCACGCCCATGGCGATATCCGGGCTCTGCTCGTGAATCGCGGTCATCACGGCGCAGGTATTGCCGTTGAAGGATTTCTCCGGGCTGTCATAGCCGATGTCCGTCACGGTTTTCCGGACGATTGCGGGAATATCCACATAGGTGGACGTCGTGATCTCACCCATCACGGTGATCATTCCGGTCGTTGCGAATGTCTCGCATGCCACGCGGGCGGCGGGGTCCTGGGTCAGGATCGCGTCCAGCACGGCATCGGAGATCTGGTCGCACAGCTTATCGGGATGTCCTTCAGTGACGGATTCGGAAGTAAACAGTCTGCGCATTTTGAATCGCCTCCATCTGGTATTCGCAAAAAAACCGCCTGGCTCGCACACAAGCCAGACGGGAATCAATCGGTACTGATTGTCCTTATCTGTCAGCGTTCCGTTTCCGGGTGTGCACGCTGGGGGATTTGGCACCTTGCTTCCGCCGGTTGCCGTGACGTCATCGGGCCCTTCCCTCGGTCACTCGTGATAAGGGTTTTGCGGACATATATTACAGGCTGACAGCTCGTTTGTCAATGCCTGTTTTTGAGGAAAACGAAAAGAGCCGTCCCGGATTCGGAACGGCTCCTGACTGTACCCGGAGCGGGCTTATTCCTTCAGCTCGCTGGTGCAGTGCGGGCAGCGGGTCGCCTGGATATCGATCTCGCTCTGGCAGAAGGGGCACTTCTTGGTGGTCGGTTCCGCAGGAGCTTCTTCCTTCTTCTTCAGTTCCTTGGCCTTGTTGAAAGCCTTGACGATCAGGAACAGCACCAGTGCGATCACCAGGAACTCAATCAGGATCGCAGCGAAGTTCACGACACCGGTCAGCCAGCCGGCCTGGCCTTCATTGGCAATCTTGATGTTCTCAAGGATCGGGTTCAGGAAGATTTCGATCACGGCGTTCACAACCTTGCTGAACGCGCCGCCCAGGACCACGGCCACTGCCATGTCGAGGAAATTACCCTTGATTGCAAAATCCTTGAACTCCTTCAGAAACTTCTTCATAACCTGTACCCTCCATTGTTGTAATTGTTATTACGGATCCTGCGGATCCGCGGATCCCGATGGTTACTTTTTGCCGAAGAGGCCGCTGATCACCTTGGTCAGGTTCTTCGTGATGTTGGTTACGATCTGGCGGGTCGCCGTGGAGATCGCGGTGTTCTTCACGCGGCCGGCAACAGAGTCGTTCCGGCGGGCGCGTTCGGCGGCTTCTTCCCGCAGCTCATCGGCGCGGGCGCGGCGGGCGGCCGCTTCCTCTTCCTTCGCCTGGCGGGCAGCTTCACGGGCGGCCTTTTCCGCGGCCTTCTGCTGCTCGGCAAGCACCTTGGGATCCGTCACAACCTGGGGCTGCGCCGTAACGGGCGTATAGGTGCCGGTGGCGGCATCATACTGGACGGTCATCATCTGCTGGACCAGCTGACCGGTCACGGGATCCTGCACCATAACGGGCATCTGCTGCAGCTGGGGCTGCACCTGGATCGTCGGAACCGTCTGCCCGGGCTGGACGATGCCCTGCACCGCCTGGACCACAGGCTGCGCAGCCTGCTGGACCGCCTGGACAACCGGCTGGGCAGCCTGCTGGACTGCCTGCACAACAGGTTCAGCGGCCTGCTGGACAGCCTGTACCACGGGCTGGGCAGCCTGCTCAACCGCCTGTACCACGGGCTGGGCGGCCTGCTCCACGGCCTGGATGACCGGCTGGGCGGCTTCCGCAACTGCCTGGGCGGCTTCGGCCGGCGCCGTCATGCCTTCGATCTGCTTTTCCACATACGTTCCGGTGGCGGGGTCAAATACCTTGAATGTCTGTGCCATGTTCTGCATGCACGGTGCTCACCTGCGCCGTGAGAGGGGTCGTTGGGGGAAACAGTGACTGCGGGGAATGCTCAGCGGGAAACCGGAAGCAGCGTGCCGTTCACAGTGATGTACGCCGTCGGATTGACGTAGTTCACCCGCCACAGGATGCCGTTCACCAGGTAGAACTGCGGTGCCTGCTGCGGTGCGGCGGGAATGGTTCCCGCCGGCTGAACCTGCCCCTGTGCCCCGGTCGGGGCGGCAGGGGGATCGTACTTGCCCTTGAACGGGCTGGCTCCGATCACCTGGGTTCGGATCTCGCCTGAGATCGCGCCCATATAACTCTGCGGGGGTAGAATGATTGCCCGCTCAACCACGCCCGGGGCTCCGTGCTCATCCAGGAATGAGACCAGCGCCTCCCCTGTCTTCAGGGTCGTAATCGCTTCTTCTGTGTCAAAGGACGGATTCGTCCGGAACGTCTGGGCGGCAACCTTCACCGCTTTCTGGTCCAGCGGTGTGTAGGCCCGGAGGGCGTGCTGGATCCGGTTCCCCAGCTGGCCCAGGATGGTCATGGGAATATCCGCGGGACTCTGGGTGATGAAGTAGACACCCACGCCCTTGGACCGGATCAGGCGGACCACCTGCTCGATTTTCTCCATCAGAGCCCTCCCGCAGTTGTTGAACAGCAGGTGCGCTTCATCAAAGAAGAAAACGATCAGCGGTTTATCGGCATCTCCCCGTTCGGGGAGGTAATCATAAAGCTCTGTCAGCATCCACAGCAGGAAGGTGGAATACATCGTGGGGTTGTTGAACAGCCGGTCGGCGGAAAGGATATTGATGGTCCCCTGGCCGTTTGCGGCCGGGCCGAACCAGTCCTCAATATCAATGGCCGGTTCCCCGAAGAACGTGTCTCCGCCCTGGTCCTCCAGGACTGCCACCGCGCGCTGGATCGCGCCGACGCTGGCGGATGAGACGTTGCCGTAATGCAGGGTCAGCTCCCTGGCGTGCTCGCCGATATAGACCAACATACGCTTCAGGTCCAGGATGTCCGTCAGCTTCTGCCCGATATCACGGGCTACGCGGAACAGGATGTTCATTACCCCGCTCTGCGTTTCGTTCAGTGAAAGCATCCGGCTCAGCAGCAGGGGACCCATCTTCTCCACGGTTGCGCGGATCGGATGTCCCTGTTCACCATACACGTCCCAGAAAACGGTCGGGTAATTCTTGAACTCAAACTCCCCGGCCGGCACATGGCACTTGTCCAGCCGCTTTGTGATCGCCTCGCTGGCTTCACCGGACAGCACCATCCCGCTCAGGTCGCTCTTGATATCGCTCAGGAACACCGGAACGCCCATGTCGGAAAAGCTCTCCGCCAGGACCTTGAGGGAAACGGTCTTGCCCGTTCCGGTTGCGCCGGCAATCAGCCCATGCCGGTTCGCCATGCCCGGAAGCAGATAAACCGGGTTCTCTCCCGCTGTGCCAACCCAGATTTTTCCTTCATGAAGCATCTGCGTTCCCCCAATGGATCTTTGCCTTTTTATCTTTCAGATATTTTACATGTTTTCCTATATTTCGTCAAGCTTTCCGCCGTTTCAGGATGTACTGTTTCTGGTTTTCCGGGTATCCCGGAAATCAGTTTCCCTGCCCGCTGATTTCCGCTATGATCTGCCGCATTTTTTCACTGGCCTTTGCCCGGTGGCTGACAGCGTTTTTCTCCTCCGCGTTCATCTCGGCATAGGTCTTGTTCATGGGCTCGTACAGGAACAGCGGATCATACCCGAATCCGCCGGTCCCCTGGCGCCTGTACAGGATCACCCCGGGGCATGAGCCTTCCGCGATCAGTGTTTCACGGCCGGGCAGTTTCAGCGCCAGTGCGCACATGAACTTCGCGGCACGGTCTTCCCGGCCTTCCATCCGGCTCAGCAGCAGGTCATTGTTGGCTTCATCGTTTCCGTGCTCCCCGGCATACCGCGCACTCAGCACGCCCGGCTCCCCATCCAGTGCGTCCACGCACAGGCCGCTGTCATCCCCGATCGCCGGCAGGCCCGTTGCCGCGCAGACCGCTTCCGCCTTGATGGCCGCGTTGCCGGCAAACGTATCCGCGTTTTCGTCAATCGGTCCGTAAAAACCGGCAGCGGTCATGGGCACCAGCGTATAGTAGTCGCGGAACATCTCCTGCAGCTCCCGCAGCTTGTGTTCATTACCGGTCGCGGCAACCAGCACCGGTTTCGGCGCGATATGGCGTGCCCGCTCTCCGAGCGCGTCCCGCTGCGCCTGCATCAGTTCAGAAATTCCCTTGATGCCGTATCCGGTCAGCATTTCCATCTCATCATGGCTGAAAGCGCGGCCTTCACCGGTACCCTGCAGCTCGATAAATTCCCGCTGCTCGTTCATTACGATATTCATGTCCACCTGCGCGCCGCTGTCCTCCCGGTAGCACAGGTCCAGGCACGGAACATCGTCCACGATTCCCGCGCTGATGGCGGCCACCTGGTGGACGATCGGGCTGGCGAGCAGCTTTTTCTCCCGGATCAGCCGGTCTACGGCGCAGGTCAGCGCCACCATGGCGCCGGTGATGGAAGCCGTCCGCGTTCCGCCGTCCGCCTCCAGCACATCGCAGTCCAGGGTAATCGTGCGTTCTCCCAGCGCTTTCAGGTCCACCGCCTGGCGCAGGGATCTCCCGATCAGCCGCTGGATTTCCACGCTTCGCCCGTCCTTCTTGATGCCGTCCCGCTTTTTGCGCTCCGTGGTGGACGCCGGGAGCATCGCATATTCCGCTGTGATCCATCCCTGGCCCTTGTCCCGCAGGAACGGCGGCACTGCTTCCTCCACGCTGGCTGTGCAGATCACCCGGGTATTCCCCGTGGCAATCAGGCAGCTGCCGTACGCCGTCCGTACAAAATCCGTTTCAATCGATACCGGCCGTTTTTCATCCGGCTGTCTTCCGTCCGCCCTCATATCCTTTATCCTCCCATACCCGCAAAAAAGGGTTTTCACCCCGATGCGGAGAAATAATCATGGATACCAATCTGAAAGAAGCTGACCCGCCTTGAAGGACAAAGTCCGTAAACTCTTTTCCCATGTATGGACCATTCCAAACGTGCTGACCATGATCCGGCTCCTGCTGGTGCCGGTCTTTGTTGTGGTATATTTCCGCACCACCGCTGAGCCGAAATACATCGCGCTGGCCATTTTTGCCGCCGCCAGCCTCACCGATATGCTCGACGGCTACCTGGCCCGGAAACTGAATCAGATTACCGACTTCGGCAAGCTGTTTGATCCGCTGGCCGACAAGCTTATGGTCCTCTCCGCCATGGTCTGCCAGGCAGTTACCGGTGTATTCCCCTGGGCAGCCGTCATCGTGGTCGCCTGCAAGGAGCTGTTCATGGTACTCGGCGGACTGTTCCTGCTCAGCCGGGATGTCGTTGTCTACAGCAACATCTTCGGAAAGGCCGCACAGGTCTGCTTCATCCTGTCACTGATCCTGTCCTTTTTCCATGTCCCGCTGGCGCAATGGGGCACCCGGCTGGACCTGATCCTGCTGTGGATCACCGTGGGTCTGGCCATCCTGGCCATGATTGTCTATACGGCCGAATACCTCCGCAGCCTGAAAAAACCGAAGGAATAATCACTTCGCAAAACCGAGGCTCCGTTCCACTGCCTTATGCCAGCCGCCCAGCTCCAGAAGCCGGGTGGCTTCATCCATTTTGGGGGTAAATTCCAGGTCCTTCTGCCAGACCGCCGCGGTTTCCGCCAGGCTGCTGTACATCCCGACGCCGAGCCCGGCCAGCAGGGCCGCTCCCAGCGCTGTGGTTTCCAGTACCTTCGGCCGCACAACGGGAATCGCGCTGATATCCGCCTGGAACTGCATCAGGAATGCGTTGGCGCTTGCGCCGCCGTCCACCTGCAGCCGTTCTGGCTTCCGTCCGCAGTCCTTTGCCATGGCATCCAGCAGGTCCGCGCTCTGGAATGCAATCGCTTCCAGTGCCGCGCGGACAATCTGCGGCCGGCCGGTTCCCCGGGTCATTCCGATCAGGGTGCCCCGGCTGTACATATCCCACCACGGGGCGCCGAGTCCCGTAAATGCGGGAACCAGGTATACGCCGCCGGTGCTGTTGATGGACTGTGCCAGTGCCTCTGTCTCAGCCGCGTGGGAAATGATCTTCAGCTCATCCCGCAGCCACTGGACAGTCGCTCCGCCCATAAATACGCTGCCCTCCAGCGCGAAGACCGGCTTTCCTCCGATCCTCCACGCCATGGTGGTCAGCAGCCCGTTCCGGCTCTTTACCGGCGTACCACCGGTATTCATCAGCATAAAGCATCCTGTGCCGTAGGTGTTTTTCACATCACCGGGATGGAAGCATGCCTGTCCGAACAGGCTGGCATGTTGGTCTCCGGCCATGCCGGTTACCGGAATCCGCCTTCCCAGAATTGCGGGATCCAGCATGCCGATCGGGCCGGATGAATCCACCACCTGCGGCAGGCAGGCCCGTGGAATATCCAGCAGTGCCAGCAGGTCGTCATCCCAGTCCTGGGTATGCAGGTTGAACATCATCGTCCGCCCGGCATTGGTGGCATCCGTCACATGCGGCCGGTTTTCCAGCAGGTTCCAGCACAGGAAACTGTCCGCGGTGCCGAAGCACAGTTCGCCCCGCTCCGCCCGGTCCCGGACGTTGTAGTAATCCAGCATCCACTTCAGCTTCGTTCCGGAGAAATAGGCGTCCGGCACCAGTCCGGTCTTTTCCCGGATCATGTCGCTGCAGCCGCGGCTCACCAGGTCATCCACAATCTGGGATGTGCGCCGGCACTGCCAGACGATGGCGTTCCCGACGCATTCCCCGGTCTTCCGGTCCCAGAGGAAAGTGGTCTCCCGCTGGTTCGTGATTCCGACCGCGGCGATTTCTCCCGGATCCACACCGCTCAGCTTCACTGCTTCCCGGAGGCTGGTGATCTGCGTATCCAGGATATCCCGCGGATCATGTTCCACCCAGCCGGGTTTCGGATAGTGCTGGGGAAACTCCCGGTTATACGAGGCAATCATCTGTCCGTCTTCCGTGAAAATCACGGCCCGTGAGCTGGTTGTTCCCTGGTCCAGTGCCGCCAGATACTTTGCCATAGTGTTGTCCTTTCTGTGTCGTCGGTCCTGTCTCCGCCTGCCTGTTACTGAATCCGGATCCCGTAGATGTGTTCTGTATCCTTCCCGGTCGTTCCGACAACGACGATATCCTTGTACGCCGCGGGGGATGCTTCAATGTTTCCCTCAACGGTGATCCGGTGAACCAGTTCCCCGGTCAGTCCGTCCACCATGGTAATGCTGCCGTCCCAGGCGCACTGGATAATCCGTCCGTTGCCCTCGCCGTCATAAACAGCGATGGGGGAAGAAACGCTTCGGTCACTCAGTCCGTATGCCCAGGCAATCTTTCCCGTCTCCTTGTCCAGGGCTACCAGGGCCGCTTTGGTATCCCCGTGCACATTCAGCTTCGACCGTCCGTCATCATTCAGGCCGGTCACGGTAAAGAAGACCAGGCCGCTCAGGCGGTTTTCGCCGATCACGGGGGATGCCTTGCAGCCGGAATCCGTCTTGCCCTTGCTGTCCTTCGCCACGCCGATCTCGGTGCACCAGATTTCCTTCCCGCTCAGCGCGTCATATCGCCGGATCTGGGCGCTGCCCTTTTTCCGGTTCACCAGCATATTGGCTGTGTACAGGTCCAGCCGCCG
>JAFRTK010000056.1 GCA_017427165.1 Clostridia bacterium
CACGGTCAGCCGGCCGTAGTCGTACTGCCGCTGCTCCTCTTCCGTGCGGCCGACCAGGGCGGTTCCGGTGGCGGAATTGTCGGATACCACCAGCAGGGAGATGCCCGGTTTTTCCAGCAGGTCCACCATGAGGGTGAAGGAACTGGTTTCCATTTCGATCAGGTCCGCATTGAAGGAGCGGATCTCGTCCAGGTGGGTGTATTCCGTCACGATGGAGGGCGTGCAGAACACGCTGGCCTTGCGGATCGTGAGGCCCTTTTCCGCGGCGGTCCGGATCACCTCATCCGTGAACCGCATGTCGGGAACCACTTTTTCAAAGAGCATGCTTTCCCGGATGGAATCCTTCATGAGCCAGGTATCCGCGGAACTGCCGGAAATGGAGTACGCCGGCGTGCAGACGTCGCCCACATGGAATTCCTCTTTCAGCGCGCCTACGGCGCCGATGAAGACAACCTTCCGGAAGGACAGCTCCGCGCATACCGCCAGGTGGTCGATCAGGTTGCCGGCGGAGGATCCGATTTTGACCCACGCGATTTTCAGCCCGTCTTTTTCCACCAGGTATCCGGCAATATACGCGCCTTCCTTCATGGTAGTGACCCGGCATGTCTGATCCATCTTCAGCTTGTACGGGGTGAAGCTGGGCGCGATCACCAGTGCGTCATATTCTGTTTCATCGCTCAGGCCGAAGGCCTGCATGGCCATATGTTCGGAATTGTAGCGGTGGATGGCATCCATAATCCGCCTGAGTTTCTCTTTCATGGTTCCTCCGGGATGTCTGGATTATTCCACACCGCGCCAGCTGTCGAACGGATACAGGACCCGCCGCACATGGCCGACAATCATGTTCCGGGAGATGGATCCCAGGGCGCGGCTGTCGTTGGAGTTGTTGCGGTGGTCGCCCATCACGAAGAACTCGCCTTCCGGCACGGTGTACGGGCCGTAGGAATAGCCGTCGCTGCCGCCGCGGACGCGGTAATTGTCATCGATGTAGGCTTCCTCGTATTTCTCGCCGTTTACATACAGGTAACCCTCCCGGATTTCCACCACGTCGCCGGGCAGGCCGACCACACGCTTGACGAAATTGATGTCGCCCCGGCCGGGATACCGGCAGATGACGATGTCGAACCGTTCCGGGTCCCCGCCGAAGGTCCAGCGCGCGGCGCTTTCCTTCGCGGTGTCGTCCTGCCAGGGGAGGCAGAGCCAGGTGGAAGAGTAGTCATACTTGGTCACCAGCATGATTTCACCGTCCGCCAGGGTGTTGTCCATGGAACGGCCGTCCACACGGACGAGCTCAAATACGAATGAACGGATGACCAGCGCGATCAGGAGCGCGGCCAGGATCGTGGCAACCCATTCAATGATGTTGCGCAGCAGGCTTTTCTGTTTCTTTTCCTTCTTGTTCTTCATGGTGGTTTCATCTCCGTTAGATTAATCGGGTGATAGCCTGGGCGGCGCTCACCGCCGGGTAGAGGACGCTGAAGATGCCCAGGGCAGCCGCGAGGATCCATTTGCCGGCGGATGCACGCTCCGGCAGGACGGCCGCGGCACGGTCGAGCAGGGCGATTTCGCCCGCGCGCTGAAGTACATGCTGCAGGTACTTTTCCTTCATGTCAGCGGTCATCTCCTTTTCTGAGCCGTTTCCGGATCCGGTGGAGCCGGACCCGGACCTGTCCTTCCGTCATGCCGGTTTCCCCGGCCAGTTCCCGGGTGGATTTTCCCTCCAGGGAAAAGCCGAGCAGCAGCCGGCGGTCATCTCCGTCCAGGTCAGCCAGGCGGCTGATCCGGCTTTCCCGCTCCCACCGGGTGATGTATTCTGCCTCCGTGGAATCCGCCGGGAGCTCCGGCAGCGCTTCCTGCCCCCACAGGGCCGGCCTTCGCCGGGCACGGCGGAGCTCGGAAATGCAGATGCGCCGGACAATCACATACAGGTAGGTGCTGAACGTGTACCGGGTTTCATACTCCGCGCGGGCGGCATAGATCCGGGCGAAGGCTTCCAGCACGGCGTCCTCGGCCAGGTGCGGATCATGCAGGATACTGACGGCGTAGGATTCGGCGCGTTCCCGCCACCGCAGGATCAGCTCCTCCAGGGCATCGGTGTCATCCGCCTTCATCCGCTCCATCAGTTCCCGGTCCGATTCCATCCGCTTCACCTGCCTTCTTCATGGGATTATACGCCCGGAAAAGGAGAATGTTACAGGTATCATAGATATTTTTCAGGAAAAAGTCAAAGCAGAAAAAACAGGGCTGCCATCATGGCAGCCCCGGGAATGCAGCCGGGGGAAACCCGGCAGCCGGTTACCGGACCTGGATGGGGAAGGCCAGCTGTTCGCCGTCTTCCAGGATGCAGGTCAGTGAAATCGTGTCCGGCAGGTCCTTCAGCCGGGCCAGACTCCAGCGGTACCGGAATACCAGCGCGTTATCCTGTCCGTCCGTGTTTACCCGCATATGGACGTCCGGAATAAACCGGTCTCCTTCCAGCGGGGTTCCGTCCCCGTCGGTCAGCACAAAGTCCCGGATCCGCGAGAACGCGTCATCCTCCGGATGCAGGCGGAGGGTCAGGCGCAGCCCGCCGTCGGTGATGGCCGCCACATCATAGGAAGCGGTGCCATGTGCGGTATCATATACCGGCTGCGGCTGGAAGACACGGGATACTTCGCTTCCTTTCGGTACGTCAAAGGCGATTTCCAGCGTTTCGATCCGGAATTTTTCCGGATATTCCGTGACACCGCCGGCGATGTCCCACTGCCATCCTTCTTCCTCTTCCCGGTACACGATAAAGTCATAGGGATCCACAATGACGAGATATCCCTCCTCTGTTTTTGCAGCGGCCTCCTCCGGGGTGAGTTCCCGTGACTGGTAAACCGGATCGATCGGGCGGTATATCCGGACTTTCAGGCAGATATGAAGGATTTCTTTCCCCTGCAGTTCCTCCGGGAGGATCACAGATTCGCCTCCCTGCAGGAACGGATTGGGATCATAGAGGTTGGGCACCCAGACGTTGTCAATGGTTTCAACGATTTTTTCGGCACTGACGGGAATTCCGTTTGCCGTCAGTTCATCCAGCTTGCATTCGATCGGCGGATCCGGTTCCAGGTTCTCAAAATACAGGTCAAAGGCCAGGTGTTTCCCGTCATAGACGGCGGATTCCACCCGGAGAAGCGCTCCGCCCGATGATACTTCCGTGTGAACCGGGAAGGTTTCCACCTCCGGAAGTTTCTGGACGGTCCGGTCACCGTACAGGAACCGGACTACGTCCCATCCGGTGACGGTCGCGATTCCCACGCTCATGGATATGGCAAGGATAGCAATCAGGATCACAATTCCCAATGAAAATCTTTTCTTCATAGGTTCTTCCTTTCCCCGCGCCAGGTTCCGGACCTTCCGGGCCATCCAGGGGTCAGGCTGCAGGGCGGAGAGACGGCGGTCCAGGGTTTCACGGAACTCAGCGTCACTGATCTTACGGCTCATACAGTTCCCTCCCTTCCAGCAGTTCCTTCAGTTTTTCCCTTCCGCGTTTCAGCCTCCCGGAGGCGGAAGAATGGGAGATGCCCAGCGCGTCTGCTGTTTCATTTACATTCAGTCCCTGGTAATGGTGCAGCAGGATGGCTTCGCGCAGTTTCAGCGGCAGCCGGAGCACGGCGGCTGTCAGCTCGGTATCGCTTTCATCCGTTTCTTCCGCGGCCGGTTCCGGGAGCATTTCCGGCGTCACCCGGCGGTTCATGAAGCGGAACCAGCCGGAGCGGTTCATGTCATAGCATGTCCGCACCGCGATCTTCATGATCCAGGTCTTCTCGCTGCATTCCCCGCGGAACGTATCCATGGTCCGGTATATTTTCAGGAAGGTCTCCTGGGCTGCGTCTTCCGCCAGCGTCTTGTCGCAAAGGGTCAGATAGCACATCCGGAGAACCGGTCCCTGGTATTCATCCACCAGCCGGTCGAATTCCTGATCGCGGTCCGGAACAGTGCCAGGGCCCGTGACATTGCCCACCTGTCGATCACCTCCTGCACTTATACTGACGTATGGGAAAGACGGATTGTCGTTTTCCTGTGAAAAAAATTCCTGCGCATTATACCACGGTCCGGGGTAAATCAGAAAGGACGCCGCCTCTTTGGCGGCGTCCCGGGTTCAGACAGTAAGGAAAACATCAGGTGACAGGGACGAGCAGGATCGCTTCGTCCGGATGGGCGCCGGTTTTCCGGTAGACGGGCACCAGTTTCAGGCCGCTCGTGTCATCCATCTTCGGGATGAGCAGTTCAAACTCCACTTCTGTGGAGCCTTCCCCGGAGACGCACTGGACGGCGTTCTCCGTAACCAGCGTATCTCCCCGGTAAACGTGCCAGTCCCAGATCGTGTCTGTCACGCCGTTCCATTCCCAGTCGTCATAGGCCGCAGCCCATTCCTCCGGGCAGGTCATTACAAGGCTGCCCCGGATATCCACCTGCCCGCAGGCAAAGGTCCCGCTGGCGGTATAGTCTTCCCACTGCGTGCTGCCCTTCAGGAAGGTGCAGCGGTCATTCCGGTTCAGGGTGAAGCGGACTTCGGTATCACTGCCCTCTTTGTCAGAAGCACATTTCAGCGTGGTGCCGTCCTGGAAATTGACCGTGCTGGAATGCCGGAGGGTGAGTTTGAAGGTGAGCGTATCCTCCAGGTGGTCATCCGGGATCTCACACTCCTTCCAGCCGATGACTGAACCATCCGCCTGCACCTGGTCATCTCCGCCGATGATATCCGCGTAGGTGCCGTCTTCCAGCGTTATGCCGTCTGACAGGATGGTCTGCTTCACGGCGGCCCATTTCTGTCCGCTGCCGTCCAGGAACTGAATCATCCGCTGCTGTTCCGGGTCATCGGAACCGTAATTGTCGGCCATCACGAAGTCTTCATCGACTGCGAACCAGTCATATTCCTTTTCGGGGGCGCCTTCGTGGAGCTCAATGTGCGTCCGGGGACCGGTGATCCGGTAGGAAATGAATACGCGGTTTCCTTCATAATAGGCCTGGCTGATGTCCAGGGTTACGCCTTCTTCAGTGGTCTGGCTGGTTCCGACGGGTTGGGCGACGGTTTCCAGTACGGGCAGGCGCTCATCCGGGTCGCCGCCCCGGGAGAGGCTGTCGAATACGCCCAGTCCGGCCGCCAGCGCGGCGGACAGGGAAATGATAATCAATACGATGGCAATGACCATCGATGCTGAGATTTTCCTGGCCATGGGTTGTTCTCCTTTCTCCTGCGCCAGGATCCGCTGCGCGAGCCAGGGGTCTTCCTTTGCCGTTTTCGTCATATCGTCCACGGCCTGATGAACCTGTTTCCTGATATCCAGGTCATTCATCTTCACGACCTCCCTTCAGCACATCCCGCAGTTTTTCCTGTGCGCGTTTCAGCCGCCTGGATATGGTGGAGGCCGAGGTCTGCAGGATTTCCGCGATCTCGTCCTGGCTCATATCCTGGTAGTAATAAAGCAGAATGACATCCTTGTATTTGACCGGCAGATTCAGGATCGCCTGTCCCAGGTCGTTTGATTCCTCCGGGAAGGCGTTTTCCTCCGCGGGAACCTGGAGCTCCTCCGGGACGATCCGCCGGTCATGGTGGCGGAACCACGCGGAACGAAGCATGTCCCGGCAGGTGTTCACGCCGATCTTCATGATCCATGTCCTGGCGCTGCAGCCGCCGCTGAACTGCGGCAGGCTCCGGTATACCTTCAGGAAGGTTTCCTGTACGGCATCCTCGGCTAGCGCCATATCGTGCAGGTACATATAACACATCCGTTTCAGCGGCATCTGGTATTCCAGGACCAGCTGTTCGAATGATTCTTCCGTGCTGCAGGTCGGGCCCAACGCTGCATTCATCCGGCAACCGCCTCCTTTCACTTATACAGACGATGCTGAACCGGGATTCTTGCATTTTCCGGAAAAAAACCGGAAAAAACTCCGGTACATGAAAAAACATCCGGCCGTTTGGCCGGATGGATATCAGATGGTTCTTTGGATTACAGGTATTCCGGCAGGCGGGCGACCGACGTCTCCAGCGCCTGCACGGTTTTCGTCTCCAGCACGCAGCGGCAGTGCTTTTCCCCGGCCAGGCGCAGGCGGGCGGAAAGGTCGATTTCCCCGTCGCCCAGGGCCAGGTGGTTCTTCGGCGGCTGCTCCTTCCCGTCGTGAATGTGGAAGTGGACCAGCCGGCTGGCATGCTCCAGGATGAAGGGCACGTCCTTTTCGCCGGTGGCTTTGGAATGGCCGATATCCCAGGTGAGGCCGAAGCGCGGGCTTTCCAGGTACATGTCGATGGCCTTCATCTCATAGGGCCGGAAGCCGTCCGTGTTCTCCAGGGCGATCAGCAGGGGATCATCCCCGATCCATTCGTCGCACAGGTCCCGGAAACGGCGGCAGGAGGCGATATAGGTATCGAAATCCCGCTCGTACATCTGCACCTTCCGGTCCGGCAGGGTGATGAAGATGCCGTGGTGCAGGTGCATGTTGATGACCAGCGGCTGCGAGGGATCGCCGTATCTGTCCCGCAGGGGCAGGAGGCGCTTCGCCGCGGCAATCGTCCGGCGCACGGTCTCCAGGTACGCGTCCGTGACCAGGTAGTTGAAATCGGCGATGTTCAGGTTTTCATCGAGATGGACGGTATAGTAGATCCCGGCTTCTTCAGCCGCCTTCAGCAGACGGTCGGTCTCCTCCAGGGCTTCCGTTCCGTATTCCGGGAAGTTCATGTTCAGCTCAATAAAGCGCAGCCCGAGCCGGCTGCACAGGCGGATGTTTTCCTCCAGGGTCCTGTTTTCAATGAGGGTGGGCATTCCAAACTGAATGGCCTGTTCCATCCGGACACCTCCCGTACTGCAGCGATTGCAGTTATTATACAGGAAATGAAACCCAAATGGAACAGGCCATGGATGGTTTGTTTATTCGTCTGCGGACGGCGGGGCGGACGGGCGCGCCTGCCGGCGGTACTGGCCGGGGGTGACACCGGTCTGCTGCTTGAAAAAGCGGATGAAGGACGAGACGTTGGGCATGCCCACGCGTTCGCCGACGATCTGGACCGGTTCGTCCGTCCGGGCCAGCAGGGAAGCGGCTTCCTTCTTCCGCAGCGCCTGGACGTATTCCAGCACGCCCTGTCCGGTACAGTTCTTGAAATAATGGGAGAGGTTGGACGGCGTGAGGCTGAAGAAGTCCGCCATGGCCTGCAGGGAGAAGTTCTCGTCGAAGCAGTTCTCCGTGATATAGTCCTGCATCTCCTGCGCGCGGTTTTCGCGCGCTTCCGGCTGCGCCTGCATGGAGGCGCAGGTTTCTTCCACAAAGGTTTCCAGCATACCGAGGAGTTCGGGTACGGTGTCGAAGCTGATCAGCTGCTCCAGCATCTCCGGCTGGACGGCGGGGGCGCTCCGGCTGTCGCGGCCGGTGTTCAGCGTGCGCACGGTCATGTTCACCACATCGAAGCATACCATGCGCGCGAAGTTGAAGGATACCTGGCCCTCCTGCAAGCTGCCCAGGATCCGGTGCAGGATCTTCCCGGCGTTTTCCGCGTCCGCCTGCAGCAGGTACCACTGCAGCTGCTCCATCTGCGCGGAGGGGTAATCCTGCAGGGAGGCGGAAGCATCCAGGTCCGGGGAATAGGTGACGAGGCATCCGCTGCCCCGTACCAGGCGGAACTGCAGCGCCTGGACCGCCTGGCTGTAGGCTTCGCCGATGGCAGAAACCGGGCAGGGCAGGCTGAGACCGGCGGATACCGGCGCGCCGCAGGCGCCATCCAGGCGGGACTTCAGGCTGAGCAGCGCCTCTTCGGCGCCGTCGTCCCCGCCGGCGGCCGGGAAGAGCACCGCGAAGGTTCCTTCCCCGGGCAGGGAGGAACAGAGCACGGCATCCTGCCGCTCAAAGGAGAGGGAGGCCATCCAGTTGTCCGCAGCCTGCCGCAGGTCGGACAGGCGGCCTTTTTCACATTCCAGCACCCCGATCCGGTACTGTCCGGAAGGGGAGAGGGCCAGCCCGTGCTTTGCCAGCTCTTCCGTCAGGGCGGGGCTGTATTCCCCGGCCAGCAGCCGGTGCAGGCCGCTCTGCAGCAGCACGGTGCGGCTTTCCTCCAGGGCCAGGCGGCTGGCGCGGCTTTCCTGGGACAGGGCGTCCAGCACGGCCTCCACCTGGCTCATCTCATCCGCCGCGCCGGTCTCCGGCACATGGCTGTTCAGCGCCTTTTCCGTCAGCTTTTTCAGCGGCTTGTAATGCCGGTAGGAGAAATAGTAGACCGCCGCACCGCCCAGCAGGGTCAGCGCCACGAGCAGCAGCACCAGGTTCCGCTGTACGCGGTGCATGGGCGCTTCCACGATGCGGGCGGGAATCAGCGCGGTATAGTCCCAGCCGACGGTATCCGAATGGGCGGTGGAAAGGAGATGCGGTTCAGAATCGATAAGGAGCTTTCCGTCATCGGTTTTCCCGGCATGCAGGTATTCTTCCCGGGAAACGGCGCCGATGCCCAGCAGGAGGTTTCCGGCCTCATCGGTGATCTGTACGGAGCCGCCATAGTCATCCGTGATGCGGCTCATCAGCGAACGGATCCGGGAGGCGGGAATCAGGAACACGGTGCACTGCCGCGGCGTATGAACGCCGGTGGTGTAGGAGACGAAGAAGGTCAGGTATTCCGTTTCCTGCCCGCCGTACTGGCGCACGGTATCCACGGGCCATACGCTGACCTTTTCCGGGCTGTTCACGGCGGCATAGAAATCCGCCGCGGTATGCGCGGAGTAGACCAGCTG
>JAFRTK010000057.1 GCA_017427165.1 Clostridia bacterium
CAGGAAAAGAAGCAGCTGGCCGAGGCTGGACCGGATGGCTGCCTTGACGTCCGCCATCCGCAGGACCGTGTCATAGCGCATGCCCCAGCTCCGTCCCGGCAGGGAAACGGAAAGCCAGCTGTCGTTGTTCCGGCTGAAGACGCGGCTGTATTCCCCGTCCGGCGCGGTTTCCATTTCTGCCGGGGAAAGGGGAAGGTCTTCCGCGGAGGCAATCACCTGGTCCCCCATGCGGATATACGTGTTCAGGTCGGTGTCGATCGCATCGGCAAACATATCCCGGTATACGGATTCCTTGATCAGGAAGAACACGGAGCCCTTGCTCCTGGCCGGGCTGGCGCCCAGGGGCAGGATAAAGCCGACCATGCGGGAGTCTGCTCCATCGATCAGGTTGGAGACGACCCGCTGCGCAGGCAGCACGGTCAGCCGGTCCGCGGTGCGGAGCAGGCCGGCCAGGTCTTCCGCGGGGGTCTGCTCAAACTGCGTCATGCGCGAAAACCGATCCAGCGTCATGGATGCCGAAGAGGAATAAAGCCGGTCATCCTCCGGGAAGTACAGGTAAAGCTGGTCGCAGAAGGAGTTGGTGGCCGTGTAGGGAATCAGCTGGAGCTGCAGGTCATAGGCCTTCCACGGCTCCTCATCGAACCGGAACGGCTCGATATGCGGTGACAGGCCGATTTCCTCGGCGGTGCTGAGCATGGTGGAAATATAATCCTCATGCCGGATGGCGATCCGGTTCAGGCGGTTGACCTGGCCGGTGACGATATCCTCCTGCACCTGACGCTGCGAGGTGTGGATCATGTAGAAGGTGACGCCCGAAAACAGCAGCAGCAGTATGAGCGTGTAGGACAGCGCATATTTGATAAAGACCGACCTGCGCATCGGGGCGCCTCCTTTCTTTGCTTATCGTTCGCTGATCCAGCGGTCATAGATTCCCTGGTAAGTGCTGCGGTATTCCTCCCACCCGGCGTCGCGGATCTTCGCGGCGTATTCGGCGGCGGATTCCTCAGTGACGCCCTTGGTGATCATCTCCACGATGGCGGCATCGACGATGCTCTTGAGCCGGTTGCGGAGGAGGTTGATGCGGGCGTCCTCTTCCGGGGCCCTGGATGCTACGGTGGTGAGGAGCTTGCTGCTGGTGGATTCCAGCACGCCGGCTTCCTCATACAGGCGGCAGTAGCCGGCCTTTTCCTGCCGGTGGGCAGCAGGCACATACACGGAAGCGTAGTATTCGGCGGGGGCGAAGAACTGGCCGCAGATGACGGGAACCGTGCGGTACAGCTCGTTGTCCGGCGGCACGTAGGAAACGGCGTAGCGGCCGTCCTCCTGGCGGATCAGCGTATCGCCCACAGCGCCGTTCTGGGAAACCAGCATGGTTTCGGTTTCAAACTGGGCGTCCAGCCAGCGGAGGCTGGCCTCCACGTCCCGGTTGTCCACAGTGAGAGCGGCGCCGAAATCAATCAGGTCAATCAGGCGGGGCAGGCAGGCTTTGCAGCCTTCGGCATGCACCGGCTTCATGACCCGGTACATGGAGACTACGGAAGGGGACAGGGCGGTGTTCTGCAGCCGCCAGTAGCTGAACATGCCAACATTCCCCTGGTTCACCTTGTCCGCCCAGATGTTGCTGCCCTGGCTGATAAAGCCGATGTCCAGCAGATCCTCGGCATACAGGCTGTGCAGCCACTTCAGCGTTTCGAGGAACGCGGGATCCGCCGGGGTGAAGATCACTTTTCCGCTGTCATCCAGGGAGATGAAATCCTCATTCAGCGGCAGGCCGTAGAAGGAGAACAGGTTGTAAATTCCGGTGTTGTTGTCGTCGAAGGTGAATTCCATGGGGACTTCATCCTTCTGCCCGTTCCGGTTCGGATCGTCATTGCGGAAACGGCGGAGCACCTCCGTCAGTTCATCCACCGTGGAAGGCACCGGCAGGGACAGCGTGTCCAGCCAGTCCTGGTTGATGAAGAAGTGGCCGTCCGTGTTGACGCCCTGGGAAATCAGGAAGCCAAGCTCATAGATATGCCCGTCCGAGGCGGTCAGCTGGTTCTTCAGGCCGCTTTCCTCCAGCCGCTGGGTGTAGTTGGGGAGGAGACCGCGGGCCATATAGTCATCCAGCGGAAGCAGCTGGTGGCGGGAAACGCCGTACTCTTCCACGTCGAGCTTCCCGCGGATGATCAGGTCCGGCAGGGTGCCCTTGGCGAAGGTCAGCGAAACAGCGCTGCTCCATTCAGCCTCCTTGACGTCGCTGAAGGTCACATGGACGCCCGTCTGCTCCTCAATCTGTTTGTAGAACCAGAGATTGTTGAAGTCGACGGCCATATTCTCAATTTCATACTGAAGGGCAGTCAGGGAGACGGGTTTTGTGGCGGAAGGCGGTTCCGGCGCAGGACCGGAACAGCTGCCCAGCAACAGCGTGGCAGCCAGCAGGATCAGGAAGAGCGCTCTCCGTTTCATACAAATCCTCCGACGGAATAAACGGCAAAGCCGGAGGATCGGTCTGACGGATCCTCCGGGGTTGGGGAAAACCTCCCGGCAAGGCGATTATAACACCTTGCCGGGAGCGCTTTCAAGGAAACAAAATGGTTAACAAATTACTTGGCAAGGAACGCGTCATACGCATTCTGATACAGCTCGATGTAGCGGTCGACGCCGATGCTCTTGGTCTGGGCCTGGAAGGCATCCCAGGATTCATCGGTCACGCCTTCACGGACGAACTTCGCGAACGCTTCATCCACGGCCTTTTCCAGCTCGGTATAGATGTCGGAAGCTTCGATGGAGTCATCGTTGTTCATCTTGCACAGGTCACGCAGGTACTGGTAGCTCTTGTATTCGAGCACGCCGGCTTCCGCATAGGCCTTGCTGTCTTCATAGCGTTCCACGCGGTGGGGCGCCATCTGGTAGATTTCGGTGTAGTAGTCGCCGGGGGCGAAGAACTGACCCATGATCACCGGAACGAAATCGTACAGGCCGTTGTTCTCGGGCACATTGATGACTTCGTACTTGCCGGCGTCATTCTTGATGATCTGCTCGCCGACCTTGCCGTTGCCGGCCACCATCATCATTTCGGTTTCCAGCTGGGCGTCGATCCACTTCAGGGCCGCGACGGGGTCCTTGCAGTTCTTGGTCAGGTAAGCGCCGACTTCCGGAACCTCCAGGATGGAGGAAACAGAAACCTTGTAGCCGTCCGCAACGGGGGGCAGGATGGACTTGAAGTTACCGATGTTGTCCGCGGTGATGGCGGTGTTGATCAGGCGCAGGTAGGTGAAGTAGCCGACCTTGCCTTCATTGACCTTGCTGGCCCACAGGTTGGAGTCCTGGGTCAGGGATTCGGGATCCAGCAGGCCTTCTTCGTACAGCTGGTGGAGCCATTCCACGCAGGCACGCCAGCCGGGCTGGGCGCCGGTGAACTGCACCTTGTCGTTTTCATCGATGAAGTAGTACTTCTGGTTTTCCGGAACGCCGAAGGAAGCGAAGAAGTTCAGGATGCCTTCGGGGCCGGTCTTGCTGGAGGAAGCGGACATCGGGAACTCAAAGCCGTCTGCCTTCATCTTGCGCAGCATTTCGGTCACTTCGTCAATGGTCTTGGGGGCTTCGAGGCCCAGCTTGTCCAGTTCGGTCTGGTTCACGTACCAGGTGCCGTTGTGGTTGACGTTCTGCGCCATCAGGTAGCCGATGTAGTAGGTCTTGCCGTCGGAGGCGGGGATGGAGTCGCTGGCGTGGTTCAGGTTCATGCGGGAAACATAGTTGGGCATGATTTCTTCCGTCAGGTACTCATCCAGGGGCAGCAGCAGGCCCTGGGATACGCCGTACTCTTCCACGTCCACCGCATGGCGGAGGATCATGTCGGGCATCTGGTCCGGGATGGAGAACATCAGGTTGGCCTTGGTCGCCCAGTCGGAATCCTTGACCATGTCAAAGGTGACGTGGGTGTTGGTCTTCTCTTCGATCTGCTGGAAGTACCAGAAGTCGTTGTTGAAGTCGCAGTTCTGGTTTTCCAGCGCATACTGGAAGGCGGTCAGCTCGACCTTGTCATCGGCCAGAGCGGCGCCGATGCCCATCACGAGGCACAGCGCGAGAAGCAGGGAAACGATTTTCTTCATGGGGTATTCCTCCTTTTTATTTTAAGGGACTCTGCCCTTAATTACTTAACCTTTTAAGCTGCCAATCATAACGCCCTTGACAAAGTACTTCTGCATGAAGACGTAGAGCAGGATGGCGGGCACCGTGGCCACCACGATGCAGCAGTACTTGGCGACTTCGGCCTTCCGGAGGGCTTCCTGCAGGCCGCCCAGGTTGTCGGCGTAGGAAGCGAAGAAGGTATCGGAATTGCCGGTGGTCAGGGAAGCCAGGATTTCCTTCAGGATCAGCTGCAGGGGGAACAGGTTCCGGGACCGCAGCATTACCAGGCCGGTGAAGTAGTCATTCCAGCGGGCGACGCCGTAATACACGGAAAGCACCGCGACGATGGTTCCGGAAAGCGGCAGCACGCACTTGAAGAAGTAGGTGAAGTGGCCGGCTCCGTCCATGACGGCGGCTTCGTACAGCTCTTCGGGAATCGTGGTCTGGATATAGGTGCGGGCGACCATCAGGTTCCACACGGACACCAGGTTCATCAGGATCATGACCGCGCGGGTGTCGTACAGTCCCAGGTCCTTGATGTTGATGAAAATCGGGATCAGGCCGCCGCTGAAGAACATCGTGAAGGTGATGACCAGGCTGACCACCTTCCGCCCGGCGAACTTCCGGGACAGGGTGTAGGCCGCGGCCAGCGTGATGATGACGCTCATTGCGGAACCGACCAGGGTGTAGAAAATGGAGTTCAGGTAGCTGTTCCACAGCTCGCTGTGCTGGAAGACGGCCTCATAGCCCATCAGGGAGAAGTCCACCGGCCAGATCAGCACTTCAGCCCGGCGCACCGCGTCCGGATCGGAAACGGAGGAGATGATGATCAGCCACAGGGGGTACAGCACGATAAACAGCACAATGATCCAGAAGATCAGGTTGATGGCATTGAATACCCGGTCTTTCCCGGTTTCCCTGATGCGCGTTTTCCGGCGCGGGAGCACGATATCTGACATGTTTCTTTTCCTCTCTTTCGCTCCGGATCAGAACAGGCTGATCTTGCCGACCTTGCGGGAAATGTAGTTCACCGACATGACGATCACGAAGTTCATCACATTCAGGCACAGGCCGATCGCGGCGGCATAGGACGGCTGGGCTTTGGCGCCCGCGATACCGACGGTGTACTGGTAAACGCCCAGGATGTCCGAGGTGGCCAGGTTGCCGGAGGTCTGCAGGAGCAGCACCTTGTCCGTGTTGGATGCGAGCAGCGAACCGCAGTTCAGGATCAGCATCATGACCGTGATCGGGATCAGGTGCGGGATATCGATGTGCTTGATCTTGTCCCAGCGGGTGGCGCCGTCGATGGTGGCGGCTTCATACAGCTGGGGATCGATACCGGTCAGGGTGGCGATGTAGAGGATCGTATTCCAGCCGGCGTTCTGCCAGATGTCCGATCCGATATACAGCGGACGGAACCAGGCGGGCTCCATGATGAAGTAGATGGGCTTTCCGCCGGCCGCGGTGATGATGTGGTTGATGATGCCGTTGGTCGGGGAGAAGAACAGGTAGATCATACCGGCCAGGACCACGGTGGAGATGAAGTGCGGCACATAGATGGCTGTCTGGGTGAAGCCCTTGAAGCGCTTGTGGTTCAGCTGGTTCAGCATGATGGCCAGGATCACCGGGATCGGGAAGCCGAACAGCAGGCCCAGGAAGTTGAGCAGGAAGGTGTTCGCGAACATCCGTCCGCAGTAATACAGTTTGAAGAACTTTTCAAAGTTGGCCCAGCCGACCCAGGGGCTGCCGGTAACGCCGAAAGCGGCTTTATAGTTCCGGAAAGCGATCTGCGCGCCGTACATCGGGAAATAGCAGAAGACAATGAAGAATGCCAGCGCGGGGATCAGGAGCACCCACAGCTGCCAGTCCCGCTTCATGGTGAGGGAGAAGCGGTAGCCCAGGCTTTTGCGGGGTCGGACAGAAGGGATGGTTGTCATAAAATGCCTCCGGAATCAGGATAAATTCGGTTGTTTGGTCACGTCTCGTTCACACCCTGAATTCTACCGGACGCATCCGGAAGGGGGAAGAAGCGAAAATTTCGTGAATCGGGGGCTGTAAAGCGAAAAGACACCGTGTTTCGTGAAAACCAAAATGTGCCGAATTTTTGCGAATGGGTTTTCAGGGGCCAAAATGGTATGATAAACTCATTCAAAAGGTTGAATATGAAGAGGGAAGGGAATACGAATGAACCCGGAAACAATGGTTTCATTCCGGTGCGACGATCCGGCACTGATGAAACTGTATCATGAAGCGGAATCCCGCTGCCGGCGGAACCTGAAGGACTTCGGCGGGGACACCGTGCTGGTGGAGGGCGGCGGCTACCGCAAGATCTGGCTGGAAACCCAGCCCATGGGCGGGGAGATGTATGCCCTGCGGAACCTGCAGGTCGGCCTCAACAACTCGCTGATGTTCATGCGCCACCAGCGGGAGGACGGGCGCCTGCCGGGCTCTGTCCGCGCGGACGGGAACAAGGTGATTCCGGAATACAACAAGGTGCAGGGCTTCTGCTTTCCGTGGCACGCGCTGAACCTGTATTACCTGGCAGGGGAAGACCGGACCTTCCTGGAGGAGCTGCGGGATACGCTGGTTCGTTTTGAAGGATGGCTCCGCCGCACCCGGGCGCTGGAAGACGACGGGCTGCTGCGCTCCTTCTGTGTATACGACACCGGCGAGGACCGGGCGGTCCGCTACGGGGACGCCCCGTGCTGGTGGACGGAGGACGCGGCGCCGGAAGGATACGGGGTTGTGCCGATGGCCAGCATGGACGTGACGAGCTGGAGCTATGCCTGCCGTGATACGCTGCGGCGGATTGCCCGGATCAATGGCGATACGGCCGGGGAAGAAAAATGGTGGAAGCAGGCGGAGGAAACCGCCCGCGCCATCCGGAAGGGCCTGTGGAATGAGGCGCGCGGCGCGCTGTTTGACCGGGACAAAACCGGGAAGCCGGTGGATGTCCTGTGCCACAACACCCTGCGCTGCATGTACTGGGGTTCCGTGTCCCCGGCCATGGCGGACCGGTTTGTGCGGGAGCACCTGATGAACCCGGATGAATTCATGACGCCGTTCCCGCTGCCGAGCGTGGCGGCGAATGATCCGGCCTTCCGGAACGCGCCGGAAAACAACTGGAGCGGGCAGCCGGAGGGACTGACCTACCAGCGGGCGATTCGCGCGCTGGAGAATTACGGATATGAACCGCTGGTCACCCGGCTGGGCGACGCGCTGATGCGCGCCGTGATCGCGGGCGGGTACCGGTTTACCCAGCAGTTTGACCCCTTCACCGGGAAGCCGTCCCTGGTGCATGCGGATACCGGCGCAGTACTCGTGCCGGATGATACCGCCTCTCCCGTGCAGGACAGCTACGGGCCGACCATGCTGGCGGTGCTGGAGTACATCGCGCACCGGTGGGGAATCCACCCGCACCTGGACGCGGTGTGGTTCTCGCTGGGCAGCGGGCCGGCGGTTGAATACCGGGCAGCGTTCCGGAACCATGACTGCCGGATTGAGAGCGACGGCCGGAAGGCCCGGGCGGAGATGGACGGGAAGACCGTCTGGGAGGGTGCCTGCGGCGTCCGGATCATCACCGGGGATGACGGGGCGGTCCGCGGGATTTTGCCGATTGAAACAGGACGGGAAGGATGGACGGGATATGGTGAACCGGCAGACGCCGCAATGGTGTGAGGAAATGAAAAAAAGCCTGCTGGCGATGGCCGGCGGGCTGGAAAAACGGGAATGCCGGTGGACGGGTGCGGAAACACGCTTCCGGCCGGAAGACTACGGATATGAACCGGGTACTGTCGGCACCCGGGCGATCCAGCAAGCCATCGATGCCGCCGCGGAAAACGGCGGCATCGTCTGCCTGGAGAACGGGGAATACTTGTCCGGTACGCTGGTGCTGCGGTCCGGCGTCTGCCTGTATATCGGTCCGGGGGCATGCCTGAAGGCGTCCACGGACCTGCGGGATTTCCCGGAGATGCACGCAAAGCGGCTGACCGTGCAGGATACCAGCATGGGCATGCACCAGTCCCTGATCTTTGCCGAGGACTGCGAGCATGTCGCGCTGTGCGGCGAGGGCGTACTGGATGGACAGGGATCCCCGGATAACTTTCCCGGGGAGGAGACGGCCCAGGGAACGCCCGGCCGGCCGTTCATGATCCGGATGATCGACTGCCGGGACGTGCTGGTGAGCGGGCTGACGATGAAGAACTCTCCCTGCTGGATGCAGAATTACCTCAACTGCGACCGGCTGACGATCTGCGGGATCACGGTGCGCAACCACGCGAATTACAACAACGACGGCATGGATATCGACGGATGCCGGGACGTACTGATCCGTCACTGCCGGGTGACCAGCGGGGACGATGCGCTGTGTTTCAAGGGCGCTTCCATGCGGCCGCTGGAACGGGTGCTGGTGGAGGACTGTGATTTCTATTCCGCCTGCAATGCCGTCAAGGTCGGCACGGATACCCAGGGCGATTTCCGGGATGTGCTGATCCGGCGGTGCCGCATCGGCGGGCTGGCGGAGGATCCCTCCGGGCTCAAGCACGCCTGCGCGGACAGCGGGATTTCCCTCGAGAGCGAGGACGGCGGCACGGTGGAGCGCTTCTGGCTGGAGGACATCGAGATGACCCGGGTATGGAGCCCCTTCTTCCTGCGGCTGGAAAACCGCGGGCGGGTACGCCCCGGGGACCCCGCTCCGGGACCGGGCGCCATCCGGCAGGTACGCTTTGATCATATCCGCGGAACCGGCAACGGGCCGCGGGGATCCTATATCCTCGGCATCCCGGAGGCACGGATCCGGGATATCCTTTTCCGGGATATCGAGCTGCGCCAGAAGCCGTATACCGGGGAAGTCCGTCCGGCCGCGGAGTACCCGGAGTTCACCGGCCTGTATCCGGACGCGCATATGATCGACGGTTTCGGCCCCGCGCCGGCATACGGCCTGTGGGTCCGCCACGCGGACGGGATTGTCCTGGACTGGTACCGGATTATTCCGGACGGGGAAGACAGCCGTCCAGGCATTGTGATGGAAGCGGAATAAGCCCCGCGCGCCTTGAAGTTCCGCCGGAATTCGGTTACAATGATCGGAGAAAACTGACAGGAGATGAACCGAATGCTGGAAGAACTGAAACAGAAGGTATACGAGGCAAATATGCTGCTGCCGGCATACCACCTGGTGACATTCACCTGGGGCAACGTATCCGGGATTGACCGGGAGCGCGGACTGTTTGTGATCAAGCCCAGCGGCGTTCCGTATGAAAAGCTGAAGCCGGAGGATATGGTCGTGATCGACCTGGCGGGCAACCGCGTGGAAGGCACCCTGAATCCCTCCTCCGATACCCCGACGCACGCGGAACTGTACCGCCGTTTCCCGGAAATCGGCGGTGTGGTGCACACCCATTCCCGGTGGGCGACCATCTGGGCCCAGAGCGGGCGGGATATTCCGGCATACGGAACCACGCACGCGGACTATATCTACGGCAACATCCCCTGCTGCCGGGACCTGACGGCGGAGGAAGTGGAAGAAGCCTATGAGCTGAACACCGGAAAGGTGATCGCTTCCCACTTTGAGCAGGCGGGACTGAACCCGAAGCATGTTCCCTGCGTGCTGGCACGCCACCACGGGCCGTTCGCCTGGGGCAAGGACGCGATGGAAGCGGTGCATAACGCCGTGGTGCTGGAAGAGGTCGCCATGATGGCATGGCATACCGAAGCGCTGCCGCAGGCCCAGACCCGGGAGAACCTTCCCGAGTATGTGAAAGAGAAACATTTCATGCGCAAACACGGCCCGAATGCGTATTATGGCCAAAAAAATACCTGAAATTCCTTAAAAAAACTGTATTTTTCCTGCATTTCACCTTGAATCAAAGATTTGTTCTTGTCATTTCAATCATATTTGGTTTATAATGCGTGCGGTTGAATCCTTCGGGTCTGTGGTTGAAAGCCGATGCCAGTCGCAGGCAAAACGGTCCACGTAATCCGCCCAAAGCGGCGGGGAGCATGGTGCGGTCTAGATGTAAGTCCGTCCGGGGCATGACCCCGAGAGGCGGGAGTGAGGGCGCGGACAGCGCAGAGCAAACGTCCGGACGGCGAGTGTGGGGTCAAAAACCAGGTCAGCCGGGGGAATCGCCTATCAACATTTTGGGGGTTGCCTGATCATGTACGAAGACAAAACGCTGGTATGCAAGGACTGTGGTGCTGAGTTCGTTTTCACCGCCGGTGAACAGGAATTCTACGCCGAAAAGGGATTCCAGAACGAGCCCACCCGCTGCAAGGCCTGCCGTCAGGCCCGGAAAGCCAGCCGCGCTGCCGGCGGTCCGCGTCAGATGTTTGATGCAGTCTGTGCCGAATGCGGGAAGCCCACCCAGGTTCCCTTCGAGCCTCGGGAAGACCGCCCCGTTTACTGCAGCGAGTGCTACGCCGCCCGCCGCGGATAATCGGACGCCGCAAACAGAAAGCCCGGAAGAGCATTGCTCCTCCGGGCTTTCTGTATTTACCGGCTTATCAGATATTTTCGAAGAACGGGGTGCCGTCCTCGTGGCAGAGCACGTCATCCACAAACTTCAGGGGCGTCGGGACGGTCAGCATGTACTTCAGGATTTCATCCATCCGCACGCTCTCCCGGAAGGTAACCAGGGAGAAGCTGACGCCGTGCTTGTGCGCCCGGCCGGTGCGGCCGATGCGGTGCAGGTAGTACTCGTTCTCGTTGGGCAGGTCATAGTTGATAACCGCCTCAACGTCGTCCACGTCGATCCCGCGGGCGGCAACGTCCGTGGAAACGAGGATCGGGAACTTGCCGCGCTTGAAGTCGCTCATGACCACGTTGCGTTTCGCCTGGGGAATGTCCCCGTGGAGGCACTGGGCGTCATAGCCGTCGCGGACCAGCTGGCGTGTGAGCTTGTCGGTCATGAACTTCGTGTTGCAGAAGATCATCACGCGCTGGTACACGTTCGCGTCCAGCAGGTACATCAGGTGGTCCGTCTTCTTTTCCTGTTCGACGGCGATGACGTACTGGGTAATCTGGGGCCGGTCTTCCTTTGTGGCTTCCACGGTGATCTCCACCGGTTCATGCTGGTATTTCCAGGCAATGGTCAGCACGTCCTGGTTCGTCGTGGCGGAGAAGAGCACGAGCTGCCGTTCCGGCGGCGTCGCTTCGATGATCTTCGTCACATCCTTGACGAAGCCCATGTTCAGCATCTCGTCTGCCTCGTCGAGCACCATGGTGTGGACCGCGTCCAGGCGGATATTGCCGCGCTGCATATGGTCCAGCATGCGCCCGGGCGTGGCGATCACGATCTGGGGCTTGCGCTTCAGGGCGTTGATCTGTTTGGAGATGGACTGGCCGCCGTAGATCACGGCGATCCGGACGCCGGGAATGAACTTCGCCAGGCGGGTCAGCTCTTCGCCGATCTGCACGGCCAGCTCCCGGGTCGGGGCCAGCACAACCTCCTGGATCCGGCTGTCCTTCAGCTGGACGTACTCCAGCATCGGGATGCCGAAGGCACAGGTTTTGCCGGTGCCCGTAGGGGCGATGGCGTTGATATCAGCGCCGGACATCATCAGCGGAATCGTCCGGGCCTGCACGGTGGAGGGCTCCTGAAAGCCCATCTCCTGTACCGCCCGGAGGATTTCCGAGGAAAGGTCCATGGATTCAAAGGATACCGGGGTTTCTGTTTCTGCGGACAAGGGGAATCTCCTTTCGGGGTCAGTCATGATACGCGCGGATAGCGCGGGAAAGCTGGTCCGGGCAGGAAGTATCGCCCCGGCAGGGAATGCCGGCGAGCTTTTCCGCCACTTCGTCCGCCTTCTGGCCGGTGACCATCTTCGCGAGGCCGGCAGTGTTGCCCCGGCAGCCGTTGTTGATCTTGCAGTAGGTGATAATTCCGTCGCGGATCTCCAGGTCGATGGAGGTGGAGCAGGTGCCGCGGCATTTATAGCTGAACATATCTCATTACCTCCTGAACAAAACGAAACGCTCCCGAAAGGGGAGCGTTTCGGTAAGGGATTCAATTACTCGATGACCTTCGCCACAACGCCGGATCCCACGGTACGGCCGCCTTCACGGATAGCGAAGCGCAGTCCCTGTTCCATAGCGATGGGGGTGATCAGGGTGATTTCCATGTCGATGTTGTCGCCGGGCATCACCATTTCAACGCCTTCGGGCAGCTTGATGTTGCCGGTAACGTCCGTCGTCCGGAAGTAGAACTGCGGACGATAGCCGTTGAAGAACGGGGTGTGACGGCCGCCTTCTTCCTTGGTCAGCACGTACACCTGGCCGATGCAGTGGGTGTGCGGATGGATGCTGCCGGGCTTCGCCAGAACCTGGCCGCGCTCGACTTCGTTCCGCTGAATACCACGCAGCAGCGCGCCGATGTTGTCGCCGGCTTCCGCCTGGTCCAGCAGCTTGTGGAACATTTCAACACCGGTAACAACCGTGTTGCGGGGCTTCTCCATCAGGCCGACGATTTCAACCGCGTCAGATACCTTCACGGTACCGCGCTCAACACGGCCGGTAGCCACGGTGCCGCGGCCGGAAATGCTGAACACGTCTTCAACAGGCATCAGGAAGGGCTGGTCCGTCGCACGGGCGGGTTCCGGGATGTAGCTGTCAACAGCGTCCATCAGTTCCCAGATGCACTTGCACTCGGGAGCGTTGTCCACGTCGGTGCCGCCGTTCTGGATGTACTCCAGGGCCTTCAGGGCGCTGCCCTTGATGATCGGGATGTCATCGCCCGGGAAGTCATAGCTGCTCAGCAGTTCGCGGATTTCCATCTCGACCAGCTCCAGCAGCTCTTCGTCGTCCATCATGTCCGTCTTGTTCATGAACACAACGATGTAGGGCACGCCAACCTGACGGGCCAGCAGGATGTGCTCACGGGTCTGGGGCATCGGGCCGTCGGGAGCGGAAACAACCAGGATCGCGCCGTCCATCTGCGCGGCACCGGTGATCATGTTCTTAACATA
>JAFRTK010000011.1 GCA_017427165.1 Clostridia bacterium
CATCGCGGCGGTCACCACGATCGTCTGGCTGATCACCGGCCAGACCGTTGCCTATGCATTAGCCCGCGGAATCTCCGTCCTGGTCATCTCCTGCCCCTGCGCCCTGGGCCTGGCTACCCCGGTGGCCATTATGGTCGGCAACGGCCTGGGCGCGAAAAACGGCATTCTGTTCAAAACCGCCGTCTCCCTGGAGGAGACCGGCAAAGCGAAAATCATTGCGCTGGATAAAACCGGCACGGTCACCGAAGGCCTGCCGAAGGTCACCGATGTCCTGCCCGCGGATGGGATCACGGAAAACGAACTGCTCACCTCAGCGCTCGCGCTGGAAAGCAAGTCCGAGCATCCGCTCGCCCGCGCGGTCGTCGCGTACGCGGAAGCCGAAGGACTTTCCGCCCCGGAAACGGAAAACTTCACTGCCCTGCCCGGCAACGGCCTGCAGGCGGAGCTGTCCGGCGCCCGGCTCATCGGCGGCAGCCGCAAATATATCGGCAGCCTGGTCCGCCTGCCGGATAATGCCGTGCAGGCCGCAGACCGGCTCTCCGGCGAGGGAAAGACGCCCCTCTTCTTTGTCCGTAATGACCGCCTGCTTGGGATGATCGCCGTGGCGGATACCCTCCGGGAGGACAGCCGGGAAGCCATCACAGCGCTGAAGAATATGGGCCTGAAGGTCGTCATGCTCACCGGTGACAACCTGCGCACCGCGCAGGCCATCGGAAAGGCAGCCGGGGTAGATGAGGTCATCGCCGGCGTCCTGCCGGATGAAAAGGAAGGCGTGATCCGCCGCCTGCAGACGCTCGGCAAAACGATCATGGTCGGCGACGGAATCAACGATGCTCCCGCTCTCACCCGGGCGGATACCGGCATCGCCGTCGGTGCGGGCACGGATGTCGCGATCGACGCGGCGGACGTGGTCGTCATGAAGAGCCGCCTGTCCGATGTTGCGGCCGCCGTCCGGCTCAGCCGCGCCACCCTGCGGAACATCCGGCAGAACCTGTTCTGGGCGTTTTTCTACAACGTCATCGGTATTCCGCTCGCGGCCGGCGTATGGATTCCCGTTTTCGGCTGGGAGCTGAATCCCATGTTCGGTGCCGCAGTGATGAGCCTTTCCAGCTTCTGTGTCGTCACCAACGCGCTGCGCCTGAATCTCTTCAGGCTGCACGATTCCGACAAAGACCGGGCACTCACGCCGGTCGCGGAGGAAGACTTCCGCGCGGCGGTTGAAAATATCCAGTCCGAATTATTGAAGGAGGAACAGACTATGACGAAGACCATCGGAATCAAGGGAATGATGTGCATGCACTGCGAGGCGCGCATGAAGAAGGCGCTCGAGGCCGTGGACGGCGTTGTCAGCGCCGCGCCGGACCATGAGAAGAACCAGGCCGTCCTGGAGCTTTCCAAAGACGTGCCGGAAGCCGTGCTCCGCAAGACCGTGGAAGACGCCGGCTACGAATTCGTCGGCTGATTTTCCGGCATGCGAAAAGGAGGCAGCGTCCGCTGCCTCCTTTTGGTTATCCGCGTTTTTTCTTCCGCCTGGATTTTGCTTCCTCCTGCGGCGCGTCTCCGGAGGAGGGTTCCGCCGGAAGCACAATCTCGAAGGTCGTTCCCGTGCCCACCTTGGAGCGGACGCGCAGCTTGCCGCTGTGCGCCACCACGATGATCCGCGCGATGGACAGGCCCAGTCCGTGGCCGCCTGTTTCCGAGTTGCGCGCGGCGTCTGCGCGGTAGAAGCGCTCGAAGATTTTCGGCAGGTCCTCCTCGGAGATGCCGGCGCCGTGGTCCGTCACGGTCAGGATGCACCCGTTCCCGTTCGGCCGGGTGCCGAGCGTCACGGTGCTGTCTGCCGGGGAATACTTCACGGCGTTGTCCACCAGGATCCGCATCACCTGCTTGATCATACCCCGGTCCGCGTGGATCAGGCTGCTCTCGCAGGGGTTCATCTCAAACCGGTGGTCGCCGGAGACCATGCCGGCTTCCTGGCATACTTCCTTCACGACGTCCGCCGGGTCAAACTCGCTGATCTCCAGCAGCAGCGTCTTCTTGTCATGCCGGGCCAGGAACAGCAGGTTCTCCACCAGCTCGCGCATGGCCACGGTTTCCTGGGAAATCGCGCCGATGCCCTCGTCCAGTACCTCAGGATCCTCTTTGCCCCAGCGCCGCAGCATATCCGTATACCCCTGGATCACAGCGATCGGGGTCCGCAGCTCGTGGGACGCGTCGGAAACAAACTGCTTCTGGCTGTTGTAGCTCTGCTCAATCCGGTCCAGCATGGAGTTGATGACCACCGCCAGGTCCTGCAGCTCATATTTCATTCCTGCGACGTTGATCCGGTTGGACAGGTTCGCTGCCGACAGGGTTTTCGTAATCTCCGTCATTTCGCGGATCGGGGAAAGCACCTTCTTGTCCAGCACCTTCCGCCGCCGCAGGAAGGACATCATCCGCAGCAGGTCCGCCAGGACGATCCCGGCGATGATCGCCGCCCAGATGAACAGGCTTTCCCGAAGATCCAGCGACAGCCGGATAATATGCCCTTCCGTTCCGTTGTCCAGCATGAATACCGGGCGCCACGGCGCCCCGCCGGATGTCAGCACGGTAAAGAATTCCTTCACCTGGTCACCGAAGTTCTCCGGCGCTGTCCGTTCCACCATCACGGCGTCCGCGCGGGCGTCCTGCAGGATCAGCTGGCTGTACCGTCCGTCCTCCAGGTCCGGCGCTTCCGTGGCCACGCGCCGCGCCAGCGAGATGGCGCCGGGAACATTGCCGGCCGCCAGGGCCAGGGTCATGATCACCGCCGCCAGCAGGAATGTGCGCGCCAGCCGCCCGCAGTAATGCCCGGCAATCCGCAGCGACAGGGAAAGCCGGATCCGGGAGCTGATGCGCCCCAGTCCGGCATGCACGGTCTCTGCCGCCTGGTTATAAGTACGGGCTTCCCGCACGCTTTGTGCCTGTTTCTTTTCACTCATAGCTGAACAGATATCCCACCGACCGGATGGTCTGGATGGTTTTTACGCCGAAGCGTTCGTCAATCTTGTGCCGCAGGTAGCGGATGTAAACGTCCACCACATTGGTGTCCCCGGTATATTCGTATCCCCAGATGTTCTCCAGCAGCTCATCCCGGGTCACCGCCCGGTCGCGGTGGGTCATCAGGTAGTACAGGAGGTCGTATTCCTTCTTGGTCAGCTGCAGCAGCTCGTCCCCGAAGCGGACCTCATAGTTCGCGGGGTTGACGGAGAGCTGCCCGATCCGGCAGATCTCCGCCTCCGCCGGCGCTTCCTTCACCGCCCGCGGCTTGCGCAGGGCGACGCGGATCCGCGCCAGCAGTTCCTCAATCGCGAAGGGCTTGGTCATATAATCGTCCGCGCCCATATCCAGGCCCATCACCTTGTCCGACACGTCGTCCTTAGCGGTCAGCATGATGATCGGCACGTCACTTTCATGCCGCAGCCGGCGGCATACCTCGATGCCGCTCAGTTCCGGCAGCATCAGGTCCAGCACCAGCAGGTCGGGAGAACCCTCCAGGGCGCGCTCCAGTCCGGTCCGGCCGTCCCCGGCCGTCTCCACATCATAGCCTTCATGGCGGAGCTCCAGCTCCAGGAAGCGCGCGATCTTCCGTTCGTCCTCAATCACCAGGATCTTACTCACTGTGTTCTCCCTCCCTCAGCGCCCATTGTATCACACAACGGTCCTCAGGAAAACCGGGTTCATTACCCGATCGTGGCGGTATGGTAGCCGTTTCCGTCTTCCACAACTTCCACGCTGCCGTCCGTGCTCTCGGAGCGCAGCGGCACCTGGATCGTGGGAACAGCGGGGCCGTTCAGCTGGCGGTCCATTTCCTGCAGGATCTCAGCATTCATGTCCTTCACGGGTTCGGCCTTCACGGTCTCCGCCATCACAGGCGCGGCCTTCACAGGTTCAGCGGCAGGGGCTTCCGGGGCGGCAGCGGCCTTTGCAGCTTCCTCAGCCTTTTTCTTCTCCACGGCGCTGTTGATCTCGCGGGAGATGCCGTTCACGGTCTTCTTCACGTTGTCAGCGGCGTTGCGGACGATCTTCTCCACCTTCTCCTGGGTGAAAGCTTCGTCATTGTTGTCGATGTTGATCTGGTAGCCCATCATCAGGCCGAGGATCAGGCCGATCGCCGCGATGCCGAACGCGCGGTGCAGGCCCATCAGCAGGGCGGCGGCCACGACGAAGAGCACGGACAGGTTGATGATCAGTGTATCTCCTTTGCGGACCTTGATGCGGGTCCGGATCATTTTCTGGATGAAGTTCATGAATTTTCCTCCCTTTTTGTTGCTGTCTGTCTGGGGCGCCTGGGTCCGGGTGGTGTTCACCTCATGCAGCCGGCCGTTCTTTTCCAGGTCGATCAGCACGCGGGCCACGTCTCCGTTGTGGTAATCCAGCATGGATACCGCTTCCTCATAGGTGATCCCGCTCTTCCGGCGGATCAGTTCAATGTCTTCCATCGAGTAAGTCGCCATTTTCGTTCTCCTTTCACTGCCGGGTTCTCCCACCCGACACCGGCATGATACCATGCCCGGCGCCGCGTTGCTTGAGAAACAGCTTACTTTTAAATGAGAATCAGATTAAAAAATCCACCCTGTTTTCTTAAACTTCGTCCGGAAAGCCCCTTCCGCGGCACGCGAGAGCCCCCGGCGCACAGGGCCGGGGGCTTTCTGCCGATTCACTCCGGGGTTATTTCTGCAGCAGGTCCTTCACCACTTCACCGGCGAGGATCAGCCCCGCCACGGACGGCACAAACGCCGTGGATCCGGGAATGTCCCGGCGCACGGTGCATTTCCGCGTTCCCGGCGGGCAGATGCAGTGATTCCGGCAGCTGATGGCCGGGTCTTCCAGCGGACGCGTCGGGATTTCCGTGGAATATACCACCTTCAGGTGTTTGATCCGGCGCTTCCGGCATTCCGCCCGCATCACCCGGGCCAGCGGGCATACCGATGTCTTGTAGATATCGGCCACGCGGAACGCGGTGGGATCCGTCTTGTTGCCCGCGCCCATGCAGGAAATGATGGGCGTTCCCGCCGCCTTTGCTGCTTCCACCAGCGTCAGCTTTCCCTTCACGGTGTCGATCGCGTCCACAATATAGTCGTATTCGGTAAAGTCAAACTGGTCCTGGGTATCGGGCATATAGAACGTCTTCCACGCGCGCACCCGGCAGTCCGGGTTGATGTCGCGGATGCGTTCCTCCGCCACCTCCACCTTGTACCGGCCCACGGTGGACCGCGTCGCGTACAGTTGGCGGTTCACATTCGTCAGGCACACCTTGTCGTCGTCAATCAGGTCCAGCGCGCCGATTCCGGACCGCGCCAGCGCCTCCACGGCATATCCGCCCACGCCGCCGATGCCGAATACCGCCACGTGGCTGTTCTTCAGTTTTTCCATTCCCTCCGCGCCGAACAGCAGCCGCGTGCGGGAAAACTGATCCTGCATTCTGTTTCCGTTCCTTCCGTTCTGTCCCGGTCTTATTCCGCCAGGTCGCTCAACCGCTTGCTGTAGAAAAAGTCGTGTATCAGCTGGTTGTATTCCTTCCACATCGGCAGTGTCTCGCACATTTCCGCCCGCGGGCACGGTTCCGCGCCGTTCTCCAGGCAGGCGACGGAGCCGAATCTTCCCTCCGTCAGTTCAATGATCTCGCCCACGGGGATGTCCTCCGCCTTGCGGGACAGCTTGTATCCGCCGCCTTTTCCGCTGATGCCGGTCACCAGCTTTCCGTTCACCAGGTCGCGCACAATAATCTCCAGGTATTTTTTGGAGATCCCCTGCCGCTCCGCGATGTCCTTCAGCGGGATATAGTGTTCCTGCGGCTGTTTGGCCAGGTCAATCATCACGCGCAGTGCGTATCTTCCCCGGGTGGAAATCATGGTCTCTTCCTCCTCTGACTCAATACGCCTATTTTACCGCAGGGTAAATAGGCGAGTCAAGCTTCAATCCCGTTTTCCGCAGGAAAAAACCCGCAGTGTTCATCATTGCGGGTTGTATTCCACGGTTTCCTGGTATGCCTTGTAGGTCGTGGTGTACAGCAGCTCCTCCCGGACCACCCGGTTCCCCTGGTACCACATTTTCCAGGTCTCCACTACGTATCCCGGCCGCCCGGTCACGGTTTTCTTGCTCTGGCCCGGCGCCAGGCTGGAGTTGATTACGTAGTTGGTACCCGACGGCTGGTCGATCGTCCGGACAGTCTTGCTTTCCAGGTCGATCTTCATGTCCGCGCCCAGGCTCATGCCGTAGATGTTCACGGTGATCTTCCGGTTGGAATACCCCGCCACAATAAAGATCGGCCAGTCCGTGTTGTTTTTGAATTTCATATCCAGCCCCGGCCAGTTGACCGTGGCGTCAAATCCCTTTTCAATATAGGAAGACGGCCATGCGTGGGGATTCCGCTCCACAATTTCCATATTCGCCCGCATCGCCGCGTTGAACAGCGTAGAGCTGGTCTGGCATACGCCGCCGCCGATCTCATCCCGCGTCGTTCCGCCGGAGATCGCCGCGGCTTCCTTGTATCCCTTGGCGGCGGTCCGCTCCCCGGTCGCCTGGTTGAAGGAGAAGGTCTCATGCGGCAGCACGGTAATTCCGTTGATCGCCTTTGCGCTCAGGTCGATGTTGGTGTTCCGGTTCTTGTTGTTCGTTGTCGAGGTGGTATAGGCGGAAATCAGGCCAAAGCGGTTCATCAGTTCTGTTTTCGTCATCTCCGCCAGCACCTTTTCCGGCGTCACCCGGATGGTGGTCGCAGTCACGCCGTTGTCCAGCAGCGTTGTCAGCCGCTCGTACAGGTCGTCCGGATCAATCCGCGCGCCGGGCCGGTCATCCGTAAAGGTAAATTTCTTGGTGGTAAAGTCAAAGGTCGCCACAGTGCTGTTCACCGGATCACAGTTCACATACTGCACGATGCCGTCCGTCATGGCCCGCAGTGCCTTATGGTCATAATCCTGCTTTGTGGTGAACGAAACCGGATTGGCCTGCAGGGAGGATGCCCGGTTCACGCGTTCCTGGAACGGCGTCATGCTGCTGCCCTGCAGCTCTGTGGTGTTCCCCCGTCCGGCCGCCCAGGCCTTTTCCACCGTCTCGGCGATGTTCCGGGAAATCGGGACGCGTTCGCTGTTCACATGCCAGCTTTCGTTGCCCACCGATACCACGATATCAAAGGTGGTGTCCGTCTTCACATTCACGGCTTCCACGGCCTTGATTGCCTGCTCGCGGGTCATGCCGCCCACGTCCACGTTGTCAATGAACACGCCGGGATAGATTTTGTCGGAGTACAGGAGCTTTCGCCATTCGTCAATCGCTTCATCCAGCTGCGGTTCCTGCGTCAGCACGCTTCCGTTCGCGAATCCGATCGTCGGCAGGAACTTGTACGGAATACCGGTCACCTGCGGGAACATCAGCACGCCGATCCCCGTCAGGATCACCATGCATACCACGATCACCGCTGCCCATGCCCCGCGGTTCTTCGTCTGTTTCCGGGGCCGCCGCCATTCCCCCTCGTCCCGGTTGCTGCTGAACCGGTCAAAATCGTCAAACAGCGGGGACGGTGCGCCCAGCCCGTCATCCTGATTGCCGGCGAAATAACGCCGCCGGTCCGCAGGCGGCTCCGGCTTCCGGGCCTCCTCCGTCCGGCCGTAGGGCATCTTACCGGGCAGGGGCGTATCCCCGGTCTGTTTCGGACCGGTATACTCACCCGGAATGACATCCCCGTCTCCGTAGAGCTCGTATCGTTTCAGTTTCGCCATTTTCCTTCTCCGTTATCTCCTGTGGTTCCGGACCGGTCCCCGCAGGATATCCCCGGCTTCGCAGCCCGGCAGTTCCATGCGGATCGTCTCTCCGGCAATTCCCAGTGTTTCCATGATTTCGCCCGTTTTCTCCCGCAGAAAGGGCTTCGCGGTTACCTTCCGCACGCCCGCGGGCGTCATCAGTTCCAGTTCCTCTCCCGCGAAAAAGCGGTTCTTCAGCAGCAGCTGTGCTTCACCGGTTTCCGCGTCATAGCCGGTCACCCGGGCGCAGAATTCGCGCTCCTGGTGGAAGCCCTCCGCGCCGCCCGGCTCTTCCGGCTTCCCCAGCAGGAAGCCCGTGTCGCTGTCCCGGTGGCTGGCGCATTTCAGCTCTTCCGTAAGCTCCGGCAGGGCCTGTGCGAACGCTTCCCGTCCCTGCGCCAGCAGGTCCAGTGCCCGGCGGTACGCGCCGGTCACCACCGCCACGTAGTATTCCGTCTTCATCCGGCCTTCAATCTTCAGGCTGGATACCCCGGCGTCCGCCAGCTCCGGCAGGATCGGCATCAGGCACAGGTCCCTGGCGGAGAACAGGTAGGTGCCCCGTTCATCCTCCTCCACCGGCAGGTACACGCCCGGCCGTTTTTCTTCCATCACGGCATACTGCCACCGGCACGGCTGGGCGCATTCGCCCCGGTTGCCGCTCCGTCCGGTCAGGTACGCGCTCAGCATGCACCGCCCGGAATACGCCATGCAGCTGGCTCCGTGAACAAAGGTTTCCAGCTGGATGCTGTCCCCGACGGCTTCCTTCATCCGGGCAATCCGCTCCAGGCTCATTTCCCGGGCCAGGATCACCCGCTCGCAGCCCATATCCCGGTACATCTTCGCAGCGTCCGTGTTCACGGTGTTCGCCTGGGTGCTCACATGCACCGGCAGCTCCGGCAGTTCCCGCCGAAGCCGGCGGATCGCGCCGGGATCGCTCACGATCACCGCGTCCGCCCCGGCGTCCCGCGCCTTGCGCGCGGCATCCACAAACCCCTCCATCTCATCGTCGAAGGGGAAGATATTCATCGTCACGTAAAACCGGGCGCCGCATTCATGGGTCCGCCCGATGGCCGCGCGCAGCTCTTCGCCGTCAAAGTTGCCGGCATATGCCCGCAGGCCGTAATGCTTCATTCCGCCGTATACCGCGTCTGCCCCGAAGTGCAGCGCTGCCTCCAGCGATTCCCGGTTCCCCGCCGGGCACAGCAGCTCCGGCACCTTCATCACTGGATCCCCCTGCTCTGGTCATACTGCTCCCAGGAATTCCGGTAGGCGTTCACCGCGCGCTCATGCTCCGCCAGCGTCCGGGAGAAGTACAGCTCGCCGCTTTCCGGTTCCTTGGCGCAGAAGAACAGGTAATTCTGGGCCACCATTGTCTCGTCGGGATACAGCGCCGCGCGGATCGCCGCCGGCGAGGGATTGCAGATCGGTCCGGGCGGAAGCCCCTTGTTGGTGTAGGTGTTGTAGGGGTTGTTCACGCTGACGTCGCTCTGGGTCAGCGCCATTTTCCGCACGCCGGTGATATAGTGCACGGTCACGTCGCTTTCCAGCTTCATGCCCGCCTTCAGCCGGTTGTGGAACACTGCGCTCACCCGCGCGAAGTCTGTTTCCCGGCCTTCCTTCTCGATCAGGCTGGCCAGTGTCAGGGCTTCATCCATGGTCATGCCCAGGCTTTCAGCCCGTTCCTGGTATTCCTCCGGGAATACCGCTTCGGTCTGGCTCAGCAGCTTCCGGATGATTTCCTCTTCCGTTGCGCTCACATACACCTCGTACGTGTTCGGCGCCAGGTATCCTTCCAGGATATACTTCCGCTGCCCCGCGTTCCGGTTCGCCAGCACATCCGCGATATAGTAATAATCCCTGAATTCCGTTCCCTCCCGGCACAGCCGCAGGAACGTGTCCCCGCTTTCCAGCGTGCCGTTTTTCACCAGCTTCGCCGCAAAGTCTTCGATTGTCTCGCCGGGAATCAGCGTGACGTTGCGCACCAGCGGGTTTCCGTCGCCGGCCGCCAGCTGTTCCGCGATTTCGGTCATGTTCATGTTCTTGCGCAGCTGGTAGGTGCCTACCTGGATCTTCTGGCCCATGCCGACGAAGTCGCAGTAATACTTGAACACCGTCTTGCTGCGGATCAGCCCGGCCGCTTCCAGGTTCGCCGAAACGCGGTTCAGGCTCTGTCCGGAGGTGATTTCAAACGGGTATTCCGCCGTGTCTTCCACGTCCACGGGCGCGGCAAACGTACCGTACAGCTTGTTCCATACGGTGGTTCCGATTCCCACAATCAGTACCAGTACCGTCAGCGCGATCATGATCGGGCGCAGGATCTGCCACAGCCCGCTGTACCAGTACAGGCCGTACTGCCGCTCATCCCGCATGCTGCGGTAGGTGTAATTCTTCCGTTCCTTCAATGTTTACCCCTCAAGCCCCGGAATGGACATATCGACGTCCGCCGCTTCCGTCACAATCCGGAAAATATCCGCCAGCGCCTGCTGCAGCCGCATCTCGGCCATCAGGAACTGGCTGACCTCCTCCTTGGAAAACAGCAGCGCGGAGATGCCGGAAAACCGCTGCATATCCTCGCTGTCCGCCTGCTGCCCGCTCATCACGGCCATCTGGATGGTCACCTGCAGCTTCCGGTATTCCTTAATCAGCGCTGCGGTGGTTTCATCCGCCATCACGGATTCCTTCAGGTCATGGTATGTCCTGTATTCCTCGCTGTCACGGATATCCTGTGCGAGGCGGTAAGTGGATGAGTAATCCATGGCGGATGCCTCCTTCAGTTTAAAAAACGGCCAGCAGGGGTTTTTTCTTCCCCGCTGACCTTTATTATATCGTTTTCCGCTGCTTTTCGCAACGAATGTCAGATGTCCAGGATGATCGGCAGAATCATCGGGTTCCGCTTGATCTTCTCGAAAATGAAGCGGTGCACCTCGTCCTTGATCAGGTTCTTCAGGTCCGGCCAGTTGTCGCCCTCGAGGTTGTTCTCCGCAAGGATATTCCGCACCAGTGCCTGGGTGTTGTCGATGATGTCCTCGTTCTCCTTCACGTAGATGAAGCCGCGGCTCACGATATCCGGGCCGCTCACCAGCTTGCCCTCGTCGCGGTCGATGGCCATCGCCACGATCACCAGGCCGTCCTGGCTCAGGTGTTTCCGGTCGCGCAGCACGATGTTTCCGACGTCGCCCACGCCCAGGCCGTCCACCAGGACGCCGCCCACGGGAACCTGCTCGCCCAGGGCCAGCACGTCCTCGTTCATTTCGATCACCTGGCCCAGCTCGGGAATCACGATGTTCTGGCTCGGCACGCCCATGGACTCAGCCAGCAGCGCGTGCTGCCACATCATGCGGTATTCACCGTGCACGGGGATGAAGTACTTCGGCCGGATCAGCGCGTGCAGCAGCTTCAGCTCTTCCTTGCAGGCGTGGCCGGAAACGTGCACCTCCGCCATCGCGCTGTACACCACCTGCGCGCCCAGCCGGTACAGCTGGTTGATCACGCGGGAGATGAACTTCTCGTTGCCGGGAATCGGCGTCGCGGAAATGATGACCATGTCGCTCTGGCGGATCTGCAGCTTCCGGTGTTCGGCGTACGCCATCCGGGTCAGGCCGGCCATCGGCTCGCCCTGGCTGCCCGTGGTCATCACCAGGATCTCGTTGTCCGGATACTGGTCGAGCATATCCATGTCGATCAGGCATTCTTCCGGTATCTGCAGCTCGCCGATGCTCATCGCCACGCGGCTGACGTTCACCATGCTCCGGCCGATAAAGCATACGCGCCGGCCGAAACGGATGGCGCTGTCGATAATCATCTGCATCCGGTGGATGTTGCTGGCGAACATGGCCACGATCACGCGGCCCTCCGCCGTCTCGAACATCTTCTCGAACGTTTCACCGACTTTCAGTTCACTCATCGTGTAGCCCGGACGCTCCACGTTCGTGCTTTCGCACAGGAACGCGAGCACGCCCTGGTCGCCGTAATGGGCAAAGGTCTGCAGGTCGGTCACCTGTCCGTCAATCGGGGTATAGTCCACCTTGAAGTCGCCGCTGCAGATCACCGTGCCGGCGGGGCAAGTAATCGCAATGGCGCACGCGCCGGCGATCGAGTGGCTCACATGGATAAACTGGCAGCTGAACTGTCCCAGCTGCACGGTGTCCCGCGGTTCCACCACGTGCATCGGAATACCCTCCACCCGGTATTCCTTCAGCTTCAGGTCCACCAGGGCCATCGTCAGCTTCGTTCCGTAGATATGGGACGGAGCCTGCTTGAGGATGTACGGCGTCGCGCCGATATGGTCCTCATGGCCATGGGTGAACAGGTAGCCGCGGATGTGGTCCTTCTTGCTCAGCAAATAGGTAATGTCCGGGATAACCAGGTCAACGCCCAGCATGTCCTCCTTGGGGAATACACTTCCGCAGTCCACGATGATGATATCGTCTCCATACTCGAACACATACATGTTCTTGCCGATTTCATCAACGCCGCCGAGGGAAACAATCCTGAGCCGTCCAACCTCCTTTTTTTCGGGTGTCTTCATGTTTGACATGATCCTCCTTTCATGCAAACAAAACATGCTTGTGCATAGCATTAGCACGGGAAACGTGCATAAGTCGAGCGCGTCTCCAGTAAATCAAAACTTATGAAGCTCACACTTGTATGTACTATATCACACTTTTCCAAAAATAGCTACCCCTTATTTTTCAATAGTTTCGGAATTTGTCTGTCCTTTTTCTGTTTACCCGTTCCGCCATGCTGTGCTATAATTCGTACATCAAAAAAACGGAGGCAACCGGTATGGACAGTTCTGTTCTCCAGCAGCTGAACAGCGGTTCAATATTCCTGATCTGCGGTGTGATTATCGCAGTCATCGCTGTCGTCTGCGTCATCTTCATCGTCCGCGCGTGGCGGGCAGGCCTCGCCCTGGGCATGGATCCGGTGCGCATGCGCCGCGCCGTCACTTCCAGCGCCACCTTCTCCATCCTTCCCGGCGTCGGCATCCTGCTGGGCGTGCTTGCCCTGAGCGGCAGCCTCGGCACTCCGTGGCCCTGGCTGCGGCTGAGCGTCATCGGCGCGCTGCATTATGAAACCTCCGTGGCGGATGCCGCGGCGGAGCAGCTGGGCGTCAGCCTCGGGTCGGATTCAATGACCGTCGGAGCCTTCGCCACCATCGCGCTCCTGATGAGCGTCTGCATCATGTGGGGCATGATCCTTGCCACCCTCTTCAATAAGCGTTACCTCAAGCGCCTGGAAGGGAAAGACCCGGCGAAAAAGGCCGGCGGCGGCTTCGGGGACCGGGCGATGATCGCCATGTTCATCGGCATGGTCAGCACCTACCTGGGCAGCTATATCGGCGATTTTGTTTCCCGCGCGCCGGCTTCCTCCGGCGCGGAAGGCACATATGTCCCGTCCCTGTTCTCCTTCCGGGGTGACTGGACGCCCCTGGTGGCCGCCGCCGCTGCGGCAGTGGCCATGGGCATCTTCATCTGGCTGAAGGAGAAAAAGCATCTGGACTGGGTGGAGAACTTTGCCGTCGCGGGCAGCATGCTCATCGGAATGCTCGTGGTCGTGCTGGTTCACCTGTGAAAGGGGGCGGTTTGATGAAACGTGATTTTTCCTATGAATCCTACCTGAACGGAACCCACCGCCTGGGCCGGATCTTCTCCGTGCTCACGCTGATCATGCTCGTCGGCGCGCCCTTTGCCATCGGCGGAATCCTCGGCGCCATGCCGGACCTGGCCGCGGCCGCCCGGGGCTTCATCGCCGTCGGGCTCGTCTGGACCGTCTCCGCGGTGGTCGAATACCTGGTCTACACGCCCATGCTCGGTGCCGGCGGCAGCTACCTGGCCTTCATCACCGGCAACCTGATCAACATGAAAATCCCCTGCGCGATGAACGCCCGGGAGATGACCGGCGCCAAAACCGGTACCGCGGAAAACGAGGTCATTTCCACCCTGTCCATCGCCACGTCCTCCCTGGTCACCATCCTGGTGCTCGCGCTGGGCGTGCTGCTGATGATCCCCCTGCAGCCTGTGCTGCAGAGCGCCGTGCTGAAGCCGGCGTTTGCCAATGTGGTTCCCGCGCTGTTCGGCGCCATGGCCTGCCAGTATTTCCGCAAGGATCCCCGCCTCGCCGTGGTGCCCATGTGTGCGATGACGCTGCTGTTCATGCTTGTGCCCTCGCTCACCTCCAGCACCAGCATGATGATCATGCCGGCCGGCGCGCTCACGATCACCCTGGCCTGGCTGCGCTGGAGGAAGGAACGGAAGGAGGCCGCACAGTCATGACGGCGGTCTGGCTCCTGCTGGGCCTGGTTGGCCTGGTGCTCCTGCTCCTGCTCATTTCGCTGGTCCGCACGCTCTTCATTCCCTCCCGCCGGTCGGAATACGTTCCTGCTCCGGATCCGGCCCGTACATCGGAGTACGCGGAAAAGCTTGCCCGCATGGTGCGGGTGGAAACCGTCTCTGTTCCCGGGGAAAACCAGCGGGAGAAGTTCCTGTCCTTCCACCGTGAGCTGGAATCCCTGTTTCCCCTCGTCCATCAGAAGCTGGAAAAAACGGAAATCGACGGGAACCTGCTCTTCTTCTGGAAAGGGAAAAGCAGCGAAAAGCCCCTGGTCCTCATGAGCCACCAGGATGTGGTGCCCGCCGAGGGCGAATGGTCCCATGCTCCCTTCTCCGGGGATATTGCGGACGGAAAGGTCTGGGGCCGCGGTTCCTCGGATACCAAGTGCTCCGTCATGGCCTTCTTCCAGGCCGCGGAAGAGCTGCTGGCTGCCGGGTATGTTCCGGAAAACGATGTATACCTCTCCTCCTCCTGCACCGAGGAATGGGCGGGGGACGGCTGCCCGAAGCTCGTCGCGGAGCTGAAGCGCCGCGGTGTCCGCCCCTGGCTGGTGTGTGATGAGGGCGGCGGCATCATTTCCGAGCCCATGGGCGGTATCCATGGCAATTTCGCCATGATCGGCGTGTTCGAGAAGGGCAAGGCGGATGTCCGCTTCACCGCCCGTTCCAGCGGCGGCCACGCCTCCACGCCGAAGCCACATTCCCCCATTGCGAACCTGGCCGCGTTTGTGAATGATGTGGAGACCCACCGGGTCTTCCGGCGCCGCCTTCCGAAGGAAGTTGCCGCCATGTTCCGGACGCTCGCGCCCTATGCTTCATTCCCGATGAAGTGGATCTTCAGCAATCTCTGGCTCTTCCGGCCGGTCCTGCTGCAGGTCCTGCCGATGATCAGTGCCCAGGCCGGCGCCATGATCCGCACCACCATCGCCTTCACCATGCAGTCCGGCTCCGATGCCTGCAATGTCATGCCGCAGGAGGCCACTGTCAGCGCCAACATGCGCTTCATTCCCCACCAGGGCATGGAGGAAAGCCTGGCCATCATCGAAAAGCGCGCCAAGAAACACGGCCTGTCCATGGAAGTACTCCAGGCAACAGACTATACCGTCTCCGCGGACCTCTCCGGCGAAGCTTTCCGGACGGTCTGCCGCGTGGTGGAGGAAACCTTCCCCGGCTGTCCCCACAGTCCCTATGTCATGACCGGGGCCACGGACGCCCGGTTCTTCCAGGAAATCTGTGACCACGTTTTCCGCTTTGCCCCGGTCATCTACGGACCGGAGCAGATGAAGGGCATGCATGGGCTTAATGAGAATATCGAAATTTCCTGCCTGCCCGGCGCTGTGGATTTCTATAAAAACCTGATCAAGGCCTGTATCTGACTTCCGCTTGCAGTTTTATCAAATTCCCGTCTTTCCCATGGGGATAGACGGGAATTTTTGTATTTTTGTATACATACATTTCTCTCGCTTTTTCGGAAAATATATGATATAATACCGGAAAAGATACCCGGCATTTCCCGGGCACAACAAAACAGGAGGCCCCCGATGAAGCTTTCTTTGAAGCAGAAAGTTGCCTTTGGCTTAGGCGCGGTCGGCAAGGATATGGTCTATGCCCTCAGCGCCAGCTACGTCATGTTCTATTACCAGGATACGCTGCACCTCAGCGCCACGTTTGTCGGCCTGATCCTGATGATCGCCCGGGTCTTTGACGCGCTCAACGATCCGTTCATGGGTATTCTCGTCGCGAAAACCAAAACCCGCTGGGGCCGTTTCCGTCCCTGGCTTTTCAGCGGCACCGTGCTGAACGCCGTTGTGCTTTACGCGCTGTTCTCCGCGCCGTTTGACGCGCCCGCCGGAACGCTCATGGTTTACTTCTCCGTGGTCTACATCCTCTGGGGCGTCACTTACACGATGATGGATATCCCCTACTGGAGCATGATCCCCGCCGTCACCGATACGCCGAAGGACCGGGAAAACCTCTCTGTTGTCGGCCGCACCTGCGCCGGCGTCGGCTCCGCCCTCATCGCGATGTTCACCATGCTGGCCGTCGGCATCTTCGGCGGCGGCAACGACATCATCGGTTTCCGTTATGTCGCCCTGGCGGTCGCCGTGATCTTCGTGATTACGGAAATCATCTGCTGCATCTTCATGAAGGAGAACGACACCGGCAAAATGCAGGTTGCCTCCGTCCGGGAAATGTTCAAAGCCCTCTTCGGCAACGACCAGGCGCTCATCGTAGTCTGCACCATCGTGCTCATCAACATGTCGCTGTACCTCACCAGCAACTTCATCATCTACTTCTTCAAATATGACTTCGGCGGTGAAGGCTGGAAGGGCAGCTATACTCTGTTCTCCACCATCGGCGGCGCCTTCCAGATTCTCGGCATGATGGTCCTTTATCCCATTCTCCGGGGCCGCAAAGTGCCGAATGAGAAAATCTTCCTGGTCGCCATCGCAATGGCCGTCTTCGGTTATGCCGTCCTGCTGGCGCTCTGCTTCACCGGCTTCACGCACAACCTGATCCTGCTCGCTGTTCCCGGTGCCGCGGTCTTTGCCGCCAACGGCGTGCTCAGCGTGCTCACCACCGTGTTCCTCTCCGGCTCCGTCGATTACGGGGAGCTGCGCACCGGCCGCCGGGAGGAAAGCGTGATCTTCTCCATGCAGACCTTCGTGGTCAAGGCGGCCAGCGGTGTCGCGGTATTCCTCACCGGTATCGGCCTGGACCTCATCGGCCTCGTCGGCAATACAGATGAGGAAGCCACCATCGTTCAGCAGTCAGCTTCCACCCTCACCGGCCTCCGCCTGCTGATGACAATCCTCCCGATTATCGGCCTGTTCGTGGCCGTCATGGTATTCAAAAAGAAATTCAAGCTGACGGACGCCTATTCCGAGGAAATCCACCGTCAGCTCCGCGGCTGATCTTCATAGGTTCTCCTCCTTTTCTCCTTGCCGCATCCGGAAACGGATGCGGCTTTTTGCTGCATTTTGGGTCTTTTGCTTGATTCCGGAACGAAAAACGACTAAACTATCCATACCAGTCCGTCATATCGGACCGCGAATGTTCAACCGGAGGTACACCCATGAGCCGTTCTTCAGTTCTTTGGGACCGTTTTGTCAAACGGATTATTCCCCTGGCACTGGCACTGCTTCTTCTGCTTTGTGAACTTCCTGTCAGCTCCGCACAGGCAGAGCCCCTGCAGGACTGTCATAAGGTCACCAATACCTATACCGATACCACCCGCAGCAACAAGGCGCAGATCCGCCTCTGGCAGGTGGAAACCGCCCTTCCGGCTGTCACGGAGGAGATCAACGGCATCGCTTCCGGCTGGGTGGAGGAGCTTGGCAATTTCCTGCCGGATGCCAAAAACACCGGCAAGAAGAACAGCCGCCTGGATGTGGAAATCCGTTACAGCCGCACCGGTCTCCGCTGGATGAGCTTCCTGGTACAGGCACGGACCACGTTCCACCAGGACCTCACCGCCCAGCGCATCGCCTCCCGCACCTATGATATGATTTCCGGGGAGCGGATCATGCTCAGCGACCTGTTCAATGACACCGCTGCCTGGTCCTTCCTGGCTGACCGCGTCCGGGAATCCCTCACAGCCTACTGGCCGGATGTGAAGCCCGATCCGGAAAAGCTGAACGCCCTCTGCGAGCAGTCCGCCCTGGAAGAGGCGGAATTCACCCTTCACGGCATGTCCCTCGTGCTGCATTACCCGGCGGACCTGCTGTATCCGGATAAGCACACCCTGATGGAGGTCACTGTCTTCTATCCGGAAATCCGGGATATGCTGGCTCCGGAAGCCGCAGAGCAGACCGATAACCTCGCGTATTACAAAACCTGTGCCCTCACCTTTGACGACGGTCCCAGCTCTGAAAACACCCCAAAAGTCCTCATCAGCCTGATGCAGACCGGTGCCCGGGGCACCTTCTTCGCCATCGGCAACCGTGTGGATGAATACCGCTACCTGGTCCGCCGCGAGCATGACAACGGCCATTCCGTCGCCTCCCACAACTGGCACCACGGCAATGCCACCAAGTCCTCCGCTGCAGCCCTGCGCCGGATGCCGGAAAAGGTCAACAACGTCATGATCAAGGCCATCGGTATCCCCGTCCGTTACGACCGGGTGCCCGGCGGCCGTTATCCGCCCATGGTCAAGGCCAAGGTCAAGTGGGCGTATATCCAGTGGAGCCTGGATACCTATGACTGGCGCGGCCGCTCCGCGGACGAAGTCCTGAACACCGTAAAGAGCCAGATTGACGACGGTGATATCATCCTTTGCCACGACATCAAGAAGAATACCGGGGAAGCCACACGCAAGGTCGTGCAGTACCTGGAAGAGAACGGCTATATGTGCCTCACCATCGATGAGCTCTTTGCCAAGGACGGCGTCACATTCGAAAACGGCAAGGTCTACTACCGCTGCAAAAACGGCGATTATTCCATCAAGAAAACCAAGTAATCCCGTTCATAAAAGGCCACTGCCAGGCAGTGGCCTTTTTCATATGCAAAAAAACGGAGCGGCATCCCTGCCGCTCCGAAAAGGAGAAAGGGGATAGTTCCCTGGTATGTTATCCTTTGGTCAGCTTCAGCCACGGCGGAAGCTTCATTTTATGTCCGCGGCGGCTCAGTACTACGCTCTGCAACAGGATGAAGAAGCACAGCATGGCTCCCGTCGTAATGGTCTGCCACCACGGTTCACGAAGTCCGGATGCCACCACGATCAGTTTGATCGTTGCCAGGATCATAACGCCGAAGAATGTCCCGATTACATTGCCCACACCGCCGGACAGCAGGGTTCCGCCGATGATCGAGGATGCAATGGCGTCCATCTCTCCTGCCGTAGCATTGGTCGCGTTGCCGGATACGTTATGCATCATGAAAACAAACCCTGCAATTCCCGCCAGCAGGCTGCTGATTAAGTGGGCCTGGAAACGTGTCCTTTTCACATTGATCCCCAGAGTCAGGGCACTCTGGCGGTTCCCGCCTACTGCATAGAAATGCCGTCCAAGCCGGGTTTTGCGCAGTATAACCGCAATGATCACCACCACCAGAAGCGCCGCAATCACCCCGACCTCCATCCGGGCCGGAATAATCACACCTTTCTTGTTGGGTGATCCCAGGAACATCATTTCAATACGGTGCTGTACGATTGTCAGGATCCCCGGCTCATTACTGACCGTTAATTGCAGCGGTTCCGCACTGACAATCGTGATCATACCCCGTGCAAAGAACATGCCGGCCAGGGTAACAATAAACGGCTGGATATCAAGGTATGCGATCAGGGTTCCCTGGACCAGGCCGAACATCAGGCCAATCCCGACGGCAATACAGGCTGCGAGCGCTACGCGTACTCCGTCAGACATCCCTTCAGCCGGCCAGAGCCTTCCCTTCAGGAACATAACCGATACCATCGAGACCAGGGCAACAACGCCGGCAACCGAAATATCGATAGAGCCGTTGATCATCACTATCGTCAGTGCGCACGCGATTATAATCAAATGGGCATTGTTGTTCAGGATGTCAAAAACCTGCTGTGGTTTTGTAAATCCGCCTTTCAGGGTAATGATCGCCACGATATACATCGTCAGGAAAATGCCGATGGAAATGCATGTCAGCAGGGTGGCATTGGAAACAGGTTCACGGCGTCTGGCTGTAATTGCTTCGTTTGTGCTTACACTGTTCGCTGTCATCTCATGCCGCCTCCTTTCCGATGCTCGTTCTGCCGCTGTTGGAACGCATCCGCAGCCGGCGGAACGCGTCCTTAACCACCGGACTTCCGAGGATAACCAGCAGGATAATGACAATCGCCTTGTAAGCTTTCACGTCTGTCGAGGGAACCTTCATGGCATACAGTGTGATCGTCAGTGCCTGGATCGTATATGCGCCCAGTATGGATCCGGCCATGTTGAACTTCCCGCCGCCCAGGCTGTTACCGCCGATGGCAACTGCCAGGATTGCGTCCATTTCGATATTCAGCAGTAACGTCTCATGGTTGATCAGGCTCAGCCGGCTCACACCGATTACGCCTGAAACAGAACAGCATGCTCCCAGCAGGATAAAAGCAAGCAGCTTGATCTTAAGAGGATTGATGCCGTTCAGTTTGGCGGCTCCCTGATTGATACCCACTGACTGGATATACAGCCGCAGGGTCGTGGTCCGGAAAACAATTGACAGGATAATTCCAACCAGGATCACAATCAGGATCGGTGTCGGAACAGGAATTCCGGGAATAAAGCTGCCGATCGCTGTAATGATCGGACTGCCGACGGTAGGCGTCGCCCCGCCGTTAATCCAGTATGCGATAGACCGGCCGCATGTGAACAGGATAAGTGTGGCAATCATCGGCTGGATTTTGAAAACAGAAACCAGTGTGCCGTTAAAGCAGCCAAAAACCATCGCCACAAGGCAGCACAGCACAACACCCAGTGCAACAGTCCATCCGGTAATCGGTCCTGCCCGGAGCACCTTCACAAACACGCTGCCGGCAATTGCCGCCAGGCATCCCACCGAAATATCCTGGCCGCCGGAAGCTGCAGTGACCAGCGTCATGCCCATAGCAAGAATGGCGAGCTCGGATGCGCCGTTCAGGATACTGATCAGGTTGCCCTGAAGTACCGGATATCCGTCATTATTGGTGCCGATATTCACGGAAAAGAATGAAGAATCCCGTATCAGGTTGAAAATCAGCAGGAGTCCGATTGCCACCAGCGGAATCAACAGCTGGGAATTATTCTGAAAGAAACCGGTTTTCTTTCTCTCAGGCATTTTCTTTCCCTCCTCCCGCGATGGTCCTCATAACATTGGACTGGGTTAATTCTTCACCTTTCAGTTCTCCGACGATTTTCCGGTCACGCATAACAATCAGCCGGCTGCATGTCCGAAGCATCTCCTCAATTTCGGAGGAAATGAACGTGATGCTCATTCCTTCTTCGGCCAGTTTCAGCACCAGCCGCTGGATCTCTGTCTTCGTACCGACATCTATGCCGCGCGTCGGCTCGTCCAGGATCAGGTATTCCGGATGGGTCAGCAGCCATCGGGCCAGGATCACCTTCTGTTGGTTGCCTCCGGAAAGGCTGCCCACCGGGGTATCCTGGCTGGCTGTTTTGATCTCCAGTGCCCGGATATATTCATCCGCAAAACCAGACATCTGTGCCTTGGACATCGGATGGAAGAAACCCTTCATTACCTGCAGTGCAAGGATGATATTCTCCCGGACAGACAGGTCCGCGATGATTCCGTCCCGTTTCCGGTCCTCGGGAAGGTACCCGATTCCCGCCTTCATTGCCTGATAGGGTGTATTAATATTAAGCTGTTTGCCTTTCATCCGGACTTTTCCGCCGGTCACCTTGTCCGCGGCAAAAATGGCGCGCACGCTTTCACTTCGTCCGGAACCCAGCAGTCCGGTAAATCCGTTCACCTCACCCTTAGCAATCTGGAAATCAAACGGCTTTGCTTCACTGCTGCTGAGATTTTCCGCCTCATATAAGGATTCTCCCGCTGCAGAGCTTTTACCCCGGTTTTTATCCAGATCACTGAGGCCCTCCAGTTCCTTGCCCATCATCTTGGCAACGAGTTCCACCTGCGGCAGTTCCTCCACCACATACTCGCCCACCAGTTCGCCGTTGCGCAGCACCGTTATGCGGTCACTGACCGCGTAAACCTGCTCCAGGAAGTGGGTTACGAAGATAATGCCCACACCCCGGCTCTTCAGGTCCCTCATCAGGCTGAACAGCATCTCCACTTCCTTGTCATCCAGGGAAGATGTCGGCTCATCCAGGATCAGAACCTTGCAGTTCATATCCACCGCCCGGGCAATTGCCACCATCTGCTGCACCGCAATGGAGCATGATCCCAGTTGCTGCTTCGGCCTGGCCGGGATCCCGAGATTCTTCAGAAGTTCATCTGAGCGTTTCACCATTTTGCCCCAGTCCACAACCAGGTTTTCGTTCCGGCCGATGAACATATTTTCTGCCACAGTCAGATTCGGGCACAGTGTAATCTCCTGGTATACGGTAGCGATACCGTTCTTCTGCGCATCCTGGGGAGAATGAATGGCAATCGGCTGTCCCTCTACACTGATCTCTCCGGTATCCTTTGGATAAACGCCGGTCAGCACCTTGATCAGCGTGGACTTTCCTGCACCGTTTTCGCCCATCAGGGCATGAATCTCTCCCGCACGCAGGGTAAAGTCCACATTGTTCAGCGCTTTTACGCCCGGAAAGGATTTGCAGATACCCCGCATCGTCAGCAAGATTTCTCCCATTCGTTGCTCCCCTTTCGAAAAATGCGCGGTGCGGATCGCGGATTCCTCCACGGCTCCACACCGCGCGTTCATACCTTAATCTTTACTGGTTTTCAGTCTGTTATTCGCCCAGGCCATAGGTGGCGATGTCATCCTCAGTGAGGGTGGTAGCATCAAATCCCTTTTCCTCGGAGATGATCTGGTTCTTTTCGTTCAGGCCTTCAATGGCTTCACCGGCTTCCAGCTTCTGGATCATGTCACTGATTACCTGAGCCTGGAAGGGGCTGCACTGTCCATCATAGTTCCAGTTGCCGGCCAGCAGTTCCCGTAGGGCCCACTTGTTGCAGTCAAAGCCCATCACGATAACGTCCTTGCCAACGCCATGGGAGATGCCCGCTTCATCCAGGGCAGCCACAGCACCCTTGGCCATACCGTCGTTTTCAGCATAGATGACGTTGAAGGGGGTCTTCGCGTTGATCACGGATTCAGTGATCTTCTTGGCTTCCGCTTCATCCCAGGTAGCGGTCTGCTGTACAACCTTGTTCATGGTGCCCGCTTCGAACTGAGCGTCCAGAGCTCCGGTACGTCCCAGCTGAGCATCACTGGCCATTGCGCCCTGGATGTGGATAACATTGTATTCATCCAGTTTCTGGTCCAGCAGCCACTGAACGGCCAGATCGCCTTCCTTGGACATGTCGGACACGACAGCCGCGGCATACAGGGAAGGATCACAGTCGATCATACGGTCAAACAGGAAAACAACGATTCCGGCTTCCTTCGCATCGTTCAGGACCTTTTCCCAACCGGTGGTCTCAGCAGCGGAGATCAGCAGATAATCCACACCATCCGTGATGAACTGGGTCGCAGCGTTCAGCTGTTCGTCGTTCTTCAGGCTGTAGAAGGTCTTGGCTTCGTAACCATTCTCTGCGGAGAAGACTTTCTCGAAGTCTTTCACATTCGCTTCACGATAGCCGGATTCAGACGGCGGGTTGTTCACAATGCCGACCTTGATGCCATCCGCAAGCGCGAGGGACACGGACAGGATCATCACAAGAGCGATAACCAGAGCCAACAGTTTCTTCATGATTCTTTCCTCCCAAAGATTATTCTTTTTTGGCATACCTGCCATTTACCTGAATTATAAAAAAGAATCCCCTGCTTTTGAATGCAGAGGATTTCGATTTTGGTTGAAATTTTTCCGTATTTGGCATGTTTCTCGTCCAAAAAAGGGAAGTATCTTTGGATTATTGGTTCATTTTTTTTGGTCGCGCCAGCTCTTCCGGTACTCGCTGGGCGTCATTCCGGTGTTCCGCTTGAACATATAGCTGAAGTAGTGCGCGTCGTTGTAACCGACCTCTTCCGCGATCCGGAAGGACCGCAGCTCCGTGGTCTCCAGCAGCTCCTTTGCCCGCGAGATCCGCAGCCCGGTCAGGTACTGTGTGAACGTCATTCCCGTCTCCTGCGCGAAGATGGTGGACAGGTGGCTCTGGCTCAGGTGCACTGCCTCCGCCGCGTCGGAAAGCATCAGGTTCGGATCGGAGAAATGCTCCTCCAGGAACAGCCGCGCCTTCAGCACGGAACCTTCGCCGTATCCGCTTCCGCGTCCGCCGGGGCTCACAATGCTGCGCTTGGCCGGGCCCTCCGCCGTCTGCAGGTGGCGCAGGTGCCGCGCGCTGCGCATGCTCCTGCGGATATCATGGAAATCATCCACCGTATCCCCGATGGTGATCAGCAGGTTCTGTTCGTTTTCCAGCTCCGGCAGGTGCATCGCGGAGTTGGCGTAGGAATACGCCCGTTCCTCCACGTCCTCCGGGTGGTCGCCCAGCACCAGCGCCCTGGCGCCCTTCGCGCCGGAGCACACAAACACCGTGCCCCCGCTCATTTCCGCCAGGCTCGTCAGTGCACCGCGGCAGGCCGCCCGCGCCTCCCCCTCCGATGCAAAGGAGATGTCCAGCACCGCGTAGCATCCGGCCATCAGGTTCACGCCCAGCCCGCGCATCTGGCTCACCACCGCGTCATCGTCCGCCGGATCGCCCTCGTCGGTGAACAGGCTTTCCAGCAGCTTGTCCCGCAGGAAGGCGTTCTCGTTCATCGTGCGGTTCTTCAGCGCGGTCAGGTTTTCCCGTTCCCGGCGCTTTTCCTCAATCTGGCTGCGGACCCGGTCCAGCACGTCCCCGAGTTCCTTTGCCGTCACCGGCTTCAGCAGGTATTCCCGCACGCCCAGGCTGATCGCCTTCCGGGCGTATTCAAAGTCGTCATATCCGGACAGGATAATCCGCTCCACCCACGGCATCGTCCGCTGCACCTCTTCGCACAGCTTCATCCCGTCCATAAACGGCATCCGGATATCCGTCAGCAGGATATCCACGTCCAGGTCGCGGATCATCGGCAGGGCCATTTCCCCGTCCGGTGCCTCGCCCACCAGCTGGAATCCCTTCTCCTCCCATGGAAAGGAATTCCGCAGGTTTTCCCGGATGGCTATTTCATCGTCTACCAGAAAGACCTTCATCATGGTCGATTTCCTCCCTCGCCCGGATCGGAATCACAAAGGATACCTCCGTTCCCTCCGGACCCGATTTGAGGGTCAGCCCCTTCTTCTTTTCATAGTACAGCCGGATACGCATGTCCACGTTCCGCAGGCCGAATCCGGAATACCCCGGTTCCAGCGCCGCCTGCAGGCTCGGTTTCTCGGCGTCCAGCGCCCTCCGGATTTCCTTCAGCTGCTCCGGCGCCATTCCCTTGCCGGTATCCGCCACGGTAAAGCGCATCAGCGCGCCCTCCGCCTGCATGCGTACGGTAATCCGCCCGCCGCCGCGCTTTTCCTTGATGCCGTGGTACAGTGCGTTCTCCACCAGCGGCTGCAGCAGCAGTTTCAGCATGTACACGTTCTCCATGCCTTCCGGGGAATCCACCTCGTAGGTCAGGATATCCCGGTACCGTGTCTGCTGGATGCTCAGGTAGGCGGATACATGCTTCAGTTCCTGGCTCACCGGAATCCAGTCCGCGCCGGAGGACAGGGAGATGCGGAAGAAGTCACTCAGGTTCCGCGTCAGGCGCACCACCTCGTCGCCCTTCCCGCTTTCCGCCTGCCATACAATCGCGTCCAGCGTGTTGTACAGGAAGTGCGGGTTGATCTGCGCCTGCAGCGTCCGCAGCTCCGCCTTCGCCAGGTGCTCCTGGTTCCGCCGGGTTTCCGCGATCAGGGTCTCCAGCCGTTCCGCCATCTGGTTGATGTGCTCCGCCAGTTCCTGCAGTTCCTCCACGCCCAGGTCGCTCACCCGGTCGCGCAGGTCGCCCTCGGCGATCCGCCGCACCGTGGCCTCCAGGGAGGAAAGCGCTGTCCGGATATTGTCCGTCAGCCGGTTCATGGCAAACCGGGTATAGAACAGCGCCAGGATCAGCAGCAGGAATTCCGCGCCGGCTGTGATCAGCACCACCCGGTTCAGGCGGGTGCTGGTCGCCCGGGCATTCAGGATCTCCTGCCCGATGAACGCGTCCACCATGTCCGCGACCTGCGCGCCGATTTTGCGGATTTCATCCACGATTTCGATGATTTCGTCAATCGGGATACCCTCCGCCATGCCGTCCCGGACCTTCAGGATATACTGCTCCAGCGTCTCCATTGTCCGCCGTGCCACTGTCAGCTGCAGGTGGCCGTTCCCGGAGGTTTCCGCCAGCAGCTCGTCCAGCGTCCCGTCCACCCGGGCAATCAGCTTTTCCGCGCCGCTGTCTGCAAATGAGGAACGTCCGGCCGCCACGGCAAACATGTTCTCCGCCAGCGTGGTCTCCACCACCGGCTTCTGCTCCGCGGCCCGGTCCATCCGGCGGATCATCGCCTGGTACTGTTCCGAGTAGATGATCGTGGTAACCAGCCCGCCGATCACCGGCAGGATCAGCAGCAGCGCAATCGTGGTAACCGATATCCGCACCTGCCGGACAATGCTGGTCATTCTTTGCCGTGCCATGCTCAGAAGCCCTCCACCCGGGGATCCGTCAGGTCATCCAGGTCGGAGAAGGCGCCCTCATCCGGATGGGTGACCCGCGGGATTTCCTTTCCCGCCTTCAGGTCCTGCACCAGCTTCATCACCTCGTCGCCCAGGTCCGGGGAGCACTGCACCACGCAGTTGATCCTCCCGGCCTTCAGCGCCTCCACCGCTTCCTTTTCGCCGTCCACCGTAATCAGGATGATATCCTTGGCCGGCCGGATCCCGTTCTTTTCCAGGATGTCCAGCACGCCCAGCGTCATGGAATCGTTGTGGGAATAGATCACGTCGATTCCGTCTTTTCCGTATTTTTCCAGCAGGTACGTCATGCATTCCTCGCCTTTTGAGCGCAGGAAATCCCCGCTGATGCTGTCAATGATTTCAAACCGGCTGTCCTCCCGGATCGCGTCCTGGAATCCGCGCTGCCGGTCCCGCATCGGGGTGGAGTCCGGCGTCCCGCTGATCTCCGCGATCCGGACGTGGTCCATTTTCTCCGCGTCCGCCTTCCGGATCAGGTACTCCCCGGCCCGGCGGCCTTCCGCGTAAAAATCCGCACCGACAATCGCCGTATACAGCGAATCCGCGTTCTCCGATTCGATCATCCGGTCCACCAGGATCACAGGGATATTCGCCTGTTTCGCCTCGTTCAGCACATTGTCCCAGCCGGTTTCCACAATCGGGGAAAACACGATCACGTCCACCCGGTACGCAATAAAGGAGCGGATTGCGTCAATCTGCTTCTCCTGCTTCTGATTGGCGTTTTCCATCATCAGGCCGAATCCGTACTGCTTCGCCGCGGCTTCCACGCTCTTCGTGTTGGCCATCCGCCAGGAGCTTTCCGCTCCCAGCTGGGAAAACCCGACAACAATCGCACGGTTTTCCGGGTCCGCCGGTTTTCCCGCGCATCCGCCCAGCAGGCCCAGCAGGATGACTGCCAGTACCATTATCGCGATTTTCCGCATAAGCTCTCCCCCGGTTCGTTTTTTCTTCTGTCCTGCGCATTTGTGTATCATTATAGATACAAATTCCGGTTCGCGCAATCCCCTTCTCCCCCGGGCATATCCGCCGGTATGCCCCGCATGTCCCGGGATACAGGCACAGGAAAAGGGAGCGGCGTATGCCGCTCCCCGGATTATCCATGGTTTCTTCCTCAGTTCGCGAAGATCTGGTCCAGCGTATCCTGGACCACCTGCTTGTATTCCTCCTGCAGCTGGGCAGGGGTGTAATCGCCGTTGATAAACTCACGCAGCGGCATGCTTTCCAGCACCGTTCCGGCAAAGTCCACAACAGTGCGCTCGCCCATCTTCTTCATGATTTCGAAGTTCCACTCCTGCAGGTCCAGCTTGTCGGACGTGGTGGTGTACCACCACTCCAGTTCTTCCGGATCATCGCGCAGGGCAACGTCGTCATGGTACCAGTTCTGGTAAGCACGGAATACGTCATACACCAGCTTCGGATTCTCGATGCCGACCGGGATGATGTAGAAGCTGCCGGCCGCGATCTTGGTCGCATTCGTATCGGCGTTGCCGTGCGGTCCGATCGGGTAGTCCACAAACACCATGTCGAAGTCCAGCGTGGTTTCCGCTTTTCCGTCCCAGTTATAGTCGTCGTAGTTTGCCATGATCCAGGCCGCGGTGGTGGTGAAGGCCACCTTCTTGTCCCGGTACAGGTAACGGCAGACGTCCCAGCCGCTTTCTTCCGGCAGCGGATAGGCCGCCTTGTCGGTAAGCCACAGGTCCTGCAGGAACTTCAGGGTTTCGCCCATTTCCACGGAGGAGAGGTTCTCCTTCGGGGTGGAGGCCAGCGTGGTGCCGTTGGACATGTACCAGTAGGGCAGGCAGTCGGTGATCCACGCGCCGTAGCCGTAAACGTCCGTCACGCCGTCGCCGTCATTGTCCTTGGTCAGCGCGATGCAGTACTCCCGGAACTTGTCCCAGGTCCACTCGCCGCGCGCGGCCAGGTCCCGCGGATCCTCCAGGTTCGCTTCCTCGATCATCTGCAGGTTGAAGGCCAGCGGATAGGTTGCCGCCACCTGGTCCTCCGCGCCGTTGACCGTCAGCAGGCTCACTGCGCCGTTTTCCAGGTTCACGTAGTTCAGCACCGTATCCTCATGCTTCAGCAGCGGATCGTCCGGATCCAGCACGTCCCGCAGGTCCATGGCATAGCCGTTCATCACGGCGGGAACGCCCCAGCCCAGTTCCACCATGTACACGTCGCAGTCCGGTTCACCGGCCAGGATGGAGTTGTTCACGGAGTCCTGAACGCCCGCGTAGGTCAGGTTCTGGAATTCGTAGGTGACCCCGTAGGTGTCCTCGATGGTCTTCACGTTGTCAAACCGCATCAGGTCGGTGTCCTTGCCGGTCGCCGCCTCATTGTCTTCCCAGGATTCATCGTTGGAGTCATAGTAAATGTCCCACCACAGGGCGATGGTGATATTCCGCGGATCTTCCGCCAGTGCCGTTGCGGCCAGGGAGAGGACCAGCGCCAGCGCCAGCAGTACAGCTGTCAGTTTTTTCATATGGATTGTTCTCCTTTCCTGTTCAGATGGTTTTTACTTGATCGCCTGGCCGACTGCCACGGAGTAAACCGTCCAGGCGGAAGCGCTTTCGCACTGCATCATGGCGCCCCAGGTGCTCTTGTCCTCGCCGCATACCGCCGCGATCTGCTCGTAGGTCACCTGCGCGATGGAGCCGTTCGCCACGTCAGTGCCGTCGTTGCCGACGCGCATCCAGCCGGCTGCCGCCCAGGGCATCACGAGCCACATGCTGCCGTCTTCGGATTCGTAGGAGATGGTCACCACGGAACCGGGTACCAGCGCGTCAATGATTTCCTGCGGCATTTCCAGGCCGTCCTGCGCCCATGCGCCGGCGGACTTGGCAAATCCCGGGAAGGAAACCAGGTTGGTCAGTCCGAAGAACTCAGCCTTCTGGCCGACGCGGACGCTGTAAACCTCCCACGCGGAGGAGCCTTCGCACTGCATCATGGCACCCCAGGTGCCCTTGTCCTCGCCGCACAGCGCAGCGATTTCTTCATAGGTGATATAGGCCTTGCCGCCGATCTTGGTGGCTGTTCCCTGGGAAACACGCATCCAGCCGGCTGCTGCCCACGGCATAACGAGCCAGATGTCGCCATCCTCAGAGGCGTAGGTGATCTCCACCACGGATCCGGGAACCAGCGCATCGATGATTTCCTGCGGCATTTCCAGGCCGTCCTGCGCCCATGCGCCGGCGGACTTGGCAAATCCGGGGAATTCCACCGCGTTCTTCAGCACGATCTGGTTGGCCCGCTGGCCTACGCGCACCGCGAACACTTCCCAGTCGGAAGCCGCTTCGCACTGCATCATCGCACCCCAGGTGCTCTTGTCTTCGCCGCACAGGGCTTCGATCATCTCATAGGGGATCTGGGCAATCGTCTTGCTGTTGTTGATCGCCGCGGTACCCTGGCCCACGCGCATCCAGCCGGCAGCCGCCCACGGCATGACGATCCACATGGAGCCGTCCGCGCTCGCGAATTCCACTTCCACCACGGAACCGGGAACCAGCGCGTCAATGATTTCCTGCGGCATTTCCAGGCCGTCCTGCGCCCATGCGCCGGCGGACTTGTGGAAATCCGGGAATTCCACAGCATTGGTCAGCGCCACCAGGTTGCTCATGTCACGCTCGGAAGCTTCCGCCACGTACACCGCGGTGGTATCCAGCGCGATCGCGTTGCCGTCCTTGTCCAGCAGCTTGATGTTGTCCAGGTAGAAGGTCGCGGGTTCTCCGCCCGCCTGGTCTTCCCTGGAGATCATCACATAGTTGCCCGCTCCCGCGGTGAAGGCGGCCTTGAAGTCGATCTTCACATTGCGCGGGTTTTTCTTTTCCATGTACACGGACCAGTTGGCCTTGTTTTCATCCGCAGCCTCACCGGTGTAGCTGTACACCACGCCGGACACCGCGTAGAACTTGCCGTCCGCGGCCTTGTCCACGCCGATGTCAAAGGAGATGGCGGCCACGTCTGCCAGCTTGTCGCCGGCCAGGCCTTCGATGTTCAGGGCAACGTAGGGAATCCCCTGCGCTGCGACCTTCAGCGCCTTGGAGCCGTTGTATTCAACGATCTCCAGCGCGGTTGCGGTGTCCGCGTTCGGCTTGGCGGCGCCAACACCGAGGAAAGCGAAATTGCCGTCCTCGAAGTCGAGCGCGTCAGCCGTCTCGGCGGACGCCCAGGAGCACATACCGATTGCCAACACGGCAACCAGCAACCAGGAAATGATTTTCTTCACGGGATTTTCCTCCTTTAATATTTTTACCCGATCCCGGGTTGGGTAACAGATGAATGGGGGCTCAGCCCACAATGCCGGACCGCTCCACGCCCTCGATAAACCGCCGCTGCAGCAGCAGGTAGATCACCACCACCGGCACCAGCACCAGCACAACGCCGGCATCAAAATACAGCTGCTGTTCCCGGATGGTCTGGATCTTTTCGGCGTTCGCGATCACGTTGATCAGCGATTCCAGCTTCCGGGTCACCAGGATGGAGTCGCTGATGTTGAAGGTGTTGGCGAAGAATGAGTCGTTGTACTGCCATACGATGGAGAACACCGCCACGGTGATCACCGCGGGCGCCGCGTTCGGCATCATGATCGTGAAGTACGTCCGTCCCGTCCCGGCGCCGTCCACCAACGCCGCTTCCTCAATTTCCTTCGGCAGCCCGCGGAAAAACTGGTTGAAGATGTAGATGTACAGCCCGGACCGCAGCCCGCACCCGAACAGGGACATCAGCACGGTCGGCCAGGGCGTCTGCAGCAGGTTGATCCCCTTGCCGCCGTTGAACAGGCTCACAATCCCCAGCGGGTCAAAGAAGCGGAACGTCGTGTACAGCGGAAACTGGATGGTGTTCAGCGGAATCACGATCGTCACCAGCACAAAGGCAAACAGGATACTCTTCAGCGGGAACTTATACCGGGCAAACCCGTATCCGGCCATGGAACAAACCAGCAGCTGGATCAGCGTTACCCCGAATACATACAGCAGCGTGCTGCCCAGCACCGGCAGATAATCCAGGTACTTGATCGCCATCGTGTACCGTTCCAGCGTCGGGCTGATCGGAATCGTGAATACCATCGGGTTAATGGAGTCCTGCCGGGAGAAGAAGGAATTCGCGATTATATTGATCACCGGCGCCAGGATCACGTAGCTGATCCCGGCAATCACGATCAGCCGGAACAGGCCGATCGCGAAGTTCTTCAGGCCGGTCAGCGTTTTGTCCCGCCGGTTGGCGTAGGCCGGGGAACTCCGGAATTCCCGCCAGGTCAGCTTGTTGCTCGCCGTGTTTGCGGTCATCTTGTCCTTCCTCCCCTCAGTTGTAGTAGAAAGCCCGCTTGTTCAGCAGGTATACGATCAGTCCCAGGATCAGGATGGTCACCAGCGTGGAGACCACGGAGAACGCTGAGGACAGGCCGTAGTTGTACAGTTCCTTGTAGGTCCGGGTCGCCAGCCCGATCACCTCGCTGGAGGTAAACCGGTCCACCACCGTGTAGATCGTGTTGGTAATGATGTGCGGCATCACCATCGGGAACGTCACCTTCCAGAAGGTTTCATACCCCGTGGCGCCTTCAATCCGGGCCACTTCGTACAGCGAACCGGGGATCGACTGCAGCGCCGCGATAAACAGGATGATCTGCACGCCGGAACCCTTGATGATCGTGGAAATCCGGTTCACCGTATCCACGATGTATCCCAGGATGGAATCCGGAATTGCCAGTTCCCCGAACAGCTCCATGTAGTACGCCACGGAGACGCCGCCCGCGGAAGCCGCCTCCAGGCTCGCGCCGGAAACGCCGGCGTTCACCAGCTCCGTTGCCCGGGTGATCGCGTTGCCGACCGCGTCCGCGCTCAGGATAATCGGCAGGAAGAAGATCGCCCGGACCACCGCCCGCCCTTTGAACTTCCGGTTCAGCATCATTGCCACAAACAGGCTGAAGAAGATGATCATCGGCAGGTCGATCATCATGTCGATCAGTGAGGACGTCAGCGTCTGCTTGAAGGTCGCGTGGCTTGTAAACGCCTCAATGTAGTTGCTGAAGCCGACGTATTCCTTCGTCATGCCCGTTGCGGCATCCAGCCCGATCTTCGACAGGCTGAATTCGCCCAGCTGCACCAGGCATCCGGCGTAAAACACCAGGAAGCCGATCAGCCACGGGAGGATAAACCGGTATCCGCGCGCGGCATTCCGCTGCTCATAGGAAAGGTGGAAAATGCTCCTTTTCCTGCGAATGGCCGTCATTCGTCCTCACCTCCCGCCGCCAGGTAATTCATTGCCGGGATCCGGTACCCGTCCGCCTCCGCGTCGCTCTCCCCGCTGTTCACATACAGCACGGTCCCGTTGGAGTAGGCCACCCGGGCCAGCGTATCGGTGATCCGTTCGTGCCGGATCATCTCCGCCCCGCTCACGCGGCGCAGCGCTTCGTTCACAAAACGGTAGCTCTCCGCGGCTTCATCCTTCCATGCGGAGAAGGTCGTCGCGTAGTTGTTGTTCAGCCCGGTATACTTCATGTCCGCCGAGCTGTTCCACGTGAATGTGTAATGTACCGACGCGCCGTATTCCACCAGGTGGAGCAGTGCTGCCCTTTTGTCCCCGCTCTGCGCCAGGTTCAGCGCGGATCCGCAGTAGTCGATTGCCCCGTGGGTGATCATCTCCCACAGCGGGATCTGCTCATCCACAATTGCGAACATCGTCGCTTCCACCGGTGCGTTGATCACATGGCGGACGTAGGGGAAGCTGTAGTCATTCCCGCCGCTCACCATCAGCTCGCGGTTTTCGCCGCCGATCGTCCCGAAGGCCGCTTTCACCAGGTCCAGGTCCGCCTCCCGGCTGATCACATTCGTCCGGCGCTTGTCCGCGTGCACCTCGTTTCCGAGATCCCGCAGGCTCAGTGCGTCCAGTCCCAGCCGGTCCGCGGCGGCCGCCAGCCGCTCCGCGTACCGCGGCAGGAACCGGGGAGACAGCAGCATATAGCCGCGTTCGGTAAAGCCCATTGTCGCGGTCCGCCGCAGCGTAACCGGTCCGATCACGCCCAGCTCGGCCACATAGCCCTTGGCATAGTAGCGGCTGGCTTCCTCGCTGCGGAAAAAGCCTTTGGCAATTTCCGTCACCAGCTGGACCGCCGCATCCGGATATACCTTCCCGCCGGCGGCCTCCGCCGCATCGCGCAGGCGCTTCAGGCCGGCTTCCCCGCCCAGCTCGTTCAGCACGGAGATGTGGTTTACCGGGTCGTGGTAATATCCGCCGTTCATCCATCCCTGCAGGTTTACCCGCGGGTTGGAAATCTGTCCGTCCGCCAGCTCCGCCAGCATTTCCTCCGCCCGTTCAAAGGCAGTCATCGGCATCACCCGCAGGTACTGGATGCCCATCCAGTGGGCGGTTTCCTTCACGCCGCCGATGATGTCGCAGTAGAAGGGAACATCCCCTTCCGCCTCTGCCTTCATGGCCAGCGATCCGTCCGCAAGCAGTTTCTCCCGCACGGCCTTGGCCAGGCCGTTGTATCCGGTGTACTCTCTGTCCAGGATCCGGTAGGTCACCGCGCAGTCCACCGGGTAGGCGTCTGCCTCCGCAACCACCGCGTCCTCCCCGGCCACCACCAGCGTGTCCGTCCGCCTCAGCCGGAAGGTGAAATAGGCATAGTTGTAGCTGTTGTTCCGGCCGGCCACGTCCGCTGTCACGGTGGCCAGGGTCGCGCCCCGGTCACAGGTGGCCAGCACGCTGTAATCCTTCCGGCAGATCCCGTACAGTGCCAGCCGGGCGGTCTGGATGTTCTGGGTTGCCGTGAAGTCGCTGTCAATCAGGTCCAGGTCGTAGATGCTCTGGTTGTACTGGGGCGCGGTCGTCTTTCCGTTGTTGAAGTGGATCAGGGCGCCGCTTCCGTCCGGTACCACCAGGTCGCCTTCTTCATCGGCCCCTGCCGCTCCCAGGAACGGCAGCAGCTGGATGGTGCGCACCTTGCCGCCGCCGGTTTCCGAGATGCCTTCATAGGGAATGGTGACCCGCAGGCCGTCCGCCGTCAGCGTGTAGTCCAGTGTGATTACAAAGGACAGGCTTTCCGCCGCTTCCTCGTCATCCGCCTCCGCCAGTGCTTCCATTTCCTCATAGTCTTCAATGGTGAATCCGGCTTTCCGGGCGTCCGCGTCAATCTGCTGCCGGTGCCGTGCCGTAACACCCTGGGACTTCAGCACATACAGGCCGCTCTCCTCATCAGGCACGTAGGATTTGGCCGCCTGCTTCTTGCCTGCCTGCGACAGGATTTCGTACCATTCCGCCGTCATCTGCCGCGGCACCAGCATCAGTTTTTCATTCGAAAGCGTGTATACCGCCCGGAATCCGTTCTCAATCCGCTGGTACTCAATCTGTCCGTTCTCAACTGCCTTCGCGTAGGAGCTCCACGGGGTGCCTTCACGGGAGTTCGTGTCCAGGTAGTTCAGGATAAACTGGCTCTTCAGGTTACCCTGATTCAGCCCGGATTTGGCCACCGGGTCGCTGGCCGCGTCCTGCGGATTGGAGTAGATCACCCGGCCGGTTTCCTTGTCATACAGCGCGATCCCGGCGGTCTTCTCCTCCAGGTACAGTCCCAGCCGGTCGTTTTCCGCCGCCAGGCTGAATCCCGGCACACGGTTTTCCGGGTCCCGGGCCGTTTTCAGTTCCGTCCCCTCTTCCAGCGCCGCGGGCGCGGTGATATAGGCTTTGTACGCGTCATATCCGCGGTAGTTCACCAGGTACCATCCCAGGAACACCGCCGCGGCAATGACTGCCAGGGCTGCGAGAATCCACAGCGTCCGCCGCACGGCGGTCGGGAGGGGCAGCTTATTCGGGTTTTTCATCTTGCTTTCCCTCCTCATACGCGGAACACCAGTTCCATATAGATCCCGCGGAAGAATGAGTACACCTGGGTGATAAAGTTGAACACCAGCAGCATCAGGAAGATAATGATCAGCATGGCCACCACCGTCAGGAACAGGGTCACCAGCGTCTTCCCGAAGGTGTAATTGTGGATCTGCATGATGCCAATCAGCAGCATCACCGCCGTATAGGCGGTTCCGAGCCCCATCAGGATGGTGTAGAAGGCCTCTTCGTTTTCCGCCACCAGGTGGGAAACCGCCGTGGCCGCCACCGTGGTCACCAGCATCGGGAAAAGGGCGTAGCCCGTTGCGGTCAGGATGTCCCGGAACCGGCCTTCCCCTTCCATCAGGCATGTCACCGACCAGTTGCCCACGCACAGGATAAAGTACAGGGCGATCACACCCGCCAGCTCCGCCGGCAGGTTCACGGTCCGCGGCTCAATGTCGTTCACGATAAAGCTCGCGCTGATCCGGTTCATGGAGAACGCGATGCCGTACAGGATCACCATCAGGAATGCGATCCCCAGGCTGCCCTTCTCCTGGTGCCGGATCCAGTAGTATCCGTCCGCGGGATGGCTCACCGTGTAGAAGAAATGCTGCCATTTTCCGCTCCGCTTCATGCCGCATTCCTCCTTTTTCCCCGCTTCCGGATCCGGGGAAGGACCGCCTTCACGCTGATCACGCCCAGCGCGACCGCTGCGATGATTCCGCTCAGGATCCAGCTGATGTTGTTCCGCAGCCGCTCATTCCGCCAGCGTTTGAAGGCCACCGAGTAATACTCCCGGTTCATGCCGCGCCGCAGGTAAAGCATGGCGTTCTCGTTATCCCCGGCCGACAGGTACGCCTTGCCGATGCCGGTGTTCGCCAGCTCGTTGATCTCGTCCAGCCGCAGCACCTCCTGCCACAGCGGAACCGCCAGGCTCTCGTCCCCGTCATACCGCAGGCTCACCGCCTGGTTGATCAGGGATCCGTACTCCGTCTCGGCGAAGATGGTCAGGTTCCCCTGCTGGGAATCCAGCACCAGCAGCCGGTTCCCCAGCTGTTCGATCGCCGCCGGGGTCTGGAAGGTTCCCGCCTGGGAACCGATGCCGCCGAAGATGTACAGCAGGTTGCCCTCGTGGTCATAGGTAAAAATCCGGCCCCGCCGGGCGTCCAGCAGGGAATAGATCCCATGCTTCCGGTACACCACGTCCACGATCTGGCTCGGTCCGGCGTAATTGCCGATGTTTCCGTATACGCGGTCGCCGCCCAGGTTCTGCGTCGGGCCCTTGCGGATCACGTCCTGCCCCTTTGGGTTCAGCCGGCGTACCGCCTGTTTGCCGTCCGTGTCCTTGTTCGAAGCGTATACGAATCCCTCGTCGTCCACATCGATTCCCGTAAACTCGGTCGGGATAAACAGCTGCTGCTTGGACCGTTCTTCCTTGGTCGCCAGCTTCCGCCAGAATTTCTCCCACATGGAGATCTTCACGCTGATCGTGCCGAAGAACCCGGTAAACGCCCCTTCTTCGCTGAACACCATGATGCCCTGGAACATGTTCTGGGCGATCACATACACGCGGTCCGCGTAGTCTACCGATACCCGCAGCGGGGTAAACACATATCCCTCGTCCAGCACCTCGCTCTGCGGGTTCTGCACGTATTTCACAAAGGTTCCGTCCGCCTCCAGCACTACGATCCGGCGGTTCTGGCTGTCAGCGATATACAGCCGGTGCTTTTCCGATACGGCCACACCGGAAGGCGCGCTGAAAGTCTGCGCCGTGCCGTCCGCCTCAAAGCCGCTGATGATGCCTTTTACCGTCTTCAGATCGCCGGCCAGCTTCACAATCCGGTTGTTGCCGGTATCGGCGATGTAG